>DCZC01000058.1:0-201 GCA_002331565.1 Gemmatimonas sp. UBA2094
GGGCCGCGCGCAGGTTGGCTTCGGTGACGTTGGCCTGCGCCTGTCGCTCGTCGAGCTCCTGCGGCGTGACCACGCCCTGCTGCGCGAGCTGCTGCCAGCGCTTGAGCGTGGCCCGGGCGAGTGCGGCGCTGGCTTCGGTCTGTTCCACCACGGCCGCGGCCTGCAGCGCCTGCTCACGCACTTCGGGCATGTCGAGCACCA
>DCZC01000058.1:406-677 GCA_002331565.1 Gemmatimonas sp. UBA2094
CAGGGTGTCACCCGTGCGCACCACCGAGCCGATATCCACGCGCAGCGTGCGCACGAAGCCATTCGCACGCGCGAAGATGGGCGTCTCGTGCAACCCGCTCACGGAGCCCGGCAGTTCGAGCGGNNGTGCTGGTGGTGTCGTTGCGGACCGTTTCGGTGAACACCGTGGGAGCGGCGCTCACCTGTTCGCGCTCCCGTTCGCGGGCGCGCGACTGGGCGAGGCGGGGCAGGGCACCGGCGGCGAGCATGCCGGCGAACACCACCAGCAGTAC
>DCZC01000058.1:1043-3892 GCA_002331565.1 Gemmatimonas sp. UBA2094
CCGCCGATCACGGCGCGGCCCAGCGGGGCGTTCTGCTCACCGCCTTCGCCCACGCCGAGCGCCATGGGAATCATGCCCACGATCATCGCCGCCGCCGTCATGACCACGGGGCGCAGGCGTGTTGCGGCGGCGTCGAGCGCCGCGTCGAGCGCCGACAGGCCGGCGTCCATGCGCTCGTTGGCGAAGGCCACCACGAGAATGCCGTTGGCGGTCGCGACACCCACACTCATGATGGCGCCCATGAAGGCGGGCACGCTGATGGTGTTGCCGGCGGCGAACAGCATCCAGATCACCCCCGTGAGCGCCACCGGCAGCGCGCTGCTGATGATGAACGGATCGAGCCAGCTCTGGAAGTTGACGACCATGATGAGGTACACGAGCACCACGGCGAAGAGCAGCCCCGTCGCGAGCCCCTTGTACGATTCGCGCATGCTGGCCACCTGACCGCGCATCACGAGCGTCGCCCCCTTCGGCAGCGACGGGCGGATGGAATCGAGCACCATGTCGATGTCGGCTGCGACCGCGCCCAGGTCACGGTGCTGCACGTTGGCATACACATCGAACACCGGGGACACGTCGTAATGGCTCACCACAGCCATGCCGCTGCCGCGCGCGATGGTGGCGACGTTCTCGAGCAGCTGCGGCGTGGCGCCGCCGGCCCCGGACACCGGCGTCTGGCCGAGTGATTCCAGCGACGACACGCGATACTGCGGCGTCTGCACGCTCACGGTGTACTGCACGCCGTTCTGCGGATTGAGCCACACGTTGGGCTGCGTCTGCCCGCTCGACGCGAGCGACACGAGCAGGTCACTCGCCACCTCGCGCGTGGTGAGCGCCAACGAGCCGGCCCGCGTGCGGTCGACGTTGACGGTGAGCTGCGGGGCTTCGAGGCGCTGCTGCAGGTACACGTCCACCGCGCCGGGTATCTTGCGCAGTCGTGCCTCCAGCGCGCGCGCCACCACGATGTTCTCGGCGCGATTGGTGCCCGTGACCTGCACGTTCACCGGGGCGGGGAGGCCCGCGTTGAGGATCTGCCCGATGATGTCGGCCGACTGGAAGAACACCAATACGTTGGGGAACTCCTCGCGCAGCACGCGACGGATCTCGCTCGCGTACTGTGCCGTTTCTCCCTTCCGCTCGTCGGTGAGCACGATCAGCAGGTCGGCGTCGGTGACGCCGGTGGTGGGGTTGTCGCTGAATGCGAGGTTGGTGAGACTCGTGCTCGCGATGCCCACGTTGTCGAGAATGGTGGCCACGTCCTCCGGCGGGATGACCGCGCGGATGCGTGCTTCCACGGCGGCCACCATGCGCGCCGTCTCCTCGAGTCGCGTGCCCACCGGCGCGCGCAGATGCAGGCGGATCTGCCCGGCATCGACCTGCGGAAAGAAGTCGCGCCCCAGCCACGGTACCAGCGCCCCGGCGGAGACGATGACCAGCACGATGCCGGCGAGCAGTCGCGCCGGCTTGGCCAGCATCGACGCGAGGGCGAGGCGGTAGCGCACGCGCTGCCCTTCGAACCAGTGCTCGAACCCGAAGTGCAGGCGGGCGAACAGGCCGGGGCGCGGCGGCAGCCCGGCGCGTTTCGCTTCGATGGCGCGTTCGCGCTGCATCGCGAACTTGACGAGCGTGGGCACCAGCGTGCGCGAAATCACGTACGACGCCATCATGGCGAACACCACCGCCATGGCCAGCGGACGGAACAGCGAGCCGGCGGCGCCGCTCAGAAAGAAGATGGGCACGAACACGATGCAGATCGCCAGCGTCGACACCAGCGTGGGCACGGCGATCTGTCCCGCGCCCTGCATGATGGCCCGCTCGATGTCGGGTTCGTGCTCCTGCATGCGGTGGATGTTCTCGATCCCCACCGTGGCATCGTCCACCAGCACGCCGACGGCGAGCGCGAGCCCGCCCAGCGTCATCACGTTGAGCGTCTGGCCGAGCGCCCACAGCACCGTGACGCTCACCAGGATGGAGAGCGGAATGGAGAGCGCCACGATGAGCGTACTGCGCCAGCTGCCGAGGAAGAGCAGGATCATCGCGGCCGTCAGACACGCGGCGATGAGGGCTTCCACCACGACGCCCTCGAGTGCGGCCTTTACGAAAAGCGACTGGTCGGCGAGCACGTCCACCTTGAGCGCCGACGGCAGCGCGGCGAGGATCCCCGGCAACGCCTCGCGCACGCGGTTCACCACGTCGATGGTGGAGGCGCCCCCCGACTTGAGCACCGTGACCAGCGCGCCGCGCACGCCGTCGCGGTGCACGATGTTGGTCTGCACGGCGTAGCCGTCGCGCACCTGCGCCACGTCGCGGATGCGCACCACGGCCCCGTTCACCACGCGCACCGGCAGGTCGTTCAGCGCCTCCACGACATTCGGGCTGCCGTTCACGCGCACGGCGTATTCGCGTTCGCCGATCTTGGCGGTGCCGCCGGGCAGCACCAGGTTCTGCACGCTCACGGCATCGGCCACGTCGCTGGGCGAGAGCCCGCGGGCCTGCAGCTGTGCCGGATCGAGGTCCACGTTGATGAGCCGCGAGCGCCCGCCGTAGGGCTGGGGTACGCTGGCGCCGCGCACCGTGGCGAGGCGCGTGCGGATACCATTGGTGCCCAGGTCGTTGAGCTGCTGCTCGGAGAGCGAATCACCGCCGAGGGCGAGCTGCAGCACCGGCACGTTGGCGGCGTTGTAGCGGATGATGAGAGGCGAATTCGCCCCCGGCGGCATGACCCGCAGAATGGTCTGCGACTGCGCCGCGATCTGCGACACCGCGCTCTCCACCGAGGCGTCCGGCTGGAAGAACACCTTCACCACGGTGATGCCCGCCAGCGACTGCGATTCGATGTGCTCGATGCC
>DCZC01000058.1:4129-7020 GCA_002331565.1 Gemmatimonas sp. UBA2094
TCCTCGGGGGGCAGGCCGCTGTACGACCAGATCACCGAGACGACCGGCACGTCGAGTTCCGGCAGGATGTCGGTCGGCATGCGCAGTGCCGAAAGCACTCCGAACAGCACCACCAACAGGGCGCCGACGATGAAGGTGTATGGCCGGCGCAGGGCCAGCGAAACGATCCACATGGGGCAGGAAACGGGAGCGCGAGAGGGGCGGGCCACGTCCATCGCCCGGCATATCCGATAGTACGCGCGATTTGGCGGTTCCGCTCGCGCCGGGGTGCAGTTCACGCTCACCCTGGGGGTCCGCGTGGCGGCCGGCGAACGAGATCAACCATACGCCGTGGCTGTCCTGGCACTGGACGGGACGCTGAACCGCCATGAAAGCCGAACGGCCGCCCCGGAGCTCTGGAGCGGCCGTTCAACGTCCTGCCACCTGCTTCCTGCTTACTTCCCGTCCGTATCCAGCATCGCCTTGATCTGATCACGCCCATCCTGCAGATGCGCGCGCGTGGTACGATCGCCCGTGCGGCCGATCGCCGCCGCGAGCTCGCGGTCGAGCGTGCGCATTTCGTCCTTGAGGAGCGGACGGAAGTCGCGCGTGTTCACGATGCCGCCGCCGAGGAACTGCGCGATGGCCACTTCCTGCGCGCTCGGCGCGGCCGGCTTGATCTTGCTCGCCATCGCCTCGAGATAGAGCGTCTGGAGCCGGCGACGATACGCATCGATCGGCTGGCCGGCGTAGATCTCCTTCCAGAGGCCGCGGCGCAGGTCGGTGAGCATCTCGCCGAGCGAGTACACCGAGGCCTTGTTCGGGGTCGTCGCTTCGAGCTCGATCATGCGCTGCATGCGCCCGTTGTTCACGAGTGACGACAGCACACGCGCCTGCGCACCGGCGACACGGTTGATGTTGCCGTCGGACTCGAGCTTGCGCAGGATGGACAGCTCGGTGAGATACGACGGCGTCGCGAACACCTGCGTGTTGAGGAAGGTCATCGCGTCCTTCTGGCGGGCGCGGGGCACCGGCGTCCACACCGGCCCGCTCTGGCTCACCCGCTTCTCCTGCCGGTTCACGGAGCCGATGATCTTGGTCACGTGATTGGCTTCGAGCGTCCACTGCCCGATCACGCCGTCGTAGCTCTCGCGCAGGAGCGAGAAGTCCTTGGTCTTGTCGGCCGTGGACGCCGACTCCACGAGCTTCATCACGCGGGCGATGTTCTTGAAGCCAAGCGTGCTGGCGCGCACCGCGTCGGCATCACCCACGGCTTCCGACTGCTCGCCCGGGTCGGCCTGGCTGGCGCTCGCGTCATCGGCGAAACGATACCACGGGATGCTGTCCTGCAGGCGCGACCATTCGTCGAGCTTCGGCAGTTCCGCTTCGGGGGTGCGCGCACCGGCAATGGGCGTGTAGCCCCACATGGTGGCGTACTTGTCGTACGGCCCCACCTTCGGCACGAGCGTCTCGAGCGGCAGCTTGTCTTCCGGCTGCGCCACGTAGTTGAAGCGGGCGTAGTCCATGATGCTCGGCGAGTGCCCCATCTTCGCCACCCACGTGCGGCTGCGGATGGAGTCGAGCGGGTACATCGAGCTGCCCTTGAAGTTGTGCCGGAAGCCGAGCGTGTGTCCCACTTCGTGCGCCACGACGAATTGAATCAGGCGCCCCATCAGCGAGTCGGGGAAGGGGAACGTCTGCGCGCGCGCGTCGAGGTGTCCGACCTGCGAGAAGTACCACTCGCGCTGCAGATCGAGGATGTTGTGGTACATCTGCACGTCGGCGTCGAGAATTTCGCCGGTGCGGGGATCGACAAGGCTGGGCCCCTGCGCATTGGCCGTGGGCGACGGCAGCCAGCGCACCATCGTCACGCTCGCGTCTTCACCCGAGAACTCGGGGTCGTTCGGCGCATCGGCCGCCACGATGCCCTTCGCGAAGCCGGCCGCTTCGAACGCCGACTGCCACTCCTCGATGCCGGCGCGGATGAACGGCTTGAGGTACGCCGGCGTGGCCGGATCCACGTAGTACGTGATCGGCTTCTTCGGCACGCAGAGGCTGCCGTCCTTCTTGTCGGAGCACTCGAGGCGCCAGCGCTTGATGTAGTCGCGCGACACGACGCGCTGCTCCGGCGACCCGAAGTCACGCTTGGGCGACACGAAGTAGCCCACGCGACGGTCGTAGAGGCGCGGCATCATGGGCTCGTCGGGGAGCCGCACGAGGGAGAAGGTGTAGGCCTCAGTGGTGGCGTTGCCGGCGCCGCCGCCGAGCCCGGGGATCGGCAGCCCCGGAATGCCGCCGCCCGGCGCCGCGGTGTACGTCTGCACCGCGGTGACGTTCACGTTGCGAGCGAACGCGCTGAACTTGTCCACGTACGAGCGGCTCGCGTCGACGGTGGCGCGCCGGCCGCGCGCCGTGAACTCCTGCGTGCCGCCGGTGAACATGCGCGTCACTTCGACCACCGCCGCGCTGTCCTTGCCGTAGGCTTCGACATTGAGCGTGGCGATGATCGGGAAGAACGAGATGAGGTTCATGGCCTGACGCGACTGCTGTGCGCTGTCGCTCGCCACGTTGAGGTAGTTCGCCTCACGCACGAGGATGCGGTTGTCGCGGCGCTCGAAGCGGATCACGCGCTCGGGGCCGTACAGGCTGCCGTTGATCGCGTCGTTGGTGCCGGCGAGCACCGTGGTGACGAGGAAGTCCTTCCCCTGCTGGCCGGCCGGGATTTCGAAGTAGAGTCGCGAGCCGATCTGGTGCACGTCGAACACGCCCTTCTTGCTCTTGGCGCGCGGCGTGATGACCTGCGCATAGGGGCGCGGGTTGGGCTCACCACCCCCGGCTCCGCCCATGGCGCCCATCGCGCCGGCGAGGCCGGCAAGATTGGGGACGCCTCCGGCCGGCGGTTGGCCGGGCTG
>DCZC01000020.1:0-13832 GCA_002331565.1 Gemmatimonas sp. UBA2094
CACAAGCGCGATTTTCTCCGTACTCTCGGCGGTGCCGCCATCGGCCTCGCGCTCTCGCCCGCCGAGCGGCGGCTCCTGGCCGCCACGCCACCGGCCGCGCTGGCGCGCCGCGAAGACTTCTGGACGGAGCTGCGGGCCCGGTACGTGGTCCCCACGGACTTCATCCACCTGGAGCACGGGTACTACTCCATGCAGTCGCAGCCGGTGCTGGAGCGCTACCTCCAGCACATCCGCGACGTGAACGCCGTGAGTTCGCGGTACATGCGCACGGTGCAGTATCCGAACAAGAACCGGGTGCAGGGCAAGCTCGCCGCTCTCGCCGGATGTCGCACCGACGAGCTCATCATCACACGCAACACCACCGAATCACTCGATACGGTGATCAGCGGGTTCGACTGGAAGGCGGGCGACGAAGCGGTGATGAGCGTGCACGACTACGGTGCGATGCTCGATCAGTTCAAGCTCATGGAGCGGCGTTGGGGCATCGTGAACACGCGCGTGACCGTGCCGCTCGACCCGAAGTCCGACGACGAGGTGGTGCAGGTGTACGCCAACGCCATCACGCCGCGCACCAAGCTGCTGATGGTGTGTCACATGATCAACATCACCGGCCACGTGCTTCCGGTGCGGAAGATCTGCGACATGGCCCATGCGCGCGGAGTCCCGGTGATGGTGGACGGCGCACACGCTTTTGCGCAGCTCGACTTCCGCATCCCCGACCTCGACTGCGACTTCTACGGCGCCTCCCTCCACAAGTGGCTGGGAGCGCCGTTGGGGGCGGGGATCCTGTACGTGAAGCCCGGCGCGCTCGAGAAGCTCTGGCCCCTTTTTGGCGACGAAGGCGTTGCGGTCAACGATATCCGCAAACTCAATCATACAGGCACGCACCCGGTCGCGACCGATCTCGCCATCGAGGACGCGATCGCCTTTCACGAGTCCATCGGCATCCAGCGCAAGCAGGAACGGCTGCGTTGGCTGCAGCAGTACTGGACCACCAAGGTGCGGGGCATTCCGCGGGTGCAGGTGTTCACGCCGACCGACCCGTCGCGCACGGGGGCCATCGCCAACGTCGGCATCGGGGGGATGAAACCCGGCGTGCTCGCTTCGGCGCTCATGGACCGGTACCGCATCTTCACCGTGGGCATCAACACGGCGGGCGTGACCGGTGTTCGGGTCACCCCACAGCTGTTCACGACCACGGCGGAACTCGATGCGCTGGTGCGGGCGATCACGGAGCTCGCCCGCGGCTGATCAGTGGCGGAACAGCCGCTCGCCGGTGAACACCATGGCGATTCCATGTTCGTTGGCGGCGGCAATCACTTCGTCGTCGCGCACCGAGCCCCCGGGCTGCACGATGCAGGTCACGCCCGCCGCGGCGGCCTGGTCGATACCATCGCGGAACGGAAAGAACGCATCGCTGCCGAGCGCCGAGCCCTTGGTGTCGTGACCCAGCGTGGTGGCCTTGTGCACCGCCACGAAGCTCGCATCCACGCGGCTCATCTGACCGGCGCCGATGCCGATGGTCGCGCCGTTGCGCGCGAGCACGATGGCATTGCTCTTCACGCTCGCAACACTCTTCCACGCGAACAGCAGATCGCGCTGTTCGTCGGCCGTGGGCTGGCGTGACGAGACCACGGTCCACTGCTGCGGGTCGGTGGGCGCCGGTGCGCGATCCTGCACCAGCAGGCCACCGCGCACGCGCTTGAGATCCATGGTGTTCGCCGACCACGTGGCCGTGCCTTCGAGCACCCGGAGGTTTTTCTTGCGGCCGAGGATCTCCACGGCCTCCTCGGCGAACTGCGGCGCCACGATGCACTCCACGAACAGGCTGCTGATCACTTCGGCCGCGGCCGCATCCACCGGCACCGAGAACGCGATCACGCTGCCGAACGCCGAGACCGGGTCGCAGGCGAGCGCCTTCCGGTACGCGTCGAGCGCATCGGCTCCCGTTGCCAGCCCGCACGGCGTGGTGTGCTTGATGATGGCGCAGGCTGGCTGCGCGCCGAACGGCTCGATGGCGAGCAACGCGCCCTCGAGGTCGAGCAGATTGTTGAACGACAGCTCCTTGCCGCCCTTCTGCACCAGCGCCCCGAGACCGGCACCCGGTTTCTCCACGTAGAAAGCCGCGCGCTGTTGCGGATTCTCGCCGTAGCGCAGGCTCTGCTGCTTTTCGAAGGCCAACGGATACCGGTCGGGGAAGGGCTCGCCGCGCTGCTGCGCGAACCACTGCGCAATGGCGGCGTCGTACGCGCTCGTGTGCGCATACACCTTTTCGGCCAGAAGGCGACGGAGCACGGTATCATCGGTGCCCGCCTCCACATGCGAGAGCACGCGGGCATAGTCACTGGGATCCACGATGACCCACACGCTCTCGAAGTTCTTGGCCGCCGAGCGCAGCATGCTGGGGCCGCCGATGTCGATGTTCTCGATGACCTCTTCGGGATGCACGCCGGGCTTCGCCGCCGTCTCGCGGAACGGATAGAGATTCACGACCACGAGGTCGATCGTGCCGATGTCGTGCGCCTTGATCGCGTCCATGTGCTCGGGGAGGTCACGACGCGCCAGCAGGCCGCCGTGCACCACCGGATGCAGCGTCTTCACGCGGCCATCGAGCATCTCCGGAAAGCCCGTGATGTCGCTGATGTCCTTCACCGCGAGACCGGCTTCGCGCAGGGTGCGCGCCGTACCGCCCGTGGACACCAATTCGAACCCCTTGGCGGCGAGGCCACGGGCAAAGGGAACGAGCCCCGATTTGTCTGATACCGAAAGCAGCGCGCGCATGGCGGAGAGTGCGAGACGTGGAAAGAGCGGATTGCGAAGAGGGAACAGCATGCCAGCGGCAGGGCGGCCGTGCCCCGCGACAGCAGATCAGCGTGGGAACAGCCGCGCCCACTCCGAGGCGAACGCCGCGGCAGCGCCGGCAGTGTCCGGCACCAGTCCGAAACGCCATTCGGCCGTGGTCGGGCTTACCGGAACGGCGACCTGGCCGTGTACGTTGCCGTCCTCGCCCAGTGCGACCGCGCCGCTGGCCACGGCGTCCACGCAGAGCGGCAACAGCGCGTGTTCGGTGCGGAGCACCCGTGCGCCGAGGGACGCCGGCGTGTCGCCCGGGAGGACGGGTACCGGCCACTGCGCGATGATGGGGCCGCGATCGTAGTGGGCGTCGACGAAATGCACCGTGACGCCGGTAACCGTCGCGCCATGTTCCAGCACGGCCGCGTGAATGCGCTGGCCGTACATGCCGGCCCCGCCGAAGGCCGGCAGCAGGGCGGGATGGATGTTCATCAGGCGCCCGTGAAACGCGCGGACCACGGCTTCGGGGATGAGTTTGAGGTACCCCGCCAGCACCAGCAGGTCCGCGCCGGCCGCCTGCAACGTGGCCACCAACGCCTCGCCATCGCGCGGGTCCGCCAGCACAGCCGTCGGGACGCCGGCGCTGGCCGCGCGTGTGAGCGCTCCCGCGGTGGCCTTGTCCGAGCCCACCCAGACGATGCGCCCTGTCCGGGTGCCAGCACCACCGAAGTGATCAAGCAGCACCTGCAGATTCGAGCCGCCGCCACTCGCGAGCACAGCGATCCTGGCGGGGGACGATGGGTGGTGCCGAGGGGCTGGATGGGTGTTCACTCGCTGTTACACCGGGAGAGGGTGAGGTGGGGATGACGGCGGCAGGTCGCCGATGCCCAGACGGGTCAGCGCCAGCACGACCGCGTCGATTAACGAGTGGCACACGGCGATGTTCGCGTGGTGCTCCGCGGCCGCCTCGGCCCGGCGTACATCCTCGGCGGGTGTTTCGCGCCCCGGTACGAGAATGCCGAGCCCACCCGTCGCCAGCGCCGGCTGCGCGTCGCGCCACCGGTCACCGATGTACGCACTGCGGGTGAGATCGATTCCGTGCTCGCGGCTCGCCTGATGGTACATGCCGAGCCCCGGTTTGCGGCAGTCGCACGCGCCCGTGACGTCGGGGAGGTGCGGGCAGTGATACGTCGCGAGTATGGCGCCCCCGACGGACTCCACGAGGGCCGTGGTGCGCTCGCGCGTCGCTTCGTACTGCGCCGGCGTGATGAGTCCGCGGGCAATGCCCGATTGATTGGTCACAATGATGACCGGCACCCCTGCCGATCGGGCCAACTGCGTGGCCGCGCCGGTTGCCGGCAGCAACTGCACCAAATGTACATCGGACAGGTAGTGCGCGTCGGCGATGAGCGTCCCGTCGCGATCGATGAACAGGGCCGGACGTGTGCTCAACGGCGTAGCGTGTCTGGTCGTGTCGTGCGAGCGCGCGTTGAGGCACTGTCCTGGCGCACTGTCGAATCGCTCATGCTCTTCTTCGTGCTGCTGTCCACCTTGGCTTTCGGAATGGTGAAATTGCGCGCCGGCGACTTCACCGTGCCGTTGAGACTCGTCACCCCGTTGATCTGCAGCCGGTAGCTCCTGCCCGCAGCGAGCGCCGAATCGAGCGTGATGAAGAGCTCCTTGTAGATTCGCACTTTCTTCATCGTCGGCGGAGGCGTGGTGTCGGCTTGCACGAATCGGCGCCCTGTCTTTCGCGCCGCCTCGCGGGCTTCTCGCTCCTGCTGCCGCTGTGCTGCCACCAGACTGTCCGCGGCACGCACCTTCGTAATTGAATCCCGACGGGCGCGCTGCTCGGCGCTCAGTGTGTCCTTCTTCGCATCGGCAGCGGCAGTGGAATCGGCTTTACGCTTGGCGATGGACGAGTCGCTCGCCGCCTTCTGTCGGGTGGTCTGCGCCGTTTTCACCCGCAACAGCGCCGAATCCGGCATGCGCGTCAGCCGGACCGCGTCCAGCGCAAAGAACTGATCCGGGGAGTATGGCTTGTCGAACGTCACCTTGAGCGCGCGATTGCTGTCGGTTGGTTCAACCGTGGCAATGCGCAGTCCGACGGTATCGTGGCCGAATGCATGGAACTCGGCCTCCGCGTACCCGGAGAGTGTCACGCGAAGCGAGTCCCACAGCTCGAGGGGGTCGAGATCCTTGTTCTTGTTCCGGTCCGCGTACCCCCGCAGCAGATAGGGGCCCGCCGGCAGGTTGCGAAACTCGAACCGGCCAACCGAGTCGGCGACCGTCTGAAAGACGATCGTAGTGTCCTGCGCTACGGCCTCGATGATGCCGCCACCGATCCCCTTCGCTTCGAACCAGTCGAACACCACTCCCGTGATACGGGCCGCGGGGATGGGCCCGCCCGTCGAGAACACGACGCGAATTGCCGAATCGAGCTTGTTGTTCGAGAGGTCCTGCAAGCCGGCCTTCAGCTGCACGCTGTACACCGTGTTCGGTCTCCACCCTTTCACGGGGCGGATCTGAATCGCGGTGCGGTCCCAGTCCACGCGCAGGCGACCACTCTTCGGGCTGATGGTCACCAGATCGACCAGATCGCGCTCCCCGTTGGGCGTTTCGCTCACGACCTCGTCGAAACGAATCGTGACCGCCCCCGGCTTGGAAGCCGTGGCATTGTTCTCCGGCGTGATCTTGAGGATGCGTGGCGGGGTAAAATCCTCCGGTCCTCCTCGCGGGAGCCCCTGATTGGCGCACGCCGCACCACCGAGCACGGCGGCCGTGAACAACGCCAGCCGCCGCAGCGCCCCTTGCCGGTCGTTGCTCACGCGCCGAGTGCCGCGCGCTTCTCGCGCAACTGCGTGAGGCGGGTTCCCCAATCGGCCGCCTTCGCGCGCTCGGCTTCCACCACCTGCGGCGGCGCCTTGGCCACGAACCCTTCGTTCGACAGCCGACTCTGGAGCGTGGTGAGCTGCTTGTCGAGTTGCACGATCTCCGTCTCCAAACGCTGCCTCTCCTTGTCGAGATCGATCATGCCGGCCAGCGGCACGACGAGTTCGATGCCACCGGATAGCAACACCTGTGCTGCCGCACCGCCCGGGTTGGCCGTCTCCACGCGCACCTTCGCACGCGCGAGCGACCCGGTCGTATCGGCCTGCAGCTCAAGTGCGGCCTTCGCGTCGCCGGTGGCCACCAGCACCGTGTCCACCCAAGCGCCCGGATTCACGTTGTACTCCGAACGCACCTGCCTGATCGCCGCCACCGATTCCCGCACCAACTCGAAATCGCCGGCGCGGGCGGCGTACTCGCCGCTCGTGGACGGCCAGGCAGCCTGTGACAGGAAGGCGCCGTCCGGAGTCTGGGGCAGCTTCTGCCACAGCTCTTCCGTGATGAACGGCACCATTGGGTGCAGCAGGCGCAGGGCGCCGTCGAAGGCGTGCGCCAGCACGGCACGCGCCACTTCACGGTCCGCGGTCCCTTCGGCCGCCAGACGCGGCTTCACGCTTTCGAGGTACCAGTCGGCGAGTTCGTTCCAGACGAAGCGGCGCGCTGCTTCCGCGTACTCCGACAGACGCAATCCCTTGCTGCGCTCGGCATCACTCCAGCGCCCACCCTGCGCGGGACGCGCGGGGCCCAGCGCCGCATCGCAATCGGCGATCGCCGCGTCGAGGCGCGACAGAATCCAGCAATCGGCCGGCGCGAGTTGGGCGCGATCGAGTGTCGCGAGTGGCGCCACCGGATCGGTGCCCACGCGCGAAAGCAGGAAGCGGCCGATGTTCCACAGCTTCGTGCAGAAGTTGCGACCCGGCGCGAACGACTTCTCGAGGTCGGTGTGGTCGAGCATCACGTCCACACCGAGGCCGAGGCCCGCCACCATCGTCCAACGCAGCGCGTCGGCGCCGTAGAGCGTTACCACGTCGAGCGGGTCGATGCCGTTGCCCAGCGACTTCGACATCTTGCGATGCTGCATGTCACGCACGGTGCCGTGCAGATACACCGTGTGGAACGGCGCCTTGCCCATGAACCAGCACCCGCTCATCACCATGCGCGCCACCCAGAAGAACAGGATTTCGGGGGCGGTGACGAGCACGTCGCCGGGGTAGAAGGCGCGGAGGTCCGGGGTGTCGTCGGGCCAGCCCAGCGTGCTGAACGGCCACAGCCAACTCGAGAACCATGTATCGAGCACGTCCTCGTCCTGACGCACCGTGCCGCCGCAGTTCGGGCACGCCGACACATCGGTGCGCGAAACGATGGGGGCATGGCCGCACGACGCCGCACAGTACCACACCGGCACGCGATGGCCCCACCAGATCTGACGCGAAATGTTCCAGTCGCGAATGCCCTCGAGCCAATTCACGTACACGGCTTCCCACCGCTCGGGCAGAATGCGCAGTTCCCCCGTGCGCAATGCCGCGAGCGCCTTGTCGGCGAGCGGCTGCATCCTCACGAACCACTGGTCGCTGAGGCGCGGCTCCACCACCGTGTCGCACCGGTAGCAGTGGCGCACGCTGTGCGAGTGATGCTCGATCTTCTGCAGCGCGCCGGCGTCTTCGAGGAGGGTCACGATCGCCTTGCGGGCCGCGAAACGGTCGAGCCCGCGGAGCGCGTCGGGTACGCGCCCCGTCGCGCCGTCGCCCTCGCGTACCACGCCGTCCGCATCGATGACCACCGGCATGGTGAGCCCGTGGCGCTTGCCCACCTCGAAGTCGTTCGCGTCGTGCGCGGGCGTGATCTTCACCGCGCCACTGCCGAACGTCGGGTCGGTGTAGCTGTCGCCGATGATGGGGATGCGCACGCCGTTGAGCGGCAGCACCACCTCCTTGCCGATCAGCGCCTGATAGCGCTCGTCGTCGGGATTCACCGCCACGGCCACGTCGCCGAGCATCGTCTCCGGCCGCGTGGTGGCCACCGTGATGCCCTGCGACGGGTCGTCGGCCAGCGGGTACCGCAAGTGGTACAGCTTGCCGTTGGTGTCGTTGAACTCCGCCTCTTCGTCCGACAGGCTGGTGCCGCAGCGCGGACACCAGTGGATCACGCGATGGCCTTTGTACACGAGGCCATCCTCATGCAACCGCACGAATGTCTCCCGGACCGCGCGCGACAGCTCGGGGGAGAAGGTGTAGGCCGTACGCGACCAGTCGGCGCTCGCGCCGATGGACCTCAGCTGGTTGAGGATCTCGCCGCCCGTCTTGTCCACGAACTCGGCCACGCGCTGCACGAACGGTTCCCGGCCAAGATCGAAGCGCGTCTGTCCCTGCGCCGCGAGCTGCTTTTCCACCACGTTCTGCGTGGCGATCCCGGCGTGGTCGGTACCGGGCACCCAGAGCGCCTCGTCACCTGCCATGCGACGCCAGCGAATGAGCACGTCCTGCACGGTGTTGTTGAGTCCGTGACCCATGTGCAGCACGGCCGTCACATTGGGTGGCGGGATGACGATCACGAAGGGTTCACGCGCGGCGGCCCGTTCGGGGCTGGCGGTGAACACGCCGTGCTCGGTCCACTGGGGATACCAGGCGGACTCGGTGGCTGCAGCGTCGTAGGTCGTGGGCAGGTCGGCGTGGGGCGCAGTCATAGCCCGGAAAGATAACCGCGCAGCCCGCCTACGGCGCCCCGACAACGTCGTGCGCGTGCCATGTCCCGCCCTTTGGGAGAGGTGGTGCCCCCCCCGGCGAGGAGGCCGTGGCTTGGCGTATCTCCTTTGCCTGGGATAAGTTGACGGATCCTCTCGAGCGGGGGCGACTGCCACGGACCGTAGCCGTGCGTCCTCGTGCCGGACATGCCGCCCGTCGTGCGTGCTCGCAGCCGTCGCTCGTGTCCTTCTGCTGTCCTGCCCGATGATTGCCGCTACTCCTGCCGCTGCCGCCGCCGATGCCATGATCGTGCTCACCCTCCCCGATGGCTCCACCCGGGAGGTGCCGGCGGGAACCCTCGCGCGCGACGTGGTGGCCACCATCGGGGCGCGCCTGTTGCAGGCGTCGCTCGCAGTCGCCGTGGACGGCGAGGTTCAGGACCTCATGACGCCGCTGCGGACGTCGGGCGCCTTCGTGGTGATCACCGACAAGGATCCGCGCGCGCTGGCCGTGCTGCGGCATTCGGGGGCGCACATCCTCGCGACCGCCGTGCGCCGCCTCCGCCCCGATGCCAAGATCGGGTTCGGCCCCGCCATCGACGACGGCTTCTACTACGACTTCGAAGTCGAAAAGCCGTTCACGCCCGAAGACCTCGCGGCGTTCGAAGCCGAGATGAAAAAGGTGGTGGCCGAGAAGTATCCGTTCGTGCGGGCCGAGGTAAATGTCGAGGAGGCGAAGCGGCTCTTCGCCGACGACCCGCTCAAGCTCGAGCGCCTCGCCGACTTCGACGGCACCGACGAAATCATCAGCACGTACACGGACGGCCCCTTCATCGACTTGTGCCGCGGCCCGCACGTGCCCGACACGTCGCACCTCAAGCACTTCAAGCTGCTGCACACGGCCGGCGCCTACTGGCGCGGCGACGTGAAGCGGCAGATGCTGCAGCGTATCTACGCCACGGCCTTCTTCAAGAAGGACGAGCTCGACACGCACCTGCACAACCTGGAAGAGGCGAAGAAGCGCGACCACCGCGTGCTCGGCAAGTCACTCGGCCTCTTTCAGCTCTTTCCGCAGGCGCCCGGCGCCGCGTTCTGGACCCCCAAGGGCACCACGCTCTACAACACGCTCGAGGGCTTCGTGCGTGAGCGGCAGCAGGAGGCGTTTCAGGAGATCAAGACGCCGCTGCTCTACAACAAGAAGTTGTGGGAGCAGTCGGGGCACTGGGGCAAGTACAAGGAGAACATGTTCCTCGTGCTCGACAACGAGACGGGGGAGCACGACATGTCGCTCAAGCCCATGAACTGCCCGTCGCACCACGTGCTGTTCGCGAGCGAGAAGCACTCGTATCGCGAGCTGCCGGTGCGCTTCGTGACGTTCGACGTGCTGCACCGCAACGAGCTGTCGGGCGCCTTGTCGGGGCTCACGCGCGTGCGCCAGTTCTCGCAGGATGACTGCCACGTGTACCTGCGTGAAGACCAGATCGAAAGCGAGGTGAAGTTCCTCATGGACTTCATCCTCGGCTATTACGACACGTTCGGCCTCACGGCGACACTCAAGTTCGCCACGCGTCCGGAGCAGCGTATCGGCAGCGACGAGCTGTGGGATCGCGCCGAGGCGGCGCTACGCGCTGCGCTCGACGGCACCGGGCGCCCGTACGAGATGAAGGAAGGGGACGGCGCGTTCTATGGTCCCAAGATCGATTTCGACGTGACCGACAGCATCGGCCGCGCGTGGCAGCTGGGCACCATCCAGCTCGACTATAACGCGCCGGAACGATTCGATCTCACGTACACCGGCGAGGACAACGCGCCGCACCGGCCGGTAGTCATTCACCGCGCCGTGAGCGGGTCCTTCGAACGCTTCATCGCCATTCTCATCGAGCACTTCGGCGGGGCGTTCCCGGTGTGGCTGGCCCCCGAGCAGGTACGTGTCATTCCCATCGCCATCGACTACAACGAGCACGCGCAGGCGCTTGTCGCTCGCATGAAGGCGCTTGGCATCCGGGCCACGCTCGACGCGCGCAACGAGACGCTCAACTACCGCGTCCGCGAGGGCGAAGTGGAGAAGGTGCCGTACATGTGCGTGATCGGGCGCCGGGAGGCCGAGGAGCACACGGTCGCACTGCGCACGCGCGGCGCCGGCAAGAAGCAGGAAGTGCTCACCCAAGAGGCGTTTCTCGAGCGGCTGCTCGACGAGGTGCGCACGCGGGCGCTCGCTCCGCAGCCCGAGCAGGCCGCGGAGGCGGAAGCCTGACGCCGGAGGCGCCGCTCGATCGGTGCTAGCTGTCGCCGGTCGGACTCGTCGAGGTCGACCAGTCCGGTCTGTGGATGTCGCGAACCTGGCAGTACGGCGTCTCCACTGCCATCACCGCTCGTTGGGCCGCCGCCGTTGCCCCGTCCAGATCACGATGCTGCCGCATCCGTTCCGGCTCGCGAACTGCGGCGGCGTGCTGCCGGTGCGGCTGTACACCTCCACGCCGCGCACTTCTGCCGATGCAACGAGGTTGTCGAGCTGTCCGTCGGGCACCGGTGTGAACATCCCGTTGAGATAGATCGCCGGTGCGCAGGTGCCGGTGCCTGCGTTGCCGCGCATCAGCACGCGGTCACGCCCGTTGCCGCCACCCGGCACCACCGTCACGCCCGGTGTGCCACGCATGATGTCCGAGACGAACAGGGCGTTGCGTTTTTCGAGCTGCGCGTCGTCCATGAAGTAGCCGCCGCCCTGCTTCTTGCGCGCTTCGAAGTCGGCCATTTCGCGCGTCCAGCGATCGGCGGCCACCTTCACGGTGTCGAGCCGCGGCGCCAACCCCGCCATGTCGATCGCCGCCATCGTCTCCACGCCATCGAGGAAGTCCACCGCCACGCGCTTCGGCTCGAAGCCCACGGCACGCGCTTCCACCATCCACGACCCGCCCGGCAGCGAATCGAAGGTGAACAGCCCCCCCCCGGTGCTCGTGCCTTCGGTGCCGGTGCCGGGCACCGTGACGCGCGCGCCGACCAGTGGCTGGCCGACGCTGTCCCGCACAATGCCGCGGACGCGCCCCGTCCCGCGGAGCAGGGTCTGCGGACGCTCGGTGGGGCTCGTGGGTGCCTTCGCGATGCGGACCGGCGTCGCAATGACGAGGTCACGCACCAGTAACCCGCTTCGTGGTACGGGCAACTCGATCACGCCGCTCGAGTCCTTGCCCGCATAGGCCCGCGTGGTGATGGTCGCCTCGGGGGGGACGCCGCACAGCACGAACGCGCCGTTGGGTTTGGCGTCGGCGAACCGGCTGGGAAAGCGGCGCGACACCCCGCCACCCTGACTGACGATCGTTTCCGGGTACTGCACGCGCACGCGCGCGCCCCCCTCGAGCGGCGTGCCACGCGACGTGCGCACGAGCCCCATGAACGCGCCGCGGTCCATGCCGTCGCCGGCCGTGCCACACGCGGCGCGCAGCATCGTCGCCACCGATGGCAGGCCCAGCGACACGGATACGTCCCCGCTCCCTTCGATGTTCACCTGGATCACACGACTCTCGAGCCCTAGGCGGTCGAGCTGCTCGTGAATCACGCCCACGAGATAGCTGCCGACACGCATCGAGTCGAGCAGGAACTGTCCCGCCGAGTCCGTCTGCACCGTGCGCACGTCGGCAGGATTGTCGGTCGCCACCCACTGCACCGCCGCATTGATCAGCGGGGCCGTCGCCACGCTATCGAACACCTCGCCGGTCACGCGCGCGAGTGGAATCTTGAGTGGTGCCGCCGCCTTCGGGGCAGGCACGGTGGCCGGTTTCGGGGCCGGAGCCGGCCGGCGTGGCGGCTGACGGGTCTGGGCTCCGGCAACCACCGGGAACAGCAACGCAGGAAGCAGGCGGAATTGACGCATCCCTGCAACTTCAAGGCACGGCCCTCACGCGTCCAGTGGGGCGTCGGTGACTGGCACCCGGTGGTCACTGGGGTGGGTCGTGTTTTCAGTAAAACACCGCCGCGGGAGCGCGCTGGTTAGCTTTGTGGGGCTCCACTCCCCTGCGCCACCTACCCGATTTCCTCACCTATGTCCGACCTTTCCCGCCAGCCCGTCATCGTCGGTGCCGCGCGCACCCCGATCGGCCGATATCTCGGGGGGCTCGCCTCCCTGTCGGCGCCCGAGTTGGGCGCCATCGCCATTCGCGCCGCACTCGAGCGGAGCGGGGTGAGTCCCGCGCAGGTGCAGGAAGTGATCATGGGGCACGTGCTGCAGGGAGGCACAGGCCAGGCGCCCGCGCGACAGGCCATGCTCAAGGCCGGCGTCCCCAGCACGGCCTCCGCCCTCACCGTCAACAAGGTGTGCGGCTCCGGTCTCAAGGCGGTGATGCTTGCCGCGCAGGCCATCAAGGCCGGTGATGCGCAGGTGATCGTGGCCGGTGGCCAGGAAAGCATGAGCAATGCGCCGCATTACGTGTACGGCATGCGCAGCGGTGTGAAAATCGGTGACCAGACCATGGTCGACGGCATGATCAGGGATGGCCTCTGGTGCGGTACGTGCAACGTGCACATGGGATCACACGCCGAGTACACCGCTACGAAGGCGGGGGTACCCCGCGACGAGCAGGATGCCTTTGCAGCAGCGTCGCACGCCAAGGCGGTGGCGGCGCAACAGGCCGGGAAGTTCACGGCCGAAATCGTGCCGGTGGAGATTCCGGGCAAGAAGGGGCCCACGATCATCGCCATGGACGAAAGTCCGCGTGCCGACACCACCGCCGAGTCGCTCGCCAAGCTGCGCCCCGCGTTTCCGGGCAAGGGTGATGCGAGTACGCTCAGCGTGACCGCCGGCAACGCGTCGAGCCTCAACGACGGCGCGGCCGCCGTGGTGGTGACGAGTGAAGCGTACGCGCGCGAACACGGGCTCACGATCCTTGCCCGCATCACGGGCTACGCCACCGGCGCCGGTGACCCGCAGGAGCTGTTCTTTGCGCCCATCACGGCGGTGAAGAACCTCATGGCCAAGAGCGGCACGAGCATTGGCGACTACGACCTCATCGAGGCCAACGAGGCGTTCGCGAGTCAGGCGCTCGCCGACGGTCGCGGGCTCGGCTGGGACGAGGCCCGGGTCAACGTGCATGGCGGCGCCATCGCCCTTGGTCACCCCATCGGTGCGAGCGGCACGCGCGTGCTCGTCACGCTCCTGCACGCCCTCGTCGACCGTGATCTGCGCACGGGCGTGGCGACGCTGTGTCTGGGTGGCGGCGACGCCGTGGCGCTGTCGGTGGAACGCGTTTCCTGACCACGCACCTGACCACCGCGGCCCGCCTGCTGTGGCCCCTCGGCGCCTTTGGCGTGGCGTGGATTCTCGCGCAGGGCATCTTCGAATCGCTGACGGCTCCGCTGTTCGGTGTGCTCTCGCGAGCGGTGGGCGAGCCGGTGCCCATGTATCCGTTCAGCATGCTCGTGGGCGTGCTGGCCGGGTGTTGGGCCGGTTTCCGGTTCATGGACGAGGTGCCCTGGTCGG
>DCZC01000020.1:14063-17915 GCA_002331565.1 Gemmatimonas sp. UBA2094
CCGCGCTCGGTACCGCGGCCATCCTCCTCACCACCGCGGTGCTGTGGGCGGCACAGCAGCTCCACTTCGAGGCCGTGTCGCCGGCGGCGTACGAGGGCGACAGCTGGAGTGGGACGGCGCTGCGCCTGCTGATGGTGCTGGCGCCCGCAGCGCTCTGGGAGGAGCTGGTATTCCGCGGCTATCTCCATGCCGTGGCTCGAGAGGCCGCGCCGGTCGGGCAGGGTACGCTGCTGGCACGTAGTGCCGGCAGCGTGGCGTTCGGTCTGGTGCATCTCATGAATCCCGGGGCCGGCGTGCGCACCACGTTCATCGTGATGCTCGCCGGGTGGTGTCTGTGCCTCGTGCGTGAACGGTCCGGCTTGCCGGCGGCATTCACCGCGCATCTCGCTTGGAACTGGGTGATGGCGGCGGTGCTGCACGTGCCGGTGAGCGGGTTGCCGTTCGCGACGCCCGGATACCGGGCCGTGGCGAGCGGGCCGGACTGGATTACCGGGGGCAGTTGGGGCCCCGAAGGTGGAGTGGTGGCAGCTTTGGTATTGGGTGGGGCGGCGGCGTGGGGGCAGCGTGCCTCACGCCCGGACGCGCAACCTCTTTCGACGACTTCTGCAACAACGTCCTCGTTCACAGGAACCTGAAGCGATATGTCCGACACGATTGGGAGCGTTCAGCGCGCGGCGGTAGTTGGCGCCGGCCAGATGGGCAACGGCATCGCGCACGTCTTTGCGACGAGCGGTCACGACGTCACCATGATCGACGTCAGCGCCGACGCACTCGCGCGCGGGCGCGATACCATCGCCAAGAACCTCGAACGACAGGTGAAGAAAGGTGCGCTCGAGGCGAGTAGCGCCGAGGCCGCGCTGGGGCGCATTACCACCGCCACGTCGCTCGATGCCGTGGCCAATGCGCAGATCGTGGTCGAAGCGGCCACCGAACGCACCGATCTCAAGTTCCGCATCTTCGAGGATCTCGATCGTCTCGCGCCGGCAGGCGCGATCCTCGCCAGCAATACCAGCTCCATCAGCATCACCGAGATCGCGGCGCGCACCACGCGCCCCGAACTCGTGATCGGCATGCACTTCATGAATCCGGTGCCGGTCATGCAGCTCGTTGAGGTGATTCGCGGCCTCGCCACCAGCGACACCACCACGCAGCAGGTCATGGCGCTCTCGAGGGCACTGGGCAAGACGCCGGTGGAAGTGAACGATTTCCCCGGCTTCGTGGCCAACCGCATTCTCATGCCCATGATCAACGAGGCCATCTACTGTGTGATGGAAGGCGTGGGCACGCCCGAAGCCATCGACACGGTGATGAAGCTCGGGATGAACCACCCCATGGGCCCGCTCACGCTCGCCGACTTCATCGGGCTCGATACGTGCCTCGCCATTCTCGAGGTGCTGCACGACGGGCTCGGTGACCCCAAGTACCGCCCATGCCCGCTGCTGCGGAAGTACGTGGCCGCCGGGTGGTACGGCCGCAAGAGCGGCCGCGGTTTCTACCAGTACTGAGTCGCTCATGTCGCTCATCCCGCTAACCGAAACGCAACAGGAAATCCAGCGCCTCGCTCGCGAATACGCGCAGCGTGAACTCGTGGCGCTCGCCGGAGAACGCGATCGCGAATCCCGCTTCGATCGCGCCATGGTGCAGCAGATGGCCGCATTGGGCTTTCTCGGCATGCTCATCCCCGAGCAGTACGACGGCCTGGGGCTCGATGCCCAGAGCTACCTGCTCGCGCTCGAGGAGATCGCGGTGGGCGACGCGTCGGCCGCCGTGACGCTCAGCGTGCACAACTCGCTGCCCACGCAGATGGTGCTCAACTTCGGCAACGAGGCGCAGCGCACGCACTTCCTGCCGCCCATGGCGCGCGGTGAGTGGCTCGGGGCCTTTGCGCTCTCCGAACCCGAAGCCGGATCAGACGCCGGGAGTCTGCGCGCGCAGGCGGTGCGCGACGGTGATCACTGGGTGCTCAACGGCACCAAGGCGTGGGTGAGTCACGGCAACGAGGCGCAGGTGATTCTCTGCATGGCGCGCACCGACTCGCCCGACGCGCGCAAGGGCAGCAAGGGGATCAGCACATTCATCCTCACCCCCGACTTGCCCGGCTTCCATCTCACCAAGAAGGAAAACAAGCTGGGACTGCGCGCCTCGCCCACGCTGCAGATCGTGCTCGACAACTGCCGGGTGCCGGCCGATCGCCTGCTCGGCGAGGAAGGGAAGGGACTCACCTACGCACTCGGGTCGCTCGACCACGGGCGCCTCGGCATTGCCGCGCAGGCCATCGGCATTGCGCGCGCCGCGCTCGAAGCCAGCGTGAAGTACGTGGGTGAGCGCAAGCAGTTCGGCAAGAATATCGGCGAGTTCCAGGCCATCCAGTTCAAGCTGGCGGACATGGCCACTCGCATCACCGCGGCGCGCACGCTATTGCACTCGGCAGCGGCCGCCAAGGAGCGCGGCGAGAAGATCACACGCTTCAGCAGCATGGCGAAACTCTTCGCGTCGGAGACCGCCATGTGGGTCACCACCCAGGCCGTGCAGATCTTCGGCGGTTACGGGTATGTGACCGACTATCCCGTGGAGCGGCACATGCGTGACGCGAAGGTCACGGAAATCTACGAGGGGACCTCGGAAATCCAGCGCATCGTGATCGCGCGTGAGACGCTGGCCGCAGCGGCGGCCGCGGACGGCTCGCTTCCCGACTGATTATTTTATCCCGCTGTGTCCGTTTGCGACCACCTTCACGCCCAGTGAGCTGACTCATGGTTGACGTTGCACGCCCCGGCGAGCGCATTCCCATTGCCTCTGATCACGCCGGATTCGAACTCAAGGAGCGGCTGCGTGTGGTGCTCGGCGAGTTGGGCTACGAGGTGGAGGACATCGGCACGCACAGCACGGCCAGCACCGACTACCCCGACTACGCCCACCCGCTCTCGCAGCAGGTGAGCGACGGCGCGGTAGACCGGGGGATCCTGCTGTGCGGCACCGGGCTGGGCATGAGCTACGTGGCCAACCGCTACCCCGGCGTGCGCGCCGCGGTAGTGTGGAACCCCGAAATCGCCAGCCTCGCCCGGAAGCACAACGACGCGAACGTTTTGGTGCTTCCCGCGCGTTTCGTCTCCGACGAGGACGCGGTGGCCATTCTCAAGACGTGGCTGGAGACGCCCTTCGAGGGCGGCCGGCACGGCACGCGCGTGACCAAGATCGAACACACGAACGAACAGAACGGAGCCGAAGCTCCGGGGAGTGGGGCATGAGTGGAGGAGCGAGGGCCGGAGATAGCGTGAGCTGGTCCAACTGGGACCGGCTGCCACCCGGGGGCGCGCTGAGCGCGACGGATCCGGAAATCGCGCACCTGCTCACCGAGGAAGTGGAGCGCCAGAGTGACGGTCTCGAACTCATCGCCAGCGAGAACTTCGTATCGCCGGCGGTCATGGAAGCCATGGGCTCGCCGCTCACCAACAAGTATGCGGAGGGCCTGCCCGGCAAGCGCTACTATGGTGGCTGTGAAGTGGTGGACAAGATCGAGCAACTGGCCATCGATCGGGCCAAGCAGCTGTTCGGCGCCGACCACGCCAACGTGCAGCCGCACAGCGGCGCGAGCGCCAACGCCGCGGTGTTCCTCGCCTTCATGAAGCCTGGCGAAACGTTCCTCGGCATGGATCTGTCGCAGGGCGGGCACCTCACGCACGGCTCGCCGGTCAACTTCTCCGGCCTGTTGTACAAGGCCGTGTCGTACGGCGTGACCGGCAACGGCATCATCGACTACGAGCACATGCGCGCGCAGGCCCGCGAGCACAAGCCGAAGATGATCATTGCCGGCTACAGCGCGTACTCTCGCGAGATCGACTGGCAGGCGTT
>DCZC01000020.1:18166-19673 GCA_002331565.1 Gemmatimonas sp. UBA2094
CTCGCGGCCACGGGGGCCTATCCGTCGCCGGTGCCCTTCGCCGATGTGGTGACCAGCACGACGCACAAGACGCTGCGTGGCCCGCGCGGCGGCATCATCCTGTGCAAGGCCGAACACGCCAAGGCCATCGACAAGGCGATGTTCCCCGGCATGCAGGGCGGGCCGTTGGAGCACGTCATTGCCGCGAAGGCCGTGGCGTTCCACGAGGCGCTGCAGCCCTCGTTCACCGTGTACTGCCGGCAGGTCGTGCAGAACGCGCAGGTGCTCGCCTCGGCACTCGTGGCGCGCGGCTATCACATCGTGAGTGGCGGCACCGACAACCATCTCATGCTTGTCGATCTGCGCAACAAGGGGCTCACCGGCAAGGTGGCCGAGAAGGTGCTCGACCACGCCGGGATCACCGTCAACAAGAACACGGTGCCCAACGAAACGCAGTCGCCGTTCATCACGAGCGGCATCCGTATCGGCACGCCGGCGGTCACCACGCGCGGCATGGACGGCGAGGCCATGCAGCAGATCGCGGCGCTCATCGACCGCGTGCTGAGTGATCATGAGAACGCCGACACGGTGGCGGCGGTGAAGGCCGATGTGAAGGCGCTCGCCGACCGGTTCCCGCTCTACCGCGCTGTCGCGCCGGTCTGAGAAGGGCGAGATCCCGGGATGATGCCCGGGTAGCCTGGCGGGTTGCCGCGCGTCGTGCAGACATGGCGCGCGCCTAACCCGTGCATGCAGCGGAACTTCCACCACATGCCATCACAAAGCTGTGGGCGGCGACCCGGGCGGGTGGCTGCGGGAGTTGTGGCCACCCGTGCTCGTCGGCAGTATTCACGTCCCGTAGGGGCGCGCGGGCCCATCGAGGACCGCGTGTCGCAGTCAACTGTCGTCGCACCACCCGAGAGGCAGCACAGCGTGTCCGAATTGGCGTTCCGTGAAGGCATCATGGATCAGATCCGTCTGCGTGAGCAGCGGTTCGACGAACGCGCATACCTGTTCGTACTGTCGGCCCTCGAGCACAGTCAGACACGCCTGATCGAGCGTCGCCACATCAGCGGCCCCGAACTCGCAAATGCCTGCCGTGAACTCGCGCTGCACCGCTTCGGCGTGATGGCGCGCGTGGTGCTCGAATCGTGGGGCGTGCGCTCCACCATGGACATCGGCGATATCGTCTTCACGTTGGTTGACCTCGGGTTGCTGGTCAGCCAGGCGCAGGACAGCCGCGATGACTTCTACGGCGTGTTCGATTTCGAGGACGCGTTCGAGCGCGAATATCCATGGAGCACGGCGCACGTCTGAACGTGCCGCTCCACGCCTTGCGCGTCACCACCGCGGCTGAAGCGGCGGCGCGCGATCGCCGCGCCATCGACGCCGGCACGCCCTCGTTCGACCTCATGCTGCATGCCGGGACCGCGGCGGCCTCGTGGCTGCTCCGCGAGTGCGCGGAGCTGCTGGCGCACGGCGTCGCACTGCACGCAGGCTCGGGGAACAACGGTGGCGATGCGTACATCGT
>DCZC01000120.1:0-236 GCA_002331565.1 Gemmatimonas sp. UBA2094
GCCGGTCACCACGGCGTGTGGCCGCGCAGGTCGTTGCACGAGCGCAGTCATGCCTGCCCCCGTGCGGCGGGCGTGGCCGGAAACCCGCCGGCGGGAGGGGGGGCCTGCTGCGCCTTTTCCCGGGCGAAGCCCGCTTCGAGTTGCGCCTTGGCCGAGCGATACGGCCGGGGCCACGCAATGGCGGTGTAGCCGATGCGCGCCGCCTCGGTGATCGTCCACGCCGGATTGGCGAGATG
>DCZC01000120.1:405-633 GCA_002331565.1 Gemmatimonas sp. UBA2094
TCGTCCACGCCGGATTGGCGAGATGTGGCCGCGCCACGGCACACAGATCGGCCCGCCCCGCCGCAATGATGGAGTTCACGTGATCGGCTTCGCTGATCGCCCCCACCGCGATGGTGGCGATGCCGGCTTCCTGCCGGATGCGATCGGCGAATGGCGTCTGGAACATGCGGCCGTAAGTGGGCTTCTGACGCTTACTCACCTGCCCCGACGAGCAGTCGATCATGTCGG
>DCZC01000120.1:882-1065 GCA_002331565.1 Gemmatimonas sp. UBA2094
CCCAATCGTGCGCGGAGATGCGCACCGACATGGGCAGATGGTCGGGCCACACGGCACGCATGGCCGTGAACACCTCGAGGGGATATCGCAGCCGGTTGTCGAGCGTGCCACCGTACTCGTCGGTGCGCTGGTTGGTAAGCGGCGAAATGAAACTCGAGAGCAGGTACCCGTGCGCACAGTGCA
>DCZC01000120.1:1235-1372 GCA_002331565.1 Gemmatimonas sp. UBA2094
AGCAGGTACCCGTGCGCACAGTGCAGCTCCATCCAGTCGAACCCCGCCGCCGCCGCCCGCACCGTGGCCGCGACGAACTCGTCGCGCACCGCGTCCATCTCGCCGCGCGTGATCTCCCGCGCCGGATGACTCACGCC
>DCZC01000120.1:1570-1860 GCA_002331565.1 Gemmatimonas sp. UBA2094
TGCTGCGCCGACGCACTCACCAGCGGCCAGTTGCGTTCGGCGCCGTCGTCCGGAAGCGGGAGGTCTTCACCATCCCACGCCCGACGCGTGGAGCCCTTGGCACCACTGTGCCCCAACTGCATGGCGATGCGCGCATCGGTGTGCTCGTGCACCCAGTGCACGATGCGCTGCCACGCCTGCATCTGTTCATCGTTCCACAGCCCCGGACACCCCGGCGTGATGCGCGCCTCGGGGCTGGGGCAGGTCATTTCGGCGAACACCAGGCCGGCGCCGCCCATGGCGCGCGCGCC
>DCZC01000120.1:2111-2324 GCA_002331565.1 Gemmatimonas sp. UBA2094
AGACGACCACGCGGTTCTTGAGCGTCACCGAGCGTACGCGATATGGCGTGAACATGGGCGGCGTGGGTGCCGCCTCACCCTCCACGCCTCCGGCCTCCGCGAGCGCGCGGGCGGCAAGCCACTGCTCGTATCCCTCGAGCCATCCCTTGTCGCGCAGTCGCAGGTTTTCGTGACTGATGCGCTGACTACGGGTGAGCATGGAATACATGAACT
>DCZC01000120.1:2497-6212 GCA_002331565.1 Gemmatimonas sp. UBA2094
GCATGGAGTACATGAACTGCTCGGGTTCGAACTGGTCGCAATAGCGCTCGCCGCACACCTCGAACCACTCCATCGCGTTCCACGCGGCGTTCTGGATGCGCAGCGTCTCCACCCGGCGGAGCTCCTGAAAGCGCGTGAGCACCTCGGGAATGTGCGCGGGCGTGTCGCCGTGCAACTGGAATTGCCGCACCAGTTCGATGGCATCCTCGAGCGCCAGCTTGGTGCCCGACCCGATGGCGAAGTGCGCGGTGTGCACCGCGTCGCCCATGAGCACCACATGGCTGCCGTTCGCGTTGCGCAGCCACCACTGCTTGCATACGACGCGCTGGAAGTTGAGCCACGCCGACCCGCGCAGATGCCGCGCGTTGGTCATGAGGCGCTCGCCCTCCAGCGACTCGGCGAACAGCGCCTCGCAGAACTTCACCGAGGCGTCCTGATCGGCGGTGTCGAGCCCGTGCGCGCGCCATACCGACTCCGGGCACTCCACGATGAACGTCGTGGTGTTGGCGTCGAACTTGTAGACGTGCGCCTGGAACCACCCGTGCTCGGTGCGCTGGAAGTCGAAGGTGAACGCGTCGAACAGTTTGTGCGTCCCGAGCCAGATGAAGCGGTTGGGGCGCGTCACGATGTCGGGCTGGAACACCTCGGCGTACGTACCGCGAATGCGCGAATTGATCCCATCGGCCGCGATGATGAGATCGGCGTCGGGATACGACAAGTCCGAATCCACCTCGGCTTCGAACTGCAGCTCCACGCCGAGCGCCTCACAGCGGGCCTGCAGGATGTTCAACAGCTTCTTGCGGCCGATGCCCACGAAGCCATGGCCCCCCGAGCGAATGCGGCGCCCCTTGAAGCGCAGCTCGATGTCGTCCCAGTGGCTGAACGACTGCTCGATTTCGTCACAGGTGGCCGCGTCCCACCGCCGCATGTTCTCCATGGTCGCGTCGGAGAACACCACTCCCCACCCGAAGGTGTCGTACGGCTTGTTGCGCTCCACCACGGTGACGTGGTGGGCGGGATCGAGCTTCTTCATCAGCAGGGCGAAGTAGAGCCCGGCCGGCCCTCCGCCAATACACACGATGCGCATACCGTAACGGTACGGCCATTTACTTGAAACCTCAAGCAATTGGCCGCCACCGAGCCGGTGAGCCCGCAGCGGACGGCACACCCAGCAGCGTGGGGATTCCGTCCCTACGTAGTCGCTCCGGCTCAGGTGACCGCGTGCCGCACCTGATACGCGGGGGCGCGCCAGGCGCCGGTGCGCAGCACCTCCTCCAGCACATCCACCGCCGCGGCGATGTCGGCGAAGCGCAGGTAGAGCGGCGTGATGCCGAAGCGCATGATGTCGGGGGCCCGGAAGTCGCCGATGACGCCGCTGGCGATGAGCGCCTGCATGATCGCGTAGCCTTCGGGGTGACGGAACGACACGTGGCTGCCTCGCGGCGCTCCGCGCGGCGGCCCCACCAGCGTCACGCCGTACGTCGCACAGCGCGCGTCGACGAGATCGATGAACAGCTCGCAGAGCGCGCGAGACTTCGCGGCAACCTGTTGCATGTCCACCGTCAGGTGCAGATCCACCCCGCTCTCCAGCGCCGCCACGGCGAGGATGGGCGGCGTGCCGCAGAGGAAACGCGCGATGCCCGGCGCCGGCTCGTAGCCGTCGACGAAGGCGAACGGGCGCGCATGCCCCATCCACCCGCCGAGCGGCGACTGCAGCGTCGCGTGATGTCGTTCCGCCACGAAGAGGAACGCCGGCGCCCCCGGGCCGCCATTGAGGAACTTGTAGCCGCACCCCACGGCCAGGTCGGCGTTGCACGCGTTGAGCGCGAGCGGCACGGCCCCCGCCGAGTGACTGAGATCCCACAACACCAGCGCGCCCTTCGCCTGTGCGGCCGCGGTGATGGCCGCCATATCGAACAGGTCGGCGGTCTTGTAGTGCACGTGCGTGAGCATCACCAGCGCGGTGTCGTCGCCAATGCGCGACACGAGCTCGTCGCGCGGCGCGAGTTCGAGCCGATGTCCGGCCCCCAGCGTCGCCGCCGCCGTTTCCACCATGTACAGATCGGTGGGAAAATTCCCCGGCTCCGACAGCACCACGTGGCGGCCGCGCTGTGCGCCGAGGGCGGCCACGATGAGCTTGTACAGATTCACCGACGTGGAGTCGGCCACCACCACTTCGTGGGCTTTCGCCCCCAACAGGCGCGCGATCTTGGCGCCCACGCGCTGCGGCGCCCCAATCCAGTCGGCGCTGTTCCAGCTGCGGATGAGCCCCGTGCCCCATTCGTCGTGCATCACCCCGGCCACACGCGACGGGGTGTCCACGGGCAACGCCCCGAGCGAATTGCCGTCGAGGTAGATCACGCCGTCCGGCAGCGTGAACTTTTCTCGGAAGGGCGCCAGCGCGTCGGCCGCATCGAGGGCGGCGATGTCCGCGGTTGGTGAAACAGTACGGATGGTCATACGGGACGGGCAGATGACGGTGCTTTAAACGCGAGGCGGACGGGCAGCGGATCAGACACGGGCATCGGTCGTAGAGCGGCGGGCCCCACCGAGAAACTGGTCGAGGGCGGTACCACCGGTGCCGAGGGTGTCTCGCCCCGACGCCGATGGCGCCATGATGTAGTCGTGGGCGAGCCGCATGTGCGCGTCCCGGAACGCCACGATGCGCGCCAACGCGTCGTTGTACGCCGCCTGCAGTGCCGCGCTGCCATGCTGAACCCGCTCGCGCACGCGCGTGTCGCGCTCGGTGTCTTCCACGAAGGCGCGGTGCGGCGGGGGCATGAAGCCGCGCACGGTGCGCAGATACCCCCCGGCCGGGTGATCGGCATGATGCACCCCCAGCATGGCGTCGAAGAGCTGCAGCAGCGCGCTCTGGGCCGCGCTGCCGCCGATGAACCGCTGCGGCTCCTCGGAGACCCCCTCGTAGATCACCCCGGGCTGCGGCCAGCCGCTCACGAACGGGCGCACCCGCAGGTAGTACGTCGCCGGGTCGCACCAGAGGCGCACCCGTTCCAGCGCCGCCTGCACCGCGCCCATGCCCGCCACGAACACCTCGAGCGACGCGGCGAGTTCGGCGTCGCTCCCCTCGCGCGACTGGCCAACGGCGTCGGCTACGACCGGCAGCAGTGGCGCGCCGGCCAACTCCACGCCCATGCTCGCAATGAAGAACCAGTCTTCGTCCACGCCGC
Source organism: Gemmatimonas sp. UBA2094 (assembly GCA_002331565.1). Taxonomy (GTDB): domain Bacteria; phylum Gemmatimonadota; class Gemmatimonadetes; order Gemmatimonadales; family Gemmatimonadaceae; genus Gemmatimonas. Next base: position 5,686 of record DCZC01000120.1, read on the forward strand.
CGAGAAAGCGAACGATCGTGCGGGCGTTGTCCACCGACAGCGGCTGCGCCGGATCGAGCAGCCGCCAATTGGTGAGCGTGGTCGTGGCGTAATGGGCGATGGGCGGACGCCCCATCTGCGTCGCCAACGTGCACAGCGGCACCGCCACGGGCGCCGGGAGGCGCAGGTCGCTCTCGTCGCCGCCCCAGACGTACGCGTTGGCAAAATGCGTGAGCAGCAGCAGTGCGCGTTCGCGCTCGCCCTCAGACACCAGCGGCGCGATGTCGAGCACCGGCAATCCGCGGAGCACCCCGCGCAGTCGCCGCGAGCGGATCAGCGCCGAAAGATCGGGCACCAGATCGTCCCACCGGGCGAACGCCTCCGGCAATTGCGATGGCAGTGGTACCGGCGGAACGAACCCCGTGACCGGATCCACATGGTACTGGGTGAGCGTCATCCGAAGAATCGTAGGGCGGTCCCGCGTTTCATGTCATTCGGGGTTTCTTCCCCCTGCACCACGCTCCCCGCCCCCTGCCCCCTGCCCCCTG
>DCZC01000233.1:0-127 GCA_002331565.1 Gemmatimonas sp. UBA2094
CGCATCGCCGTGAACGATGAACTGGCCGGCCTCGAGCGGGCCTTGCCGGCGCTGCGCGACCGGCTCACCCCGGGCGGCGTGCTGGCCATCATCTCGTACCACAGTGGTGAAGACCGGCTGGTGAAGA
>DCZC01000233.1:351-8561 GCA_002331565.1 Gemmatimonas sp. UBA2094
TCCCTGCCCGCCGAAGCAGATGCTCTGCACCTGCCGCGGTGCGCCGTTGGGGGAGACGCTGACGCGTCGCCCGATCAGCGCCACCGACGCCGAAGTCGAGGCCAACTCGCGCGCTCGCAGTGCGCGGTTGCGGGCGTGGAGACGCGCGCCATGATGGCGACGACACGCCGCCCGTCCGCGCGTTCGCGGGGGCCGTTCAAGGGGGGGGCCGTGGTGGCCGCCGGGCTCGCACTGTTCCTCGCCGTGAGCACTTCCGTCGTCTGGCGCCGCTCCACCGGCGTGCGCAGCAACAGGCAGCTCCAGCGGTTGCAGGAGGAGAAACGCTCCCTCATGGCACAGGAGAAGTACCTCGAGGGGCAGCTGCGGCGCGCCACAAGCCGTCGCACGGTCGTGCAGGAAGCGCAGCGCCGCCTGGGGCTCGTCCGCCCGGGTGAGGCGCAGACCCGATTCATCGCCGTTCCCGCCAGCGGCGCCAAGGCGCGATGAACGCCACGCCGTCCGCAGCAGAACCGGAGCGGGAAACCCCGGCCAATGTGATCAGCCGGTCGCGCGCGTCGTTCGTGCACGTCACGCTCGTGCTGTTCGCCGCCGCCGTGGTGGGCAAGGCGGCGCAGCTGCAGCTCGTCGACCATGAACATTGGCGGCAGGAAGCCGACCGGCAGCATGTCGTCGACGTGAAGGTCGCGCCGCCGCGCGGCGCCATTCTCGACGCCACCGGCACCGTGCTCGTCGAAACGCGCGAGGAAGTGCAGATCATCGTGGAGCCGCACAACCTCGGTCCCTCGCGACGCAGGGGACTCGATGGCAAGGTGCGCACGGTCGACTCGCGGGTTGTGCTGCGCAAGGTGCTGAAGGATCTGCGCGTGCCCGACAAGTGGGTAAAGCGGGCCTACAACCCCAAGCAGTACAAGTGGGTCGAAATCCCGCTCCGGTTCGCCCCGTCCGACGTGGCGCGCCTGCGCAACCTCGGCGGGGTGAAGCTGCGACCGCGTCTCGAGCGCGTGAACTCCACGCCCGAAGGGCTGCGCGGCATCGTGGGTGTCGCCACCGCGAGCGGCGGGGCGGTGAGCGGCATCGAGCGGGAGCTCGATCACCTGCTGCGCGGTGAAGAAGGGAAGAATCAGCTCGTGAAGGATGGCCAAGGGGGACGGATCGGCTCACCGATGCTCACCCCCGTTGCGGCGCGGCCGGGGCATGACGTGGTGCTCACGGTCAACCAGCAGTTGCAGGAGATCGCGGAGGAGGCGCTGTTGCACGCCCGGGAGCGCACCGGCGCGAGCGGTGGGGATCTGGTGATCCTCGATCCGCGGGACGGGGCAGTGCTCGCGATGGCCGGTATGCGCAACGGCAAGGCGACCCTCGGTAACGGCCTCACGGAGGCATTCGAGCCCGGTTCCGTGATGAAGCCGTTCATCATCTCACGCTTGCTCGATCGGGGCGGTCTCCGGCCCGATCAGCTGTTCGACACCTACGACGGCAAGTGGCAGTACGGCGCGAAGAAGTACGAGGACACGCACAAGGCGGCGCGGATGACCGTCCGCGACATCGTGCGCTTCTCCAGCAACATCGGCACGGTGCAGGCGTCGCTGAAGATGGACGATGCCGAGGAGTACGAGTCGTTGCGAGACTTCGGCTTCGGCGTGCCGACGGGCGTGTCGTATCCATCGGAGTCGCGAGGCAGCCTCAAGCTGCCGCCCTACAGCCAGATCGATCACGCCCAGATGAGCATCGGCTACGCCATGAGCGCCACGCCCTTGCAGATCGCCGCAGCCTACGCGGCCATTGCCAATGGCGGCGAGCTGCTGCAGCCCTCGCTCGTGCGCGAAGTGCGCGATGCCGCGGGAAAACCGGTGTACCGGCACAAGCGCACGGTGGTGCGTCGGGTGCTGCGCCCCGAAACGGCGGCACTGATGCGGGAAATGCTCAAGAGCGTCGTGGACAGCGGTACGTCCACGGCGGCCGACATGCAGACCTTCGACGTGGGCGGCAAGTCGGGAACGGCGCGCCGCGTGCGCGACAACGGCCGCGGGTACGAACTTGGCAAGTACAACTCGAGCTTTGCCGGCATGTTCCCGGTGGAGAATCCGCAGTACGTCCTCGTGGCGCGGCTCATCGACCCGCAGGGGACGTACTACGGAGGACTTGTGTCGGGGGAGATGGTGAACGACGCGCTGCAGTCGGCGATCGCCACACGGAACGCGTCGCTCGATCGCGGCGAGCTGGCCAAGCTCGCGCGGCCCATGGCGGCACCGCTGCCGAAGCCCCTCACCCCCGAACAGCTCCGCATCGCTCAGCGGGACTCGGCGCGTTTCGATTCACTCAGAGCGCCCGCGCCTCCGAAGGCCGAACCCCTCCCGATGCCGTCGCGTATCGTGGTAGAGTTGCCCTTCTCCACGGCGCGCGAACTGCGCCGGAAGGAACCGGCCGGACTGCGCGAGGTCCCCTCGGTGTATGGTCTGTCCGCCCGGCAGGCGGCGCGCGCGCTCTACGCGGCTGGTTTCCAGGTGAGTCTGCTCGACGGCAGCAGTGTGCGTACGCGTCCGGCCGCCGGCGCCCTATTGCGGGCCGGTTCCACCGTTCAGCTCGAATCGCCACGATGAGTTCGGCGTCCGTTCACGAACCCGCACCGCGTGCGGTGGCGACCTCCGTCATCACCGAGGCACTCGGCGAGGCCGGGCTCCTCGTGGGTGTATCGGACGCGCTGCCGGACACCCTGCACGATCTCGTGGAAAACAGCCGCCGCGTCACGACAGGCGCGGCATTCATCGCGGTGAAGGGCGCCGCACAGGACGGTCACGCGTGGCTGGGCAAGGCGCAGGAGAACGGGGCCGTTCTCGCGCTCGTGGAGGATGCGGACGCTGCCGATGCGGCCGGTCTGCCGTACGTCCACGTCCGCGACGGGCGCCGCGCTGCGGCGCTTGCATCGGCGGCGTTTCACGGGTGGCCGGCGCGGTCGCTGACTCTCGTCGGCGTGACCGGGACCAACGGGAAAACCACCACGGTCGGCCTGTTGCGGCACCTGCTCGACTCCGCCGAGGCCCCCGCGGCATCGATCGGCACCCTCGGCGTCTTGCTCGGCACCGCCGGCACCCCCATGCCGGGGGGGAGCGGACTCACCACGCCCGGTCCGGTCGAGCTGCAGCGCGTGTTGCGCGCGCTGGTCGATCGCGGGGTGACCCGCGTGGCCATGGAGACGTCGTCGCATGCGCTCGACCAGCGCCGCGTGGACGGCTTGATGTTTGCCGCGGGGGTGTTCACGAACCTTACGCGCGATCATCTCGACTATCACGTGACCATGGAGGCGTATCGCGCCGCCAAGCTGCGCCTCGTCGGATTGCTCGCCCGTACTGGGGTCGGCGTCTTCAACATCGACGATCCCGCCTGGCGCGGCATCACCGGTGCTCCGCGCTCACTGACGTTCGGCGTGCACGAGTCCGGCGCAGACGTCACTGCGCGCGACGTGGAGTACGACGCCACCGGCAGTCGCTTTCTGTTGGTCACCCCCACCGGAGCGCATCCGGTCACGTTGCCGCTCATCGGTGACTTCAACGTGGCGAATGCGCTCGGTGCGGCCGCCGCGGCGCATGCCGTGGGGATGAGCGTGAGCGAAATCGCTGCGCGGCTGTCCATCGCTCCGCAGGTACCGGGGCGTCTGGAACTGCTGCGCACGGGCCCCACGGTGCTGCGCGACTACGCCCATACGCCCGATGCGCTCGATCGCGCGCTGCGTGCGGTGCGGCCTTTCGCGCGGGAAAGCCCGGCGAGCGCATGCCGTCTCATCGTCCTGTTCGGCTGCGGCGGGGACCGCGACCGTGGGAAGCGTCCCGAGATGGGACGGATTGCCGAGGAACTGGCCGACGTGGCCATCGTCACGAGCGACAATCCCCGTACCGAAGATCCGGAACGGATTCTGGATGATATTGAAGCAGGTATGACCCGCGGCACGCATGTGCGCATCGCCGATCGGCGCGAGGCGATCGCGCACGCTCTTCGCCTCGCCGCACCGCACGACGTGATCGTGCTGGCGGGCAAGGGACACGAGACCTATCAGATTCGCGGCACGACCACCTATCCCTTCGACGAGAGCGAAATCGTGGCCGAGTTGTCACGGGAGTTGTTGCACGATGGTACGACGGCGGGGGGCGCATGAGTCCCTTCACGACGGCGGGAACGGCGTTCGACGCCGTACGGGCCGTGTCGCCGGCGGTGGCGCATCCCTTCTGGACGTTCGAGCGCGTGGCGCAGGCTTTGGGGACCGGTCCCTCGATGCCCAATCCGTTGACGGGCGTCTCCACCGACACGCGTAGCATCACCCGCGGTGATCTGTTCGTGGCACTGCGCGGTGACCGCTTCGATGCCCACGATTTCCTTGCGTCGGCCCGTGACGCGGGCGCCGCGGCGTTCGTGGTAAGCGATGCACGCAAGGCTGCCGGCCTCGGGGTACCGACGTACGTGGTCCGCGATACACTGGTGGCGCTGGGCCGGTTGGCCACGGCGTGGCGCAAGACGTGGGGGCGTACCGTCATCGCTGTCGCCGGTTCCAACGGCAAGACGAGCACGAAAGAGCTACTCAGGGCCGCACTGGGGCGCACGCTCGTGGTGCACGCCACGGCAGGCAATCTCAACAACCTTATCGGGGTACCGCTCACGCTGCTCGCCATTCCGAGTGACGCCGAGGTGGCTGTGGTGGAGCTCGGGACCAACACGCCGGGCGAGGTGGCCACCCTGCGCGCGATCGCGGGTCCCGACGTGGCCGTGCTCACGAGCATCGGTGAGGAGCATCTCGAGGGACTCGGTGATCTCGCCGGCGTGCTGCGCGAGGAGTGCGATGTCTTGCACGGCAGCACGCTGGCCGTCATACCGGCGGCGCACCCCGAAGTCGCTCCATTTGCGCGCGACCGAGCGCAGGTCGTCGTCAGTGCCGGGTTGTCCGGCGACGGCGAGGTACCGGAGGCCTGGGGACTCGATGCCGAGGGCCGTCCGTGGCTCGTGGTCGACGGCGTCCGTTTCGAACTTCCGCTGCGCGGCGCGCATCAGGCCGCCAACGCCATGCTGGCCATCGCCACCGCGCGCGCCTGTGGTGTCCCGCTGGCCGATGCGGCCGCCGGCATGGCGGCAATGCCTGTCCCCAGCATGCGTGGTGTCTGGGAAACGCTCGGCGCCGCCACGCTGATCAACGACGCGTACAACGCCAATCCCGCGTCCATGCGGGCCGCGATCGCGCTGCTGAGCGACGTGGGGCAGGGGCGCCAACGCGTCGCGATTCTCGGGTCGATGCGCGAGTTGGGGGCATCGTCGGACGCGCAACACCGCGAGGTGGCGGCGGCTGCGCTTGCATCGCCGGCCGACATCGTGGCCGGTGTGGGCGATTTCGCGGCTGCGTTGCGTACGGTGGCGCCCGACGATCCGCGAGTGGTCGTCAGCGACGATCTCGATGCGCTGTGGCCGCTGCTCGCCCCGCGTCTCGACCGCCACGCCGTCATTTTGCTCAAGGCCTCTCGCGGCATGCGCCTCGAACGCCTCGTCCCGCACATCACTCTTTGGGCCACCGCGTAACTTTCCAGCGTGCTCTACTTCCTGTTCCATCCGCTCGCACGCCAGATCAGCGTGCTGAACCTGCTCAACTACATCACCTTCCGGGCCGGCGCCGCATTCGTCACAGCCCTGCTGGTGTGCTTCGTGTTCGGCCCAGCCATCATCCGTCGCCTGCAGGACATGGCGGTGCATCAGGTCGTGCGTGCCGGCACCCCCGACTCGCACGCCGGCAAGGGGACGACGCCCACCATGGGCGGGTTCATCATTCTGCTCGCGACCTTCCTTCCGGTGCTGCTCTGGGCGCGCCTCGACAACCGCTACGTGGTCCTCGCCGTAGCCGTCACCGCCTGGATGGGCGTCATCGGATTTCTCGATGACTACCTCAAGCTCAAGCAGAAGCGCGAAGGGAAGAAGAACGAGGGACTGGTGGAGCGATACAAGCTCGCGGGTCAGGTGATCTGCGGCCTGGGGCTCGGCGCGTACCTCCTGCTCGATCCCATCTCCACCCTCCCCGGGGCCAGCACGACGCTGCCGTTCTTCAAGTACGTCCTGGTCGTGCCGGCGGTGAGTTGGGCTGCGTGGCTCTACATCCCGTGGGTCACGTTCATTCTCACCGGCGTGAGCAACGCCGTGAACCTCACCGACGGGCTGGACGGCTTGTCGTCGGGGCTGGTTGCCGTCGCCGTCCTCACGCTCGGGATCTTCGCCTACGTGCTGGGGCGCGTGGATACGAGCGCGTATCTGCAGGTCTTCTACCTTCGCGGCGCCGGTGAACTCACCGTGTTCTGTGCGGCGGTCGTGGGCGCCTGCATCGGCTTCCTTTGGTACAACGCGCATCCGGCGCAGGTGTTCATGGGAGACACGGGCTCGCTGGCTCTCGGCGGCGCCGTGGGGGCGATCGCCATTCTCCTCAAGAGTGAGTTCCTGCTGCTCTTCGTAGGGGCGGTGTTCTTCGCGGAAACCGTGTCGGTGATTCTGCAGCGATCGGTGTTCAAGTACCGGCGCAAGAAGTACGGGGTGGAGTACGCCCAGAAGCATCGCGTGTTCCTGCGGGCCCCGTTGCACCATCACTTCGAACTGAAAGGGTGGCCGGAGACGCAGGTGGTGATCCGGTTCTGGATCATCGGCATCCTGTGCGCCATTCTTGCGCTCAGCACCCTCAAGCTGCGCTGAGAGAGACGGCATGGCATTCGCTCCCCAGGAAGTCGCTGCGGTGGTGGCCCGCCGGCTCGCCGAGCGGACCGGTGAGTTCGCCGTCATCGGACTCGGGCGCAGCGGCGTCGCCGCGGCCCGCCTGCTGCGAAAGGCCGGGGTTTCGGTATACGCCTCGGACGCCGGTACGTCCGACGGCATGCGGGACGCGGCCGCCGCGCTCGAACGCGAGGGGGCGAGCGTCGACGTCGGCATGCACAACCTCCACCGCATCGCGCACGCGGCGGCCGTGGTGGTGAGCCCGGGGGTACCGCCAACGGCACCTCCCCTGCGGACCGCCCGCGACGCAGGGATTCCCATCGTGAGCGAAGTGGAGGTAGCGCTGCGCCTCATGCCCGCCCTCCGCTACATCGCCATCACGGGCACCAACGGGAAGACCACCACGACCGCCATGGTGGGCCACCTGCTGCGCGCGCTGGGCCACGACGCGATGGACGTGGGCAACATCGGCACGCCCGTGTCCGAGATCGCACTGCGCGATCCGGCCCCCGCGTGGGCATCGCTCGAGATTTCCAGCTTCCAGTTGCACGACACGCCAGGCATGCTCCCCGACGTGGGCGTGCTCACGACGTTGAGTCCCGACCATCTCGACCGCTACGACAGCGTCGCCGAGTACTACGCCGACAAGAAACGGATGTTCGTCAACGCCACCTTGCCGTCGCGTTGGGTCACCACCGCCGACAACACCGACGTGCACGAACTGGTGCGCGCGGTCCCCGGGCAGTGGTACCACTTCTCCACACGGCGCACCGATGTGGAGGCGTGGTACGACCGCAGCACCGGCCAGCTCATGGTGATGGGTGCCCCCGTCATGCCGCGCGATGATCTCGCGCTCGCCGGTGATCACAACGTCGCCAACGCGCTGTCAGCGCTCCTGAGTGTCATGGTAGCCGACGAGTCGCACCGCACGCCGGAGGCCCGTGTAGCGATGGCCCGCGCGCTGCGGGAATTCCGTGCGCTGGCCCATCGCCTCGAACCGGTGAGCGAGCGCGGTGGCATCACGTGGCTCAACGACTCGAAGGCCACGAACGTCTCGTCGACGCAGGTGGCCATCGCCGGCATGACGAGGCCCACGGTGCTGCTGCTCGGCGGTCGCCACAAGGGAGAGCCGTACACGTCGCTCGCTCCCGCGCTGCGTCGCACCGCACGTGCCGTCGTGGCGTACGGAGAAGCGGGACTCCAAGTGCACGCCGACCTTGCCTCGCTGCTTGGCACCGACGTGCCGGTGCATCTGGTACCCGCCGGCGCGTCGTTCGAGGACGTGGTGCGCGTCGCCCGCGGCTGTGCCAGACGGGGCGATGTCGTACTGCTCTCGCCGGCCTGTTCGAGCTACGACATGTTTCGCAACTACGAAGAGCGCGGCCGCGAATTCGCACGGCTGGCCGAGGCGCTGGGATGACCGGCCTCGGGACCACCTTCGATCAGGCCGGGGCCGCGCCCGCGTCGTCGTCGCGCGCCGCGAG
>DCZC01000178.1:0-2091 GCA_002331565.1 Gemmatimonas sp. UBA2094
CGCCAGGCCCCGGGCCAACCATCCACTGCTCCGGGGCTCCGACACCCGCTCGGCCCGCCCGGGCATGCCGAACCACACACCCCACACGCCGATAAGAGGGACCCCGATGATCCATGGCAGCGTCATTGCCAGCGGTGCATCCGGGCCGATGGCCGCGGCCGCCACGGACGCACCCCAGGCGAGCAGTCCGAACACGGCGAATACGAGGATGCCGATGGCAAAGACACGGCGCATGGCGTCACGCCGACGCATGCCTGCGTGGCAGAGCGCCCAGTACGTGGTGGCCATTCCCCCCGCACCACCGGGCGCGACGATTCGCGTGCCCCCAAGGCTCAGCAGCCACAGGCGAACGGCATGCCACGGGCGCAGGCGGACGCCGTGATCCATCTCGATCACGCCCCACATCACCACCACGTACCCCGCCCACGACACCACCTGCAACACGAAACACGCCACCATCCAGCTGATGTCGGCGTGCCGCAGCACATCCACCACGTTCGAGAAACCCGCCGCCTTGCTGATGAGCACCGACAGCCCGACGAACAGCACCACCACCAGCACCACGCCCCACACGATCCGCCTGGGGCGTATCGCAGTAAGTGGTTCACCCTCGGGAATCTCGGGGCCGCGTTGGATCACGCGGGGCCGATTCCGCCCCGCCAGGTGCTGCACGCGGCGCCCGCGCTGGCCCCGAGGGCTGCGGCGTCAGCGATCCCCATGCCGCGCGCGAGCCCGACGGTGAGGGCGGCGGCGAAGGTGTCGCCGCATCCGTAGGTGTCGATCACATCACTGGGCGGTGGTACCGCGGCGTACCGGGTTGCCGAACCGTCGGCTCTGGTGATGATCCCGCCGCGCGCGCCGTCGGTCTGCACGATCCACCGGGGCCGCAGATTGTCGGGGAGATCGTGCGGGTCCTCGTCGCGGTCGTTAAGGCTCCCGATGACCACGTCGGCGCTCACCTGTTCCGCCACGAGGTCGTGCCGTCGCCGGGCACTCACCACGAGCAGCGGTACAGACCCGCGTACGGAACGCAGCAACTCAGCATCCTCGCCTGTGTAGTACGCGGCGTGCGCACCCGCGATTGCCGAGTGGTGGATGCCATCTGACGCGCGCGCCTGAAGGCGCTCGCCGATCACCATGATGGTGCGCTCACCGGCAGGGTCGTTGATGGTGAGGACCGGGGTCTGTGGGACCGGGCGTCTCGCTGCTGCAACCTCCACACCGTTCCCCCGCAGTACGCCCAACGACTGGTCGGCTGCGTCGTCATTCCCCAGAGCAGTGAGCAGGCATACCTGTGCGCCGACGCGCGCCGCCGCGATTGCCGCGACTCCCCCTCCCCCTGCGGGTTCGGCAAAGGCGTCACGGAGGTCGGCGATCTGACCCCGCGCCGGCACCTGGCCCAGCGCGTGGGTCACCCACTCCACGTGGCCGACGATGACGACCCGGGGAGCGCTCATGGCATCAGCGCGGCGTGAGTTCCGGTGGCGCGCCGAAGGCCTGAAGCACCTCAGGGATGGCCACGCTGCCGTCGGGGCGCTGGTGGTTCTCGAGCAGGGCGATGAGGGTGCGGCCCACGGCCACTGCGGTGCCATTGAGCGTGTGCACTGGCAGGGTCTCCTTGCCACGCTTGGTGCGGCAACGCAGGCGACGCGCCTGATAATCGGTGCAGTTGGAGCACGAGGTCACCTCGCGGTACCGACCCTGCCCCGGCATCCAGGCTTCGCAGTCGAACTTGCGGGCGGCCGACGCACCCAGATCGCCAACGGCGACATCCACGACGCGGTACGGGATCTGCAGGTCCTGGAGAATTCGTTCTTCCAGGCTCAGGATGCGCAGATGCTCCTCAGCCGACTGCTCCGGCGTCACGAACGAGAACATCTCGACCTTGTCGAACTGGTGCACGCGGAAGATGCCACGGGTGTCGCGACCCGCAGCTCCGGCCTCGCGACGGAAGCACGTGGATATGCCCGCATACCGCAGCGGCAGGTCGTCCTCGGAGAGGATCTCGTCCTGGTGCAGGGCGGCCAGCGGCACTTCTGACGTCCCGACCAGAAAGAGGTCGTCGGCTGCCGTCTCGTAGATGGCCGATCG
>DCZC01000178.1:2330-3303 GCA_002331565.1 Gemmatimonas sp. UBA2094
GGCGGGATGACCGGGGTGAAGCCCTGCTGCTCCAGAAGATCCACCGCGTAGGTGACCAGGGACATCTGCAGGCGCACGAGCGGACCCAGGAGGTACGCAAAGCGGGCGCCACTGGTGCGCGAAGCGCGCTCGAGATCAAGGCCGCCGAGCCCCTCGGCGATGGTCACATGGTCGAGTGGTTCCCCGTCGAACGTGGGGATCTCACCCACCTTGCGCAACTCCAGGGCGTCGTCCTCGCCGCCATCGGGCGCCTCGTCCTGAGCCAGGTTGGGAAGGCCGAGCAGCACGGAGTCGCGCTCGGCCTCGGCCGCGCGGAGCAGGTCTTCCTTCGCACCCGTCTGTTCGCGCAGCGCACGCGCCTCGTCCTCCTGCGCGGCTGGAACGTCGTCGCCCTGCTTCTTCGCCTGGCCGATGGCCTTGGCGATACGGGTGCTCTCGGCGCGCATGTCCTCCACCTCGGCCCGGAGCGTGCGGCATGTGGCGTCCAGCTCCAGTACGCGATCGAGTTCGGCCGCGTCGCCGCGACGTGCGAGGGCTGCCCGCACGGTGTCGGTGTCCTTCCTGATGAGCCGCAGGTCGAGCACGCGTTATTCCTCCGGGGAGAAGTTCTTTATGGCCGAGATGGCGCCGTCCACATCGTCGCCGATCGGGAACGTGCCACGGAGCCCTGTGACCTCGAACACCCGGAGCACCGGGCGCGAGGTCGACGCGATGGCCACCACGCCGCCGGACTCCCTCAGGCGGCTGTGCAGGGCCACGATTGCGCCGAGCCCCGACGAGTCGAGCAGGGTCACGCCATCCATATCGATGACGAGTGACGGCCCCTTTGGGAGCGCCCCCACCTCGCGGCGGAACACGGGCACCGTGTAGATGTCCAACTCGCCCCGCAGGGTGATGACGACGAGGTCGTCCCGGTCCCCCGTGGCGACCTCAAGTGCCATTTGCCGTGCGCTACTTCTGAATGCTCTCGACG
>DCZC01000127.1:0-164 GCA_002331565.1 Gemmatimonas sp. UBA2094
CGGCGATGCTGGCCGGCATGCTCGCCGCGGCGAGCGTGGTGGTGGACTTGCCGCCGGTCCTCAAGTGGGGTGCGGTGCTGCTCGCCGGCGGCGCGGCGGGGGGGACGCAGGGCGCCACCGTCTTCACGCGCTTCAAGAGCACCACCCTCACCGGCGGGGTGGGG
>DCZC01000127.1:389-3502 GCA_002331565.1 Gemmatimonas sp. UBA2094
ACTCGTGAGTGCGGTGGTGACGAGCGTGCTCGCGATCTTCCTGCCGCTCGTCACCCTCGTGGCGGTGCTGCTGTTGTTCGTGTTCTTCACGCGCCGCGTGCACGGCGTACTGTTCGGCCGGAAGGCGGCGCGCCAGGCTGCCGTGGCGTCGAACGGACCGCCGCGGGTGCCGCGCGGGCCCGGCAAGCGCGGCTGAGCCTTTCCGCTACATGGGCTTCGCCACCATGCACCACACGGCGTACACCAGCGGAACGGTGGCCACCCACCCCCACACGTTCCAGCGGCCGTAGGCCCGCACGAACAGGGCATCGTCCGCGTCGCCGCGATGACGCACCATCGTGCGCTGCGCGGGCACCAGCACCACCAGCCACAGCAGCGTGGACACACCAAGCGCCACGAGCCCGAGGCGGATCCACGGGGTGCCCCACAGCGGCAGGCCGCGCCGCAGGGCGAGCGTGACGCCACTCGTGGTCAGCAGCGTGCCGCCGCCCACGGTGAACCACCAGTCGGTGATCACGATGGCCCGGGCGGCGCGATGAAAGTCGTGTGAATGCCGGGCGCGCCAGAAGACGGCGCTCCAGATGCCCGTGACGATCACGTTGCCCACGAACAGCATCGCGCCCAGCACGTGCGCGGTTTTCAGCAACGCATCGAGTGTCACGGGGACCCCGAGGTCACTTCGGCAAGCCCACTACCGGGGTGATGCGAATATTGCGGTACTCCACGGCGGTGTGATCGCCCTGCAGATACAACGGGCCCGGTTCGCCCTCGTTGCTGTCGAGCGCGCCGCCGGTGATGCCGGGGATCGTCTGATCGGCAATGATGGTCTTGCCGTTGAGTACCACCGTCACGCGACGCCCGACGAGCGTGATGTCGAACGTCTGCCACACGCCGGCCCCCTTGTGCGCCTGGTCGTTGGGCGCGAGGAACCCGTACACGCCGCCCAAGTGCGTGGAGCTCGGCTCGCCGAGCGGGCTGTCTTCCACCTGCACCTCGTGACGGCCACGGAGGTAGATGCCGCTGTTGCCGCCCTTCGGCACGCGGAACTCGAGATGCAGCGTGAAGTCGGTGAACGTCTGCTTCGTGGCGAGATTGGCGCCCGACCTGGTGTTGGTGAGCAGACCACCGATCACCTTCCAATGGCTCTCACCGCCGGGGAGCGGTTCCCACGCGTTCATGTCGGTGCCGTCGAAGAGCACCACTTCCTTGCCCCACACCGGCTCGGCGGTGCGGCGCAGGGTGGGCGCGCGCACCCCCGTGAAGCGGTGCTTCTCGCCGTTGGGCTGCACGATGGTACCGGTGAGCCTGTCGCCGGCGAGCGTCGCCGTGACCTGCACGTCGTTGGGTTCCGCTTCCCACTGCGGCGGCAGCGAAAAATGCACGGTGCCGTTGTCGTACGTGACCTTGCTGATGGGGCGCGCGCTCCCGAAACCGGCGAGGAAGCGGCCCACGAGCGTCCTGTGCCCCGAGAGGTAGACCTCGACCCAGCTGGGGTACGCGCGATTGGTGCCCTGCACGGTGAGATCCCAGCGACCGATGATGGGCGCGCCGGCCTGCGCCGGTACGGCCATGGGCATCATGGCAGAAACTGCGGCGGTCACGAGGACGATCGGCAATCGGTGCATCCACGAACAGGTCATGCGAACAGCGTGTTGGGGAGTGAGGAAGTGGGGCGGGAATGTCGATGGCCCCGAAACGGGCCCGCGTACGCGCTACGCGCCGGACCGCACCTCCGACAGTTGCGCGGCGGCCGCCTTGATGGCGGAACGGATGCGCGGATAGGTGCCGCACCGGCAGACGTTGCCATCCATCGCCGCGTCGATGTCGGCATCGGTTGGGGCCGGCGTGATGGCCAGCAGTGCCGCCGCACTCATGATTTGCCCCGACTGGCAGTAGCCGCACTGCGCCACGTCCACGGTGGTCCACGCCTGGCGCAGCGCGTCGGCCACGGGGCCGGTGAGCCCTTCGATGGTCGTAATCTGTTTGCCCACCACCGTACGCACGCCAGTGGAGCACGAGCGCACCGGTGCGCCGTCTACATGCACCGTGCACGCCCCGCACAGCGCCATGCCGCAGCCGAAGCGCGTGCCGGTCGCGCCAACGTCGTGACGCAGCGCCCAGAGCAGCGGGGTATCGGCGCTCGCGTTCACCGGCACCGCAGCGCCGTTGATGTTGAGCATGAACGGCGCGCTCCCCGCCAGGTCGTTCCGGTCAGTCATGACGTGGCCTCGCGCATCGCACCGAACGGGAGCGCCCGCACGCGCGACCCGGTGAGCGCAAACAGCGCATTCCCCACGGCAGGCGCGACCACCGGGACCACCGGTTCACCCACGCCCGACGGTGTCTGCGCACTGGGTACGATGATGGTAGTGATCTCGGGGCACTCCGACAGCCGCAGCGGGCGATAGTCGTTGAAGTTGTGCACGGCGGCGCGTCCGCCTTCGATGCGCACGTCACCGTACAGCGCGGCCGACAGCGCGTACACCACCGACCCCTCCACCTGCTGGCGTATGCCGTTGGGGTTCACGGCGAGCCCGCAGTCGATGGCCACCATCACGCGATGGACGCGCACGCGGCGGTCGGCGCCGAGCGAGACCTCGGCTACCGCGGCGGCCGTACTGCTGAAGCTCGAGTGCAAGGCCAGACCGCGCGCCTGTGGCTGTCCATCGTTCGTGGGTGGGAGCGGCGTGCCCCACGCACTCGCCTTCGCTGCGGCGTCGAGCACGGCGCGCGCCCGCGGATGCGCGGCGAGCAACTGCGCGCGGTACTGTAGCGGATCGCGTTTCGCCTCGTGCGCCAGTTCGTCGAGGAACGACTCGAAGCAGAACGCCTGATGTGAGTGTCCCACCGACCGCCACGACCCCACCGGTACGGGCAACTCCACGTTGGTGTGCGCCGAGTGCAAGGCAGGGAACTCGTACGGCTGGTCGAACAGCCCTTCGGCGGTGGTCTTGTCGGGAGCGTAGGCGGCGAACGGAATGGACAACCGCTTGCTGAGTGCTTGGAACGGTGACTGGCCGGCCGACTGCGTGACGATGCCCGCCACGGCACCGTTCGCGTCGAGCGCGGCGCGCAACCGCGTCACCGTGGCCGGACGGTAGAAGTCGTGCTGC
>DCZC01000127.1:3668-4189 GCA_002331565.1 Gemmatimonas sp. UBA2094
GGCCGGACGGTAGAAGTCGTGCTGCAAGTCGTCTTCGCGGCTCCAGATGGTTTGCACCGCTACCCCGGGCAGCGCCTTCGCGATTTCCGCCGCCTGCGCCACGTAGTCCACCTCGAGCCGGCGTCCGAAGCCACCGCCGAGCGTGTGCTGGTGCAGCGTGATCTGCTCGTCGGGCAGCTCGAGCGTCGCGGCGACGGCCGTGCGCGCGGCGCCGGCCACCTGCGTGCTCGTCCACACCTCGGCCCCGTCGGCGTTCACGCGCACCGTGGTGTTCATGGGCTCCATGGTTGCGTGCGCGAGATACGGGGCCTCGTATGTCGCATCGACCACACGGGTGCTGTCCGCCACGACGTCGCGCGCGCCGCCGTAGCTGCGAAATGGCAGGCCGTCGGTGCCGGCAGCAGCGGTGCGCAGCTGCTGCATGATGCCGTCGCTGCCGAGCGATGCGTGCGGGCTGGGCGTCCACTCGATGGTGAGCGATGCGAGCGCCTGCTTTGCCTGCCACCAGCTGTCGGCGATCA
>DCZC01000127.1:4349-4770 GCA_002331565.1 Gemmatimonas sp. UBA2094
GCCTGCCACCAGCTGTCGGCGATCACCGCCACGCCGGGAAGGTGGCCGAACTTCCCGCCGCTGAGCTCCACCACGGCCCGCACGCCGTCGCGCGAGACGACACCAGTCTGGTCCACGTGCTGCACGGTGCTGCCGAAGGTGGGCGCCATGGCCACGGCCGCGTAGCGCATCCCGTCCACCCGTACATCGCTCGCGTACCGCGCCGTGCCGCGTACGGTGGCGTCGGCATCGAGCCGCGCGATGTCGCGCCCCACGAGACGGAAGTGCTTGGGATCGCGCAGCGTGACATCGTCCGCGCGCCGGGACGCCGCGTCGTTCACCAGCGAACCGTAGGTGAACTGCTGCGCGCCGGCGTACACCACGCCGCCTTCGGTCCGGCACTGCGACGTGGGCACGGCAGCGCGCGCGGCGGCGGCGGCGA
>DCZC01000009.1:0-1131 GCA_002331565.1 Gemmatimonas sp. UBA2094
ATGTGCATCTCGACCACTGCGGCGCGGTGGGCGACCTGGCGCAGGCATTTCCCAATGCCACCGTGGTGGTGCATCCACGCGGGGCACCGCACCTCACGGAACCCGACCGCCTTGTGCAGGGCACGGCGGCGCTGTTCGGGAATCTCGCCCCGGTGATGGGCGGGCTCCTCGCCGTCCCTGAGGGCCGCATCGTCATCGCTGACGATGGCCACGAGGTGCCCGTTGGCAGCGGGCGGGTGCTGCGCGCGGTGCATGCACCGGGCCATGCCCGGCATCACATGGCGATCCTGGATGAGGGCGAGGGGGTGCTCTTCAGCGGCGACGCGATTGGCGTGCAGATGGGTGGGGGAGACCTCTACCCATCGCTCCCGCCACCCGAGTACGACGTGGACGCGGCGCTCACCACCCTCGACACGCTTGAGGCCCTCGGCGCCACCCGTGCCTACGTGAGCCACGCCGGGCCCACGGCAGACCCCGCGGAAGCCTTTGATCAGGGACGGCGCGCCCAGGCCGCCATGGGGCAGGCGGCGCGTGAATCGTGGGCGCGCGCGCCTGGCGACGTCGATGCCCTCTGGCAGTCGGTGGAGCAGGCGTGGCCGTCTGACGGTGCCATCGCAACCCCTGAGGCCCGCATTCGCTGGACGGCGTTCAACTGGCTCGACAACAACGCGCTGGGGCTTGCGGGTATGGCCGAGCGGGAGGCGCGCACCGGGTGAGAGTTCTGGTTGAAGTCGCCGTGTTCACCGTGCGCGACCGCCGACTCGACGTGCTGCTCGCCCGTGGGTCGGGCGGCGCATGGCTGCTGCCGGCGGGGTCAGTGGAAGACGGGGAGGCGCTTGACACAGCTGCTGCAGACGCCGTGCGCGACGTCGCTGGCGTACGGGGCATCACCATGGAGCAGCTCTTCACCTTCGATCGCCCCCCGGACGCCGTATGCGTTGCCCACCTGGCGCTGATCGATGCCGGGCGGCATCCGCTGTCACCCGGCCCCGATGTGGCTGATGTCCGCTGGTTTCCACATGACGACCTGCCGACGCTTGCCGATGGGCAGGATGCCGCCCTCGGTTACGGGCTGTCGCGTCTGCGGGCCAAGACCGCCTACGCGCCGGTGGCGGTGAACCTGCTTCCCGA
>DCZC01000009.1:1377-2653 GCA_002331565.1 Gemmatimonas sp. UBA2094
TCCCGCAACTTCCGGCGCGACGTGTTGGCGGCGGGCGTTGTGGAGGAGTCTGGCGAGGTGCGGGGGGAGGGGAGAGGGCGTCCCGCTCGTCTCTACCGCTCCGCAGGGGGGCATTTCGCCGTTGACGCACGGGAGCGCCGTGTGGCCCGTCAGATTTCGTCGGGGGACGATCCGCCCGCGTAGCGGGACATTCGCCCCATGGGGCAGGCTGGCAGCCGCCGGGTGTCGTGGTAGCCTCACGCCCGTTCCTGTAACCGCTTTCCGGAGGACCGATGGCTCACGAGAAGAACGACGACGACCTGCCGCAGGTCTGGCCGTTCACGCTCGCCGGCGTTTTCATCGTCGTTGCCATCATCTGGTTCTGCCTCGGCTTCGCGGTGCATGACGCCGGTCAGACGCTGTGGGCGCACTACACCGTGTTCTGGGTGTGCCTGCTCATCGCGCTGGTGCTCATCATCGGCGGCGGTATCTGGAACACGCTGCAGTCGCGCCGCCGCGCAGCCGTCCAGCACTGACGCCGGGCCCCGTGCGGTGACCGACCTGCGCTGGCGACGTGGGCGGCTTCTCGTGGCCGCTCCCCATCTGGACGACGATCCGAACTTCCACCGCGCCGTGGTACTCGTGCTTGAGCACGCCGATGAGGGTGCGCTCGGCATTGTGCTGAATCAGCCAATGCAGGTGCTCGCCGAGGACGCCCTGCCCGAGCAACTCGCCAACGTGGTGAGCGACGGCTCCGCGGTGCACCGCGGGGGGCCGGTGCAGCCCGGCACGGTCATCGTGCTGGCCGACTTCGCCGACACCGCCACGGCTGGCGGCATCACGTTCGACTCGGTGGGCATTCTCGATCCGGACGCCGCGGAGCACCAGGGAACCGACGGCGTGCGCCGCGCCCGCGCGTTCGGGGGCTATTCCGGCTGGGGCGGGGGGCAACTCGAAGGGGAGATTGACTCAGACGCCTGGATTGACGCGGCGCCCATCGCCGATGACGTGTTCACCGACGACCCCGCAGGGCTGTGGCGCACAGTGCTGGAGCGGGTGGGGGGTTCGTACCGGCTCATGGCCACGGCCCCTGAGGACCCGCTGCTGAACTAGCCAGCGGGCCTCAGCGCCGCGAAGGTCTACGAGAGGCGGTTTGCCTCGGCCATGCTTGCGAGCTTCTGCAGCGACTGGTGCTCGACCTGTCGGATGCGCTCACGGGTGACGTTGAACATGCGGCCGAGCTCGTCGAGGGTGCGGGGCTTCTCGCCACCCAGGCCGTAGCGCAGCTCAAGCACGC
>DCZC01000009.1:2820-2961 GCA_002331565.1 Gemmatimonas sp. UBA2094
AGCGCAGCTCAAGCACGCGGCGCTCACGGTAGGAGAGCTGGTCCAGCACATCGCGAAGCGCTTCGTCGCGGAGGGCCTGCTCGGCGGCCACTTCCGGCGCGATGCTGGTCTCGTCTGCGAGGAAGCGACCGAACTCGGACT
>DCZC01000009.1:3204-3330 GCA_002331565.1 Gemmatimonas sp. UBA2094
TCCTGAGAATGTCCTCCACCTCGGACGCGGGGAGCCCGGCGACTGCGCCGATCTCTTCGGCCGTGGGCTCACGGCCCAGCTGACCCACGAGCGTGCGCTCCGCGCGGCTGATCTGGTTGAGCTTCT
>DCZC01000009.1:3639-3793 GCA_002331565.1 Gemmatimonas sp. UBA2094
GCGCGCACGAGGCCGAGCGTGCCCTCCTGGATGAGGTCGAGGAAGGGGAGGCCGCGGCCGCGGTAGCCCTTGGCAATCGACACCACAAGGCGCAGGTTGGCCTCCACCATCTGGGTCTTGGCGGTCTGGTCGCCCGACTCGATGCGCTTGGCCA
>DCZC01000209.1:0-10327 GCA_002331565.1 Gemmatimonas sp. UBA2094
AGGGTGGTGCCGGCTACGCCCACTGCGAGGAGCGGCGCGAGCGCCGGGCGGACACCGCGCATCACTGGGCGGGACGGGGCGCCAGCAAACGCTCGCTCAGGCGCTGCGTCATCGCGGCCGCGTCCGCCGTCGGGTCGTTCGTCAGCAACAGAATCACCACGCGCTCCGACGGGAAGCGCACCCACGCGCCGCGCATGCCGTCGTCGGTGCCGTACACCGCATGACGCACCCGGCCGAGCGCGGTGTCCACCGTGAATGCGGCCGGCGGGGTCACCGTGTCGCGCGCGCCCGGACGCACGGGGAAGCGTCCGAGCTCGAACCGGTAGAGATCGTCGACGTTCGCGATCCACCGCGTGCTCACGGTATCGTACTGCGCGCGCTGCATCCCGCCGATGCCCTGCGCGCGCCGCACGGAGGCCGCGGTGAGCCGGCCGCTGCTGTCGGGGGCGAAGGCCGCGCTGAGCACGTTACTCAGCTTGCCGAGGCCGAAGAGTGGGACGGCCGTCTCCGGCGTGAAGCGCGGTTGCACCGGAATGCCGTAAGCGCGATTGAGCAGCACCTTGCCGTCGCGGGCCACCATCACCGCGAGCGGGCCGCGCGTGCCGCTCGCGTAGCGGCCGAAGAGTTCGTCGAGGAACGCGGCATCCAGTCGCGACGCTGACGACGCGCGCGACATCACGCGACGGCTCCCGAGGTCGAAGCGGTCGCCCGGCAGCAGCGTGACGAACGGCCGCCCGGCATCGGTAAGTTCACGGGCATTGTACACGAATCCCTTGCCACGGCCGATCAGTTCGGCGGTATCACCGCGCACGACCCATGCGGTGCCCTCGTCCTCGGAGATCGCGAGGAGATCCTTGCGCCGGATGGTGAGCGAATCGTGCAGATCGGGAAGCCGCTCGCGCGCGACCACGTGCTGATCCACCGCCGTGTTGCGCAGGTAGCCGAAGCCGGTGAGGTACTGCGGGTGGTTCATGATGCGATTGTCGTTCGACGGCGCGCCGCGCACGAGATAACTCGCGAGAATGCTCGCGCCGGCCGACGACCCGCCCACCACGCCACCGCGCGCCAGCACGGCCTCGAAGGCGCGTTGGCTCTTCGTGCCGGCGTAGGAGTTCACGAGCCGGTAGTGCCGCCCACCGCCGAACCACACCCCGCGCGCATTGGCGATCTTCGCCACGAACGTATCGGCGTCGGCGACCGCCTTGCTGGTGGTGTGGTACACCACCACGTTCTTCGCCCCCGCGGCGCGGAGCCCGCGCCCGACGGTGGAGAGATCGATGCTGTCGCCGCCGGCCGTTGGCACTTCGACGATCAGCGCGTCGGGGCCCCCGGCGAGTTCGATGAACTTCGCGAAAATCTCCGGCCCCTGCTGGCCGCCGCCGACCACGAGCACGGAGCCCTTCTCCGGGCCCACGAGGGGGGCCGCCGATGGGCGCGCCGCCGGCGTGGGCTGACGACACGCGAGGAGAAAGAGGGCGAGGAGGGAGGCGTTGCGCATGGGGGCAAAGAGGGTGGGAGACACCGGATTCTACGTGCCGGGGAGGAATCGCGCTGGCGTGGTTCCATGCACCACTCCGAACCCACAACTCCCGCCTCCCGCCCCCCACCGGGACCCGCGGGATTCCCGTGCATCGCACTATGCCCGGCGGGAGGCTGGCGATGGGAGTCGGGGGTTGGGAGTCGTGTGGAGCTGAAGGTCGCGCCGTTCAAACGATTTCATCGGCGAGAAAAGGGTGACGCACCGCCACACATCGCGTCTCATCGTGCGTCATGCAAGACTTCCAAAAGCTTCTGGTGTGGCAAGTCGCACACGATCTCGCGGTACGGGTCATACTCGCGACGAATCAGGCCGAGCGCGGGCATTCGGCGCTCATTGTACAGATGCGGGAGTCAGCCGCGAGCGTCGCGGCAAACATTGCGGAGGGCACGAGGCGTCCCACGCAGCGGCAGTTCGCCAGCTTCCTCGGCATCGCGCTCGGTTCGCTCTCCGAAACGCACAATCATCTTCTGCTCATTCGCGACGCCGGCATTCTTCGCGCCGAACTCGTACAGCCCCTGATGGCGCGAGTGGACCGACTGCGCCCCATGCTGCTCTCCCTTCGCCGACGAGTCCTCGAGAACCCCGATAAGAAAGGCTGAGCGTAGGTCAGGGAATTACACCAACTCCCAACCCCAAACCCCCCCCGCCCCCCCCCAGCCGCGCGGAGCCCCGCCCGCACAGTCCGCGTCGTTCCCGCCGTTACCCCCGCATCGCCGCCATATTCTCGCGCGTCTGCGCCTCCCGCAGCGCCTTCTGCACCACCCTCGTCACCGTCACCGCCAATACCACCGCCGCCGTCACGCCCATCCACAGCATCCACGACGGAATCGCGCCGGCGCCCGGTGTCTGCGCCCCCGCCTGGCCGACGGCCGCGTACGTGGCGATGGTGGGAATCATCCCCAGCATCGCGAGCAGGAAATGCGGAAACCGCACCGACGTCACCCCCATCGCGTAGTTGGTAAGTACGAACGGGGCGATGCCGGAGAGGCGCAGCAGGAACATCAGCTTGAGCCCCTCTTCACCCACCACGCGATCGACGATCATCAGCGTCTGGTTCTTCGCGATCTGCGCCGACACCCAGCCGCGCAGTACGGTACGTCCCAGGGTGAACGCGATGGCTGCGCCGATGGTGGAGCCGATGAACACCAGCACTGCCCCCTTCGCGAGCCCGAACACGGCGCCGCCGGCGATGGTGAGCAGGAACGCGGGCATCATGCACACCGTCGCCACCACGTAGCCCGCCACGTACACGGCGGGGGCCCACGCGCCCAGCGAGTTCACCCAGTCGGTGAACGCCGGCATGTACGGCGACGCGAGCGTGCTCGCGCCGAGCCCCAATCCGATGGGGATCATCATGCCGACCAGTTTCGTGGCGCGGGAGCCGATCTCGCGCAGAGTGAGTGCCATGCCGCAATATAGCAGATCCTGCCCCTTCTCCTCCCGACCGCTCTCATGAGGCACCGTTCGCCCCGCATCCCCCGCACCATGCCGCTGCTCGCGGCGGTCGCTCTCGCCCTCGCCGCCGATTCGATCGATCAGGCGAAGGTGATGCTCACGATGGTGGGTGGGCGCATCGTGTACCGGCGGCGCTGAGGGCGGCGGTAGGGCAACGCGTGGTCACGGAGCTCACCGAGGGTGGTGAGTGCACTGAGCACAGCAAATCGGATGAAAAAAGTGAGGCCATGGAAATCAGCATCGTGCTGTTCTCCATGGCCTCACCTACCTCGGCGATCTCCGTGTCAGCGCGTTCCCGCCCCGACTGGGACCCAAACCGTTACTGCATCGACTTCGACGGCCGCTTGAACCCACCGTCGAGCGCGTTGAGGAACAGTTTGTACGTGCCGTGCGCCTGCGAGCGGAAGAGCACCTCCGGCCCGAACATCCACAGGGTCCCCTGGCCGATGTTCGCCTCGGCCATCGCCACGCCGTCCTTCAGCAGTTCCTGCCCCCACGCCCAGCCCGAGAGCAGCGGCGTGGCTGTGTCGAAGGTGGCAAGCGCCTTCACGCCCTTGCTCGCGGCATCGGCCCCGAGCTTCATCACCGGGCTGTTGTCGAACATCACCGCCGGGCGCGGCGCCATACCGGCGGCGATCGTCGCGCTGGTGTCGAGCTTCACCTCGAGCACCGACCCCGGGATGTAGTACTTCTCGCCCGGATACGCGCGGCCGTTCGCGTCGGCCATGTAGTTCTCGATGGGGAGTCCCATGGCCTTGCCGAGGCCGATCGACGACCCGATGGCCACGATGCGGCCACCCGCTTCGACGAACGCCTTGAGCGCCGGCACCGACTTCTCTGCCGACACGCGACCCAGTTCCTTGCGATACTCGGCCGGGATGAGCGTCGTGTCGGGCGATCCACCGAAGCCGCGGCCGGCGCCCGCTTCGCTGAACATGCCGTCGGTGAACACGAGCACGTCGTACTTCGCCTTCAGGTTGCCCGCATCGATCTCCTGCGGATACACCGTGGTGTAGCCGAATTCGAACTTCTCGAGAATGAGACGCGTCCAGCCGCTCGGCATGTTGCCGCCGTAGCGGTCGACGAGGCCGATGCGCAGCGGCTGCACCGGCTGCGCGCCACTCGGCTTGGCGTTGGCGGCAGCGAAGTTCACGCCGAGATCCTTCGCGGCATCGGCGACGACCTTGTCGGCTGCGCCACCGGCGGGGATGAACCACGAACCGGCCGGCCACGTGCTGCTGCCGTCCTTGAACTCGGTGGGAATGCGCTGCGCCTTCACCTTCACCTTGGCGAGGCGGTTGGCCACGGTGCTGGCATCATTCACGCCGGCGTGGATGAAGTAGCCGGCCTTGCCCTTCGCCACCGTGCCAGCCGGCATCGGCGTGATACCGTTCACCTTCTCGAACGAGCCGGTGAGACCGCCGTCGAGTACGCGCTCGAACGCCACGCCCATCTGGAACGCGAGCGTCCAGCCGGCGTTGTCGTACGGCGGAATCGGCGGGCCGCCGGGATAGCGGAAGTCATTCGGGTGGTCCTGCGGCTCGAACATGTCGAGCACGTGCGACCGGAACGCCTGATCGGTCTTGATGACCCACGAGCCGGCGGGGAACTGCTTGCCGTTCGCGCTGAAGGGCGCTGTGGCCTTGTGCACGTCGATACCCGAGTACTGCAGCGCGCGGACGAACTTGGTAGCGGTGGGGAAGTCGTTCTGCGCGGCACTCAGCACGTATGCGCGCGGGTCACGATTCTCCGGCTTCTTGAGCAGCGCCATGTAGCGATCGTTGGTCACGCTGCTCGCCACGTTCGGCGCCTGGCCACCACCGCGCGGGCCGCCGGCGCGGTTCTCACCGCCCGTCGTGCCGCGGTCCTTGGTGATCTGCGCGATCATTGCGTCGACGCGCTTCGGTGAGATGGTCCAGTTGTCCTTCGACCCGGCCTTGATCTGATCCTGCCCCATCACCCAGCGATTGAACAGGAACGATTCGCGGTAGCGCGACGCCATGTCGAGGAACGCGTAGTTCGCGCTCACCGAGTAGTCGATCGACTGACGGAAGTGCCACTCCTGCGGTTCGATCGGCATCGGCAGGCCGGCCGAACGCACCTGACGTTCCGGCACGAGCGCCACGCGCATGGGCGTGGGGTTGCCGATGGTTTCAGTGAGGATGCCGATCTGGTTGTGGTAGTAGCCCGTCGTACGGAGACCACCGTTCCACCACGTGCTGTAGTTGGAGCCGGCACGGAAGGTGAGGCCGGGCTTGTGCTCGAGCACGAAGCGGTGGTTGAGCGCCGCGCCCACGAGGTCGAGGCCGGTGATCATGGCCGGATGGAACCAGTAGTTGGCCGGATCGCGGTACGGCGGCGCGGCCATCACCGTACCCGTGGGGCCGGTCTGATGATGGTTGTACATGATCTGTGGATGCCACTCCACGAACAGCTGCTGCGACATGTTGCGCGTTTCGGCCAGCGCGTTCATGTACGAGTCGCGATTGTTGTCGTGACCGGCGTACTTCTCGTAGAGGCGCGGAATCGTCGAGGTGGTGCGCTTGAGCTTGTCGCTCTCCTTCATGTACCAGTTGGTGACGAGCTCCATGCCGTCCGGATTGGCGTGCGTCATGAGGATGACCACGTCGTTCAGGATGCGCAGCGTTTCCTCGTCCGTGCGGCTGGAGAGCTGCCAGAGCGTCTCCATGAGCTGCTGCGCCCCGAGCACCTCGGTGGCGTGCAGGCCGCCGTCGATCCAGAAGATCACCTTGCCTTCCTTGGCCATCGCGGCCGCGGCGGCGGAGTCCACACCTTCGGCCTTGGCGAGCTTCGTGGCGATTTCCTTGTAGCGCGCGAGCTTTCTGTGGTTTTCGGGGCTCGTGACGATGGCCATGATCTGCGGCCGTCCTTCTTCGGTGCGGCCGATCGTGTCGAGCGTCACCCGGTCGCTTTCGTTGGCGACGGTGATGAACCACTGGTGGAGCTTCGTGTAATTGGGCAGCTCGTAGTCGGCGCCGATTTCATGCCCGAAGAACTGCTTCGGGGTGGTGCGCTGCTGTGCGCCGAGCGAGAGCGGTGCGGCGGCCAACAGGGCGGCAGCCGACCACGTGCTCAGACGACGCAGGTGATGCAGCGAAGGCATCGGAGGCATGCGGGGACGGGTGGAGGGAGGTTCCAGCGGCCCTGCCAAGGGGAGGCGGGGTACCGATAAGGTACGAGTGGGGAGGGGGACTCGTTGGCGCGCGGTGACCTGCGGCGCCAGAGTTTCAGCGGTACGGGGCCGATCTGTCAGGGACCTCCGGATCCAACCCCCACCCCGCCCGGTATAACTTCCCGCATTCTCCACCCCAATCCCACCTCCCGACATGCTCAATCGCGCCATTTTCGCAGCCGCTATCGCCCTCGCCCTTTCCGCCCCCGCCGGCGCCCAGGCCACCCAGCCGGCCGTCAAGAAGGACGACCATGCCGCCATGCACGCCGAGCACATGAAGCAGATGCAGGCCGGCAAGGAGGCCAAGGCGGAGGGATGGAAGGAACTCGACGCCTACCACATGCTCATGATGGCCACCTGGCACCCGGCCAAGGACAAGAACGATCTGTCGGCCACCCGTGCGAAGATCGGAGAGATGGTCGCCGCCGCGAAGGCGGTGGCCGCGTCCAAGGCGCCGGCGATGTGCCAGAAGGTCGAGCTCGCCAAGGCG
This sequence comes from Gemmatimonas sp. UBA2094, assembly GCA_002331565.1. Taxonomy (GTDB): domain Bacteria; phylum Gemmatimonadota; class Gemmatimonadetes; order Gemmatimonadales; family Gemmatimonadaceae; genus Gemmatimonas. Next base: position 6,679 of record DCZC01000209.1, read on the forward strand.
CAGGCTGGCCTCACGGGTGAGACCGAGAAGGTGGCGGCCATGGTGAGCGTCAAGGCCGACGACACCGCCCTCAAGGCCGCCATGAAGACGCTGCACGACCGCTTCGAGGTGCTGGAGCAGGGGTGCGCGACGGGCATGAAGCACTAGGCGCGCAGCACGATGTGACCGCGTGGTTGTGTTCACGCGTTCCTCTCCCCGCACGAGCCGCAAAAACAAAACCCGGAACTCTCGCGAGTCCCGGGTTTCGTCGTTCAGCAGTCGCTGATCGTCAGATGATCTCGCAGGCCCCGCCGGCGCACGCCACGGTATCGGCGAGCGTGGTCATGTCGGTGCCTTCCCACAGCGCCGTGTAGTCGACCGTGTTGTACACGAGGGCGTTCCACTTGGCCATGTCCATCTCCGTGGTCACTTCTTCGCGCGGCGCCTGCGTGTACACCTTGTCGCCCGTCTCGCGGAGCAGCGAGATGCCGGTGAAGTACTGACGGTTCTCGAAGATGAACTGCTGCACCGCGTCCCATTCGTCGTCACGCACGGTGACCGTGTTGGAGACGTTGTGGTGGAGGCCCGGGTTGTACGTCTCGTGGCGACGGCCGGCCACGACCCAGTGCTGCTGCACGAGGCGCACGTACTCGAGGAACTGCACCGCTCCCACGTCCTTGCGGAGAATCGCATCGGTCGGCGCCGTCACCGGGAAGGTGATCACGTCGGTCGTATCGGGATCCCACGCCGACGCTTCGGTCATGTGCGGGTTGTTGAGCTTGAACCACTGGTACAGCGGCTCCGTTCGCGCGGCCTGCACACGACGGAAGTAGTGCCGCGCGTGGTGCGGATGGATACCCGAGCCGGCGCCGAGCACGAGGCTTGCCGTGCCTTCGGGCTTCACGCAGGTGATGCGCGCCGCTGCCGGAATGCCGAGGTGCTCGGCCACCGCCGCGTTCGTGTCGAGGCACTCCTGCGCGCCGCGTTCCAGCACGGTGGGGTCGAGGAGCAGCGACGGACGATCGAGGATGCCGCAGATGGAGACGCCGAGCAGTGACTCGCGCTCGTTGATGAAGCGCGTGGCGGCACCGAGATACGGAATGTTCGTATACGCGGCCTGCAACGTGCCCAGCAGCGCGGCGGCGCGGCAGCAGGCCAGGAAGCCCGCCTCGTCGTCGCACGCGTTGGCGTTGATGGTGGTGAGGTTGCACATCTGCCAGCCGCTCACCTTGCTGCCCACCGGCACGTCAGGCATGCCGTACTCGGCGAGCTTCGCCTGCGCGGCCTCGTCGACGATGGCGAACGGCGCGAGGCCGATTTCGACGCAGGGGTTGGCGCCGTACTCCACGTCGTCGACGAAGTAGAAACCCGGCTCACCGAACTCCTTCTGCAGCTCGAAGAGCCGCTGGAAGTCGCCTTCGGTGTGCTGGTGGCGCACGAGCACGGCCGAATTGTTGGACTTGCCGCGCTGCGGGTTGGTCTCGAACCAGTTGCCCGTCTTCGCCGCTGCCATTTCGTCGTCATCGGCCGAGAAGAGGCAGATGGTGGCGGAGCGACGGATACCGCCCGAGAGCACCGCGACGGCGACATGCATGAGGATGTCGTACACTTCGATGGGGCGCAGCGCGCGGCCCGACACGTTGTCGAGCATGCGCTCGACGGCGGTGAGCGCCTTCTTGAGCGGCAGGTGCCCGGGCGCGCGGCCGCCCGACGTGCGGAGCGGGGCGCCACGACGACGGATGCCCGAGTAGTTGAACTCGATCTTCTTGTTGTCGGTGTAGCTGCGCATCAGCGCGTCGAGCGCGTCGGCCCAGCCCTCGAGCGTGTCGCCCACATTGTAGTGGATGACTTCGAGTTCGTTCTCGGCGCCGCGGATGGGGAAGTGCGGCAGCTGTGCCACATGATGCTTCTGCACCGAGAAGCCCACGCCCGTGCCCGACATGAGGAGGAAGAACGCTTCCTTGAACGCGTCGAGGCGGTTCATCTGCGTGAAGGCGCAGTTGAACATGCGGGCGTTGTTCGCTTCGATGGCCTGCCCGCCGAACTGGAGCGAGCGCATGGAGGGGAGGATCGCCTTGCGCTGCAGCGCCGCTTCGGTTTCGTCGATGAGCTCACGCAGCGGGCGGCCGCCGAACCCGGCGACGGGCTGGTCGAGCTTGTCGGCGAAGTGGGCGCGGTGCATGTCCATCACGCGGGTAAACGCCTCCGACGGCGTCTCGCGGCGGCCGAGCTCCTCCCGATAGCGCGAATAGCGCGACAGGAAGATGTAATCCTCGAGGCCGCTTTCGCCGTGCGCCGCGAGGCGCACCTGGGCGCGGGCAGCGCGGTAGATGACATAGCGCTTGGCCACGTCCCAGTGGCCGCGGGCGGCGATCATCATTTCCACGATGTCCTGGATCTCTTCGACCGTGGGGGTGCGATCCTGCGCCTTGCGTTCGACCGTATTCACGACGAGCTGCGTGATTTCGCAGACATCGGCGAACTCGGTGAAGCCGAGGCCGAAGCGATGGGCCGCGTCGTCGGCGTGCGGGTTGGGCGCGTCGTCGTGGCGCGACGCCCAGAAGGCGCAGGCGATGGCGCGCGTGATGCGCTCCGGGTCCCACGGGGCCCGACGGCCGTCGCGCTTGATGACTTCGGTGATGGTGCGCACACCGGTGGCATCGTAGCTGCCAAAGGTCTGGCGGACATCGTTGGCGGCACGTGGGGCGACGGACGTGGTCATTCGGGTCTCCAAGGGGGTAAAGCCAACCGGTGTGCACACCCCCCGGAGGTCGTTCCCCGTGCTTCGCGCTCACCGCGACGTCGCGGTCAACACGAAGGCTCCCGGCGATACCTTGCAGGGAGCCCTAGACGGGGCCGCGCGCATACGCCCTGAGACAAGGCGTTGCGGCGCGGCGATCCCCGGCGAACCCTCCCTCGAGGGGGCGCGCGGACTCATGGCACTGGCAGGTCTTCTGGCTCGGGATTCGGCCTCGGAAGCGGCCTTCCCGCGCCGGACATGGCGCAGTGGCGGAAAGCTTCCTCGTCGTCCCTTACAGCGGCGGGGCCGCCCCGGAATTACACCGGGTTCCCTCTTAGCCACGGCTCCTGGGGAAGAAAACCGGGGACCAGCGCCTATGTGGTGGAGCACGTGCGAAACTGCGGTGGTCCCTTGCCCGGCCGCACACGTGCGGGCGAGCAAGGGATCCCCAACATCCGGTATTTCGGGCCGGGAGTCAAGAGACAGTTTGCCCGACTGGCCCCCAACCGCCCGCCCCCTTCCTCACATCGCGATCTTCTTCCCCTCGAGCTTCTTCTTCTGCTCCCGCAGGTGCTCGTCCATCTTGAGCCGCGGGATGCCGCTCTTGACCCACTCGGGCGCCGGTTGGCCCTTGAGATACGCGTCCCAGTACTCCATGAGCCGCTGGGAGTAGTCGCGCTTGTTCTTCCACTGCGCGAGGCCGTGGTTCTCACCCACGTATTCCAGCAGGATCACGTCCTTGTTCAGCTGGCGCAGCGTGTTGTAGTACGTGATCCCCTGATTGAAGTCGACGGCGCCATCCTTGTCGTCGTGCAGGATGATCAGCGGCGTCTTCACCTTGTCGGCGAACCGGTTGGGGGAGTTCCGCTCGTAGGCCTCCTTGTTCTCGAGGAAGTTCCCCTTGAAGCGCCCCTGCGAACTCTGGAAGAT
>DCZC01000209.1:10597-16355 GCA_002331565.1 Gemmatimonas sp. UBA2094
CTCTTGAAGATGTTGGTCTGCGTGACCAGGAACGACGTCTGGTATCCGCCCCAGCTGTGGCCGTGCAGCCCCACCCGCGCCGAGTCCACGATGCCCGTGGCGATCGCCGCCTTCACCGCCGGCACCACGCTCCACACCGCGCTCATGCCGGGATCGTTCAGCTTGTACACGATGTCCGGCAGGAACACCGCGTAGCCGCGCGACGTGTGCACGCCGATGAGCGCGTTGGGTGAACTCGAGTACGTCGGCGAGTAGAACGCGTTGAGGTTGTCCGACTGCAGTTCGTAGATGAACGTCAGGGTGGGGTACGACGTCCCCTCCCGATAGCCGGCGGGCAGGTAGAGCGCCCCCTGCAGGGAGTCGCCCTTCTCCGTCACGTAGCTCACGAGCCGCGAGCCCGCCGACCACGCCACCCCGTTCATGTTCGGGTTCGCGTCCGACAGCTGTGTGGAATCGGCGAGCGCACCGGCCGCGAACGCCACGCGCCAGTAGTCCGGGAACCGCGTGCTGCTCTGGATGCTCGCCACCCACACGTCGGCATCGCGCGCCTTCATGGGGGCGAGGCGCGTGTCGCGCCACCCGCTCAGCACCACCGCCCCGGTCTTGTTGGGGTCGAGGCGCACGAACGCTTCCTTCTTGGTGAGGTGCTGCATCGCCACCATGTAGATCGGCTTGGCGAGATCGATGCCCCGCTCGCGCGGATCCACGCTGATGCGACGGCTGTAGCGGATCTTCTTCGCGCGGCCATCCCCCGTGAGGTTGGCGAAGCTGTTCCCCGCGAGCCCCACGCGCCACACGTCGTAATTGTCCTGCAGCAGCACGAAGCGACCATCTTTGCTGAAGCCGACGACCTGCGTGGCGGGGCGATCCACGTTGTGATCGTCTTCGGTGTCCACGAACGACACCGGCGCGCCCTGCGTGATGTTGGTGGTCTTCTTCGCGGCCACATCGTACGCCTGCCAGTGGCCGTCGTCCCAGAAGAGCACGGTGCGCGCGTCAGGGGCGAGCTGCGCGTTGCCGCGCGCCTCCTTCTTCACCAGCATGCGCACGCCGGTGCGCGGGTCGATCACGTACACGTCGCGACGCTGGATGCCATCGAGGCTCGTCTGCCGCTCGTAGGCGCTGTTGTCGCTCCCGAGCAGCAGCGCATCGCGCGGGCCAAGCGTGGCCGTGCGCACGATCTCGTCGGTGAGCTGCACCACCTTGTCGCCGGCCGGCAGGTAGGTGGCCATGAAGGAGAAGCCCTTGTCCGCCTGCTCCTGCACCAGCTGCATCGACTGCAGGCGCGCGTCCTTCCCGTGCCAGAGGATCAGCGACGGCTTGTCGTCGTCTTCCAGCGCCTCGCCCTTGGGGAGGGGCGGCGCGGCGACCCGCAGGCCGATGAGCAGCCCGTCCTGCGCCTCGAGCCAGCGCGGCGTGCGATCGGGGCTCACCTCCATGCCGGCCGGGAGTGCGGTCGTCGCGCCGGCTCCCACCATGACGAGCTTCTGCGTGGGGGCGCCTGCACGGGCCACACCGACGGCCGCCCACGTGGTATCGGTATTGGCGCTGTCGGCCGTCCCCTTGAGGAAGGCCAAGCTCGCGAGCGTGTCCGTCCACGCGAGCCGACGATACAACGCCTTGCCGGCATCGATGCTCTTCACGACCCCGGTGGTGAGGTCTCGGAGCTGCACGCCGTTGCCGACCATGTCCCGGGCATCGATCGTGTACGCGATGAGGCGGCCGTTGTCGCTGAAGGCGAAGTCGCCCACGTTGCCCACGTTGAACACGGTGGCGGTGCCGAGTTCGTGCAGCAGCAGGTCGGCGCCGTCCACGCGCCCGCCGCCGCCACCGAACAGGTTGCCCCCCATTCCGGGCGCCCCGGGCGCCGGGCCGCCGCCGTTGCCCCCACCCGACGGGGCATCGGCGCCGTACGCCTGCAGGGCCAGATACGTCGGCGCATCGCCACCGAAGGCGATGCGGCGGATGCGGTCGAACTCCCGCTGCGCGCCGGTGGCGAGATTCACCACCAGGGCCTTGCTCTGGATGGGCCGGCGCTGCTGGCGCAGCCGCTTCTGCTCCGCGGCCTTGGGGTACACGAGGATGGCCAGCCACTTGCCATCGCCTGACAGCTGGAGGCCAGGCGTCCCGCTCCCGAAGCCGCCCGCGGCAGGGACCTCACCGACCGGGTAGCGGCGCACGATGCCGCCGGCGACCGTCTGCCGCACGATCACCTCGGCGTCGCCCTCGTTGGGCGCCTGCAGATAGGCGAACCACTGTCCGTTATCGGACAGCGTGGCGCCACGCAGCGTCTTCCAGGCCGCAATGTCGGCGGCCGTGATGGGATGGGGGGCGGCGGACGCGCCCTGTGCGCCGAGTGGCGCGGTGACGGCGCAGAGCGCCAGCCCAAGGACCACCAGCGGTGAGCGGGAGGGGAACAGCAACATCGAGGCTCCGGGTAGAGGACTCCTGAAAATACGCGATGCTCGCGGCCCTGGTGCCGAGGACCGAAAACTGAAAGCCGAAAACTGAAAGCTCCCCGGTCGTCGCGGGGAGCTTTCAGCGTTCAGTGCTCAGTCGTCAGTGCAACGACGGCTCAAAACGCCACGATGTCCAGATACGCCTTCCGGAACGTTTCCACCTGCGGCAACGTGGCGTCTTCGAGGCTCGGGGCGTAGCCCACGAACACGTCCTGGCTGGCCACGCGCTTCACCGGGGCGTCGAGCCACGCGAAGCAGTCGTCGGCGATGCTGGCGGCGATTTCGGCGCCGTACCCCCACGACAGCGAGTCCTCGGTGGCCACGATCGCGCGGCCGGTCTTCTTCACGCTGGCGTACACCGTTTCCTTGTCCCAGGGCGAAAGCGTGCGAAGGTCGATCACCTCCACGCTCGGGCCCCCTTCTTCGGCAATCTGATTGGCCGCTACGAGCGCGCGCTGCACGGTGGCGCCGTAGGTCACCAGCGTGACGTCGGTCCCCGGACGCAGGACGTTCGCCTTGCCGAACGGAATCATGAAGTTCGGGCCGGGATACTGCGCCTTGTTGTACGTCTGTCGGTACAGATGCTTGTGCTCGAGGAAGAGCACCGGGTCGTCACAGCGGATGGCGGTGCGCAGCAGGCCGTTGGCGTCGAGGGCGTTGCTGGGGCACACCACGCGCAGGCCGGGGTTGGCGGTGAACAGCGACGCGCCGGTTTGCGAGTGGTAGATGGCCCCGCGAATGTAGCCGCCGTACGTGGTGCGTATCACCATCGGTGCGCTGAACATGTTGTTGGAGCGCCAGCGCATGGTGGCCAGTTCGTCACGCATCTGCATGAATGCGGGCCAGATGTAGTCGAAGAACTGGATTTCGACGACCGGCTTGAACCCGCGGTGCGCGAGGCCGATGGCGCGACCGACGATGTTGGCCTCGGCGAGCGGCGAGTTGTACACGCGGGCGCTGCCGAACTTGCTCTGCAGGCCGTGCGTCACCTTGAAGACGCCGCCCTTGCCCTTGACCTTGCCCAGGTACTGGTCGCGTGACACATCGGCCACGTCTTCGCCGAACACGAGAATGCGTTCGTCGCGCGCCATTTCGTCGCGCATGCAGGCGTTGAGCAGGTCCACCATGGTGGTGGCGCCGCCGTCGAACCGGGGATCGTCTTCCGTGTCGAAGCGCTCCGACGTGGGGTCCACGTCGGGCGAGTACACGCCGAACGGCACGGTCTCGGGCGCCGGCATCGGCTGCGCGAGCGCGTCGTCGGTGGCGGCGAGGATCTCGGCGTCGACGGCATCACGCAACGCTTGCAGTTCGTCGGCGGTGGCATGTCCTTCGGCGATCAGCCACGACGGGAACGTGGTGAGCGGGTCGCGCGCGGCGTCGGCCTCCCGCTCCTCGGGCGGACGATAGAACACCTCGTCGTCGGAGAGGGAGTGCGAGTACGGGCGGATGACCTTCGCGTGCACGAGCGCCGGGCCCTTTCGCTCGCGCGCGTACTGCACGGCGCGTTGCATCGCGTCGTACGACGCGAGAAAGTCGCAGCCATCGACTTCCTGGACGTAGAGCCCCGGGAACGAGGCCACGAGTTTGGAGATCGAACCGCCCGCCGTGTTCACTTCCACGGGCACCGAAATGGCGTAGCCGTTGTCTTCGACGATGTAGACGACGGGGAGCTTGAGATTCGATGCCGTGTTCAGCGACTCCCAGAACTCGCCTTCGCTCGTGGTGCCGTCGCCGGTGGTGACGATCGTGACGTCGTCGCCCTTGAACTGGGCGTCGTCGAGCTCGAGCTGCCGCGCCCGCAGCGTCGACTCGGCGCTGCCGACGGCCTGCAGGAACTGCGTGCCGGTGGGGGAGGAGGCCGACACGATGTTGAGCGCCCTGTGCCCCCAGTGGCTGGGCATCTGGCGGCCACCCGAGTTGGGGTCGATCGCGGCCCCAACGCTGCTGTAGAGCATCTCGGCGGGCGTCATGCCGAGTTGCAGGCACAGCGCGCGGTCGCGGTAATAAAGGTAGAACCAGTCGTACGCCGGGCGGGTGACCATTCCCGCGGCGGCGGAGATGGCTTCGTGGCCGGCGCCGGAGATCTGAAAGAAGATCCGGTTCTGGCGCTTCAACTGGATTTCCTTGTCGTCGAGCTTTCGCGACGTGTACATCACGCGGTAGACGTGAATGAGCTGGTCGCGGGTCAGCGCTGCCGCGGAGGCGGGGGCGGACGCCGGCTCATGGGCCTCGCTCTTGCGGGCGCGGCTCGGACGGGTCGAAGTGGCCATCGGTTGAGTCAGGGAGTCTGGGGTCACACAACCCCCAAAAAATAGTGGACGGTAGGGCGCCACGGGGGGAAGTACGGGGATTCCTCGCGCAATTGGCCGGCGGGTGGGGCGAAAGGTTTCCCGGGTGGGACCGTTCGGGGGCCACCAGTGAGATCCCGTCACGCTTGCCGGAAATCGGTCCGGCGCGCAGGTTGGCAAACCAGTCTGGTCCCGAGCGTCTCCTCTCATGCAAGCCCCTATCGCCCCATGAAGCCGTCGACCGGCCACTGCATATTCTGCGACCTCATCCGCGGCGCGGCCGAGGTGTCCATCTGCTACGAAGACTCGACGGCGATCGCGTTGCTGGACATTCAGCCGGTGAATCCGGGGCATGTGCTGGTGGTGCCCCGCGAGCACTACGAGGTGTTGCAGGACATCCCGAAGGAGGTGGGGGCGCATCTGTATCAGGTGGCCACCAAGCTCATCCCGACGGTGCAGGCGGCCAGTGGCGCGACGGACATGAACATCGTGGTGAATTCCGGGCAGGCGGCCGGCCAGAATGTGATGCACTACCACATCCATCTCATTCCCCGCCGTGACGGGGACGGGTTCGATGTGCCGTTGCCGTTCCCCGGCTCGGTGATGCCCAATCGTCAGCAACTCGACGCCATGGCGGCCCGCATCGGGAGCATGCTGCGCGACCCGCTGCGCAACGGGGGGATGCGGGACTGAGCCGGGTCGCGGTCGGCCTGGCCGCGACATTGTCACAAACGGGCATGGGATTCGCGTCAGGTCGCGTTCCATGCCCGTTGGCTATTGACGGGAGCAGATACGTGATCGCATACTCGCGCAGCGGTCGCGAGTGCGAGCAAGTTGCCCCGATCGCGACGGTCCGTACGCGTCGTATTCGAGTCCCGGCGGTTTGCGTGTCCACTTGGTGTTCCAGGAGGATGATGCGCTCCACTCGCGGTGTCTCCCACGCGCAGCGCCCATTCCGGGCCGCTGTCCGCACCCCATCGGCGCCGAATCGGCGCCGCCGGGTCGTCGCCC
>DCZC01000013.1 GCA_002331565.1 Gemmatimonas sp. UBA2094
CTGCGGCGTGGTGACGATGACGGCGCCGTGCACCTGCGTGGCCTGCACGAGCGACAGCTGCGCGTCACCCGTGCCCGGCGGCATGTCCACGAGGAAGTAATCGAGCTGTCCCCAGTTCACGTCGCGCAGGAACTGCGTGATGATCTTCATCACGATGGGCCCGCGCCAGATCGCCGGCTGATCCTTCTCGATGAGGAACCCGAGCGAAATGACCTTCACGCCGTGTGCTTCGAGCGGGATGATCTTTTCGTCGCGCACCGCCGGCGCAGCATCCACGCCGAGCATGAGCGGCATGTTCGGGCCATAGATGTCGGCATCCATGATGCCGACGCGCTTGCCCATCTTCGCGAGCGCGATGGCGAGATTCGCGGCCACGGTGCTCTTGCCCACGCCGCCCTTCCCCGACGACACCGCGATGATGCGCCCGAGGTTGGGGTACTGCACGGGCTCGGGAACTTTCGGCGGCGCCTTCTGCGGTGCACTGTCCATCACCGGCAACGCGCGACCGGTGCCGGGGGCCTTGGGCTGATTCATGGGCTCGGGCGCACGACGCGCCGGTGTGGGTTCACTCTGTGCCGGATCGCGCACGTCTACGCGGACATCCGCCACGCCATCGAGCGCTTCGATGGCCTGCCGGACGTCACGCACGAGCGTGGCGTCGTCCTCGGGCGCAAGGAGCAGCGTGAGGCGGACTTTGCCTTCACGTGATGTCGCGATGTCGCGCACCTGCTCGGCGGCCATGACATCGGCGCCGGTGCGCGGGTTACGGACCGCGGCGAGGGCGCCGGTGATCCGTTCCATGAGTGGCTGCATAGGGAAGTAACGGGGTCGGAAATGCGAATCCGAAAGGTAGAGGAACCGGGGGGCCCGTGGAATGGCCCGCGCGCGGCTCCGCGCCCCGTCAGCGGGGGCGGCGCGTGGTCAGGCGTCGGCCAGTTCGCCGCGCAGATAGGCGCGCGCGTCGTGCACGACTTGCGTACGCACCGCGTCGAGCGCACCGGCCAGCATCGCCCCGGAGGCCTTGCGATGGCCGCCGCCGCCATAGCGACGCGCGAACTGCTGCACGTCCACGTCGCCAGTGCTGCGCAGGCTCACCTTCACCTTGCCGTGACCAAGATCGCGGAAGAACAGGGCCATGCGCGTACCCGCGATGCTGCGCGGATGCTCCACGATGCCATCCAGCTCTTCACTGGTGACATCGTAGCGGTCGGTGACCCCCGCTTCCAGCGATATGTACGACAGCCCCACGTCGGGTTCGCTGACCAGCGCCCCCAGCGCTTCGCGGAGCAGCAGCAGCTTGCCCATGCTCACCTGCGCATAGATGCGCCGGTACATCTCTTCGGGGTTCACCCCCGCGGCAAGCAGCAAGGCCGCCACTCCGTGCGCCCGGGGCGAGGTGTTGCTGAAGCGGAAGCTGCCGGTGTCGGTGAGGATCGCCGCGTACAACGACTGGGCGATCGCCGGGGTGATGTCGAGCCCCAGCGTGATCGCGATGTCATACACCAGCTCTCCGGTGGCGCACGCCGCCGTATCGGTTACGGCGAGCATTCCCACCGGCTCGTCGCCGGCCACGTGATGATCGATCACCGAGACCGGGACGGTCAGCTGGCGTACGGTATCGGCCAGGTGGCCGAGCCGGCGGACATCGTTGATATCGAGCACGATCAGCGCTTCGACGTCGGCCAGAGCGGCCGCGCCGCGCGCGCTGGCTTCCTCCACATCGTCACCGAGGAGGAATTCGAACATCGCGGGCCACGGGGTGGGATTGACGATGCGGCAGCGAATACCGCGCTGCGCGAGCAATCGCGCGAGCGCCGTTTCGCTGCCGCATCCATCACCGTCCGCATTGATGTGCGTGGACAGGGCCACCAAGCTGCCGGGGCGCAGGGCGGCAAACCACTGGTGGATTGCCGCCCTCCGCGCCTCCGATGCGCTCAGCAGCCCATCGGCCACGGCGCCATCCATTACTTCCCGGCTTCCTGCTTGCCGATCTTCGAGTTCCCCATGCCGTACACGAAGTACATGGTCATACCGATCGCCGTCCACCCGGCGAGCAGCATCCAGGTGAGACCGGGGAGCTGATACATCATGTACAGCGTGGCGCCAGCACCGAGCATCGGCACGAGCGGCACGAGCGGCGTCCTGAACGGGCGCTCGAGTTCCGGCGAACGGTTCCGGAGCACCCATACGCCGATGCACACCGTGGCGAAGGCCGCAAGCGTACCGCCCGAGACCAGCTCACCAAGAAGACCGAGCGGGAAGAAGCCCGCAATGATCAGCGCGATGATACCGACGATCCACGACGACGCTGACGGCGTCTGGTACTTCGGATGCACGCGCGAGAAGATCGGCGGCAGGAGGCCGTCACGCGACATCGTGTAGAAGATGCGCGGCTGGCCCATGAGCATCACGAGCACCACCGACGACAGACCCGCGACGGCGCCGATGTTCACGAGGTTTTCGAGCCACTTGAGCTGCGGGACCGCTTCGAGGGCGGCCGACACCGGGTGCGCCACGCCGAGCGACGTGTACGGGGCCAGGCCCGTCATGACCAGCGACATCGCGATGTACAGCACCGTGCAGATCAGCAGCGACGCGATCATGCCGATCGGCAGGTCGCGCTGCGGGTTCTTCGCTTCCTGCGCGGCCGTGGAGACAGCGTCGAAACCGATGTAGGCGAAGAAAACGACCGGAGCTGCGCGGAGCACGCCGGCCATGCCGTACTTCGTGGTGCCGTCCGGATTGGTGACCATTTCCGGGATGAACGGCGTCCAGTTGTCCTTGTTGATGTAGAAGAAGCCAAATCCGATCACCAGCAGCACGATCGTCATCTTGATGGCGACGATGATGTTGTTGAGCGTGGCCGACTCCTGCACGCCGCGCACCAGCAGCATCGTAAGCGCCACGATGAGCAGGACGGCCGGGAGGTTGATCAGGCCGTTCGCGACTTCACCGCCGGCCGCCGTGCATGCTTCACGCGTGGCGTATGCCGCATGCGTCAGCGCATCGGTGATGGTCGCCCCCGACGTCGGATCGACGCAGGTGAACGCGCGCACCACTTCATGGCCGTTGATGACCGTGAGCGGGGCCGACGCGAACGCCGCCGGGATGTGCATGCCGGCCGAATTCAGCATGGCGCTGAAGTATCCCGACCAGCCCACCGCGACCGTGGAGGCGGCAAACAGGTACTCGAGGATGAGGTTCCAGCCGATGAACCACGCGATCCCCTCGCCCATCGTCGCGTAGCTATAGGTGTACGCCGAGCCCGCGATCGGGATCATCGACGCGAATTCGGCGTAGCAGAGCCCCGCGAAGAGGCAGGCGAGACCGGCCAGCACGAAGGAGAGCGAGACGCCGGGGCCGGCGAAGTTGGCGGCTGCCGTGCCCGTGAGCACGAAGATGCCGGCGCCGATGATGGCACCGATGCCGAGCATGGTGAGGTTGAGCGCACCAAGCGTTCGCTTGAGGCCGCCCTCGGAGCTGTCGGCCTCGGCACGCAGCGCCGTGATCGATTTCTTGGACCAGATTCCCATCAGCGGTGTGGTCTGGGTGAAGCGGGCCGGGGGAGGACGTGAATGGCCCGCAGGTGGGTCGGCTCGATCCCGCGCCGGGTGCGCGAAGGCGCCGCGGCACGGTACGGGGCCTAATGTGGGCGCGTGCACGCCGTTCGGACAGTAGGCGGGCGGGTCGAGTTGCCCCCCGCCTCATTGGCACCGCTTACACCGAGTAGTTCGGTGCTTCCCGGGTGATGGTTACGTCGTGCGGATGCGACTCGCGCAGGCCGGCCGTGGTGATGCGCACGAACTCGGCCTCGGTGCGCAGGGCGTCGATGGAGCCGCACCCCACATAGCCCATCCCGCTCCGCAGCCCACCGATCATTTGGAAGAGCACGTCGCCCACGGGCCCCTTGTACGGCACCCGCCCTTCGATCCCCTCGGGCACCAGCTTCTTGGGAGACATTTCCCCTTCCTGGAAATACCGATCGGCCGACCCGTCCTGCATGGCCGACAGCGAACCCATGCCGCGGATCATCTTGAAGCGGCGCCCTTCGAGCAGGAACGACTCGCCCGGGCTTTCCTCGGTGCCGGCGAGCATGCTGCCCATCATCACGCTCGACGCCCCGGCGGCCAGTGCCTTGACGATGTCACCCGAGTACTTGATGCCGCCGTCGGCGATGACGGGCACGTCGCCCGCCCCTTCCACCGCGTCCATGATGGCCGCGATCTGCGGCACGCCCACGCCGGTGACCACGCGCGTCGTGCAGATGGAGCCGGGTCCCACCCCCACCTTGATCGCGTCCACGCCGCGCGCGACCAGCGCGGCCGCCCCGCCCTTGGTGGCCACGTTGCCGGCGATGAGCTGCACGTCGGGGAACGCCTCGCGCACGCGGGCGGTGGCCTGCAGCACTCCTTCACTGTGGCCGTGGGCGGTATCGATGATCAGCACGTCCACGCCGGCCTGGATGAGCGCGCGGGCACGGTCGAGGTAATCGCCGCCGGCGCCGATGGCCGCGGCAACCCGCAGCCGTCCATACTGATCCTTGTTGGCGTCCGGATACTGGCGGCGCTTGTGGATGTCCTTGACCGTGATGAGCCCCTTCAGGTTCCCGTGTTCGTCGGTGACCGGGAGCTTCTCGATGCGGTGCTTGGCGAGGATCTTCTCGGCGTCGTCGAGCCCCGTGCCCATGGGCGCGGTCACGAGATCCTCGCTGGTCATGACTTCGGCGAGCGGGCGATCGAGATCACGCTCGAACTGCAGGTCACGGTTGGTGAGAATGCCCACCAGCTTGCCGGTGGCGTCGACGATCGGGACGCCGGAAATCTTGAACCGCATCATGAGCGCGACGGCTTCGCGCAGCGAGGCCGTGGGCGACAGCGTGATCGGATTGAGGATCATGCCGCTTTCGCTGCGCTTCACCCGATCCACTTCGGCCGCCTGTCGGTCGACCGACATGTTCTTGTGCAGCACACCGATGGCGCCATAGCGGGCCATCGCGATGGCCATTTCGCTTTCGGTGACCGTGTCCATCGCGGCGGACACGAGCGGCACATTCAGCGTGATGCCACGGGTGAACCGGGAGGCCAGGCTGACTTCACGCGGATGCGTGGTCGAGTGCCGGGGGGCGAGCAGGACATCGTCGAAGGTCAGCGCGATGTCGTCGCGGATACGGGCGGAGCGAGATGAGGGTGCCATCTCGAAAGGTAACCCGGGCCGGAGGGGGTTTCCAGAGGCGCGGCGGATTGACGGCTGATGACCGAACGCTGAAAGCTCCCCCTCATACACACGGAATACGCGTTCCAGCGGGGGAGCTTTCGGTCTTCAGCTTTCAGGTTTCGGTTGCGCCCAGCCCCCCGCCATCCTCCACAGCAGCCGCCGCCACGGGCGGCGGCGGTGCGCCGATCTGATCCGCCACGGTCTTCGCCGTGCTCACGACGTCCGTCGCGACGGTCTTCGTGGTCTGGGCGACGTTGGTCAACACGCCCATCGCCTTGTTGAGGAATCCTACCGCCTCCACCACGGTCCCCGCGGCCAACCCACCGGCACGCAGCGTGTCCTCCACCCCGTCGGTGAACTGCTGGAACACGTTGGTCACCGACGCAGGCTTCTCGGCGTACTTCGACTCGAGAAACTCCACGTAGTCGAGCACCTGGTACAGGCGCTCGTCGTTCAGCGTGTCGAGTTTGCGGTTGATGCGGTCTCGGACGTACGGATTCATGGGCTCCTCATGGCAGGCCGTTCGGCCAGCCCTACGTGATCAGCCGCGCCAACGTTTCCGCTCGCCGCGCGCGTCGATATGACAGTATGGCGTGGCATACCGGCGGCTGCTGTACACCCCCAACCCGCCGGCGAGTTCGGGGTGCAGGCGCTCCACCCAATCCACCGCCTGCTCGACGCGGTACGCATCGAGCAGCGTCAGCCGGCCGTCGCCGTCCGCATCGATCGCCACGTCGGCCGCATCACCGTACAGATGGCGGGAGTCACGAGCCGCCCCCTCCACCCCGGAGTTGTGCATCGGCGTGCGGAAGCCACTGTGCACCTCGAGCGTGAAGTCGGCCGACTCTTCGCCGCGGCGACGTGCGAGTTCGCGCAATACGAGTTCGATCTTGTCGAGCACCCGCGGATCCACCGCGATGTACTTGGGCCAGATGGTTTGCCGGTCGTGTGTGACGAAGTCGCGGACCTTGAGGTGTTTGGTCAGCGGTACATCGAGGTGCTCTTCACGCACTTCCGCGAACCCCAGTGGCGTCTCGGCGGCTTCGTCGCGTGACCACTCGGCCGGGTAGCGGCCGATCTGGTAGCCGTTCAGCGTGCTGCCAAACTTGCGTTCGAACGGCACGATGACGGCCAGCTTCGGCGCTTCGATGCGCTGCATGACGCCGTTGCGCATCACGTTGAGTTCGTAGAAGCCGGGCGTGAGCGGCGCCAGCAACGTGTCGCCGCTGAGGGGGCGCATCACGTCACCGCTTTCGTCGCTTCCCACTTTCACCCACTGGTAGCGGAAGCCCAACGGGCCGGCACTGCCGCGAATATCGAGCGGGAATACGACGAGATCCCCAGCCGTGACGAACTGCATGCGCACTTCGCCGCTGGTGCCCGCCATGGTTTTCGCCGCTTCGACCCGCGGCACCGCGCGACGGAAGCTGTCGGCCGACGAATCGGCAAACAGCTCGCCGGGCGGCTGGTACATGACGGCGGCGGTGATGGCCACGAGGCCGCTCAGCAGAATGGCGGTCCGACGTTGAATCACAGCACTCCCCACCGCGCGCGTTTGCCGCGCACGTCGATATGCACGAACGGGCCGTGCGCATCGGTGGCCTGGTAAATGCCGACGCCACCAGTCAGTTCCGGATACTTCCGTTCCACCTGTTCGACCGCACTGGCAAGCACGCGTGCGTCACGTGTGTCCACGCGGCCGTCCCCGTTCAGATCACTCATCCAGTCACGGGCCCCGTTGACCACGTACACGTCGGCCGCATCGCCGTACTGATGCCGGCTGTCGCTGGCGCGACCACCGGCGCCCACACCGAGCGCGTTGTACTGCGGCGTACGGAATCCCGACATCACGCGCAGCCGGTCGGCCTGAATGCCCATGCCGCGCAACTCGTCGAGCAGGAGCTCGAGCTTGTCCACGAGCGGCTCACGCAGCACGAGGTACTTGGGCCAGACGCTGCCCTGATCTTTCGTGAGGAAATCGCGCAGCCGGAAGTGGTCGGAAATGGGCGTATCCGCGTTGCCCGACGTGACTTCGAGGAAGCCTTCGGGATTGCGATAGGCCGCCGAACGCGCCCCCCGCACCTCGGCCGGGAAGAACCCGATGCGATACGTGCCAATGCGTCCCTTCACCTTGTCGGCGAACGGACGCATGGTGATGAAGTGGAAGGCGCCGCTCGAATCGTCGGCAGCATACACGCCGGCGCGCTGCGCGACGCTGTCGCCGAAGTACTGGCGGAGCACGGGGATGGAGGCGGCGCGATGCGGCGCCAGAAAGCGGGCGCGAAGTTTACGGCTGACCCCGCGCAACGAGTCGAGTCCGGGAAACGGCGCGGGCGCCGCCACCAGTGCGACGCCGGACGCGCGCGCGGGGCCGGCACTGACGTCACCGGCCGGAC
>DCZC01000141.1:0-6770 GCA_002331565.1 Gemmatimonas sp. UBA2094
CTCGAGCTCGGCGATCGCCGCCGCGGTGTCCACGACATACTCCGCCGTGATCGCCGCCGGCGTCCGCTCCTCGGCGCCGCCGCCTGGCTCCCCGCCTCCCAGCTCGGCCTTCAGCTCCGCCAGCGCCATCACCCGCGTATCGCCGTCGGCCGTGCGCAGCGTGACGCGCTCGTGGAAGATGTCGCACGCCACCACCTTCTCCTCGCCACGCGCCGTGGTGAGAATCTTCCCTTCCTTGGGGAATTTCCGGCGGCTCTGCACGTAAAACTCGTGCTCGTAGCGCAGGCAGCACATGAGCCGTCCGCACGCACCGGAAATCTGCTGCGGGTTGAGCGACAGCTTCTGGTCCTTGGCCACGCCGAGGTTCACCGGGCGCAGGTCGGGGAGCCACGAGGCGGAGCAGTACTCGCGGCCGCAGCGCCCAATACCACCAAGACGTTTGGCTTCGTCGCGGACACCGATCTGCTTGAGCTCGATACGCGTCTTGAACTGCGCCGCGAGATCGCGCACCAGCCCGCGGAAGTCGACGCGTTTCTCGGAGGTGAAGTAGATCGTGAGCTTGCGACGGTCCCACTGCCACTCGGCGTCGGTGAGCTTCATCGCGAGCCCGTTCGCCTTCACGCGCTCCATCGCCTTGCGGCGCGCCTCCTCGTTCTCGCCCGTCAGCTCCCGGTCGGTGCGTTCGTCGTGCTTCGAGGCCAATCGCAAGGCCTTGCGTGGCGGCGGGGTGGTGCCGCAGCCGTGCGCGCACCCCGAGCACCGCACCTCGGCCAGCTCGCCCGTGGCGTGCACGCGGCCGAAGTCCTCGCCGCGGTCGGCTTCGACGATGATGCCCGCACGGAGTGCGGGCGGCGTGTCACCGTCCCATGAGAAGAACTCCTTCCGGTTGCCCCGGAAGGCAACCTCGATGAGATGCGACACGCCGCGGCCGCTATTCGGTGAACTGGCCCATGCGCAAGAACTTCTCGCGACGACGGCGCACGAGCTTGTCCGGCTTGAGACGGCGCAGCTCTTCGATGTTGCGGATCAGCGCGTCGCGCAGCGACTTGGCCGTGGTGGTGTGATCGGAGTGCGCGCCGCCGTCCGGCTCCTTCACCACTTCGTCGATGATGCGCAGGGCGAGCAGGTCGTTCGAGGTGATGCGCAGCGCGGTGGCGGCCTTCTCGCGCATCTCGGGGCTCTTGCTGTCCTTCCAGAGAATGGCCGCGCAGCCTTCCACGGAAATGGTGGAATACACGGAGTGCTCGAGCATCAGCACACGGTCGGCCACGCCCAGTGCGAGGGCGCCACCCGACCCGCCCTCACCGATGACCGTTGCGACGATCGGCACCTGCAGGTTGCTCATCTCGAGCAGGTTGCGCGCAATGGCTTCGCTCTGACCGCGTTCCTCCGCGCCAAGGCCCGGCCACGCGCCCGGGGTGTCGATGAACGTGATGACCGGCACCTGGAACTTCTCGGCCAGCTTCATGAGCCGCAGCGCCTTGCGGTAGCCCTCGGGATGGGGCATGCCGAAGTTGCGCTTGAGGTTTTCCTTGGTGTCGCGGCCGCGCTCGTGGCCGATCACCATCACCGTCTCGCCGTCGAGGCGCGCCCAGCCCGCCATGATGGCGGCGTCTTCGCGGAACAGCCGGTCGCCGTGCAGTTCGATGAAGTCGGTGAAGGCGTGCTGGATGTAGTCCGACGTGAACGGACGGCGCGACATGCGCGCCACCTGCACGCGCTGCAGCGGCGTGAGGTTCTGGTAGATCTGCACGCGCACGTCGCCGAGCTTTTTTTCGAGCGGCGCGATTTCGTGCGCCACGTCGATGGATTGCTCGGAGGCGAGACGCTTGAGCTCCTCGATCTGTTTTTCGAGCTCCGCGATGGGGCGCTCGAACTCGAGAACCGGGGCAGCAGCCATGACTATCCTGGAAAGCTCACGCGACGCCTGTCAGCCACCGGTGCGCACGAGTCGCACCCGGTCGGCGCCAAGCAGCGCGCGAAGGTCAGAAAGAATTGCCGGGGACGCCGTCACGGTCAGCGACCGCGACCGGAACCGAACGGTCCGCCCGTTCGCGTCGCACCAGCGCAGCTCGAGTGGAGCAGAACCTTCGTGCGCCTCCACCTTCGCTCGAATATCCTCCATCATCGCCGCGGGGAGATCCAGCCCGGCGACCAGCTCGATCGCCACGGCCACCTCTCCGCTCGCCCGCACTTCCTCGAAGCGCGTGACGCCGTCCACGATGAACGTGGCGTTTTCCACGCCCTGATCTTTCCTGGAGTACCCGCCCTTGAGCAGGAGGGGAATGTCGGGGCGGACACGCTCCGCGATCACCCCCCACGCCTCCGGAAACACCAACACCTCGGAAGATCCGGAAAAATCCTCGACTGTCAACCGGGCGAACTCATTTCCGGACTTCTTGGAAACCTGGCGCTTGATCGAGGTGACCACCACACCGATCGTCACCGCCTCGGGCACCCACGTGCCCAACTGCGACACGGTGTGCGTAGCGAACAATTCGCACTCTGTTCGGTACTTTTCCAGCGGATGGCCGGAAATGTAGAAGCCCAGCAGCTCCTTTTCCCGCTGCAGCCGCTCGCTTTCGCTCCAGGGGGGCGTCGTGGGAAGCGTCGGGGCCCCGGACGTCCTGGTGGGGCCGCTCTCCTCGGGGCCGCCGCCCAGCAGCTCGCCGAACAGCGAGCCCTGACCCTTTTCCGCCTCTTCCTGCTGCAGGGCCGCTTCACTGATGGCCGCATCGAGCGCCGCCATGAGCTGCGCGCGGTGGCCACCCAGCCCGTCGCAGGCGCCGGCCGCGATGAGCGCCTCGAACACGCGCTTGTTGAACACGCGCAGGTCCACCCGCGTGCACAAATCGTACAGGCTCGTGAACGCACCGTCCTTGCGCGCGTCCAGCAACGAATCGATGGCGCCGCGCCCCACGTTGCGGATGGCACCGAGGCCGAAGCGGATGCGCGTATCGCCCACCACCGTGAAGCGCCAGCCCGACTCGTTCACGTCGGGGGCCAGCACCTCGAGCCCCATTTCGCGCGCTTCGGCGATGTACTTGATGACTTCTTCGGTCTTCCCGATGTTCGACGACAGCAGCGCCGCCATGAACTCGGCGGGATAGTGCGTCTTGAGGAAGGCCGTGTGATACGCCACGACGGAGTAGGCGACGGAGTGGCTGTTGTGAACCACAATGTCGTTGGCGACGAAGTTGTGCGTGTCCGCGATCTCGAGATCGTAGGTGCGCTCTTCGCCCGCCGGCTCGATGGAAACCACACGGTCCCAGAGCACGTCGTTGTTGCCGAGGCGCTCGAGCGCAGTGTCACCGAAATACTGCGCCAGCCGGTTCACCACCCCGCGTGTGAAACCGATCTTCGCCGGGTTGGTACCAACGGGATAGAGATCGCGCGATGATACGTCGGCGCCTGCTTCCACCATCGCCCACGTTTCGCCTCGACGTGCCTTCGCCGCCCGCGCCAGCGCGCGGACAGGACCAACCGGCACCAAATCCTTCGACGGGCCATGGAGCGCCGTCACCGGCATCGCCGCCATCGCCGCGCGCTTGGCGGAAGCGACCAGATGCAGGCCCACCCGCTCGGCGAACGGTCGCAGATTCTCCACGCCGGTCACGAATACCTGATAGCCGACCCGTGGGCCGCGGGCATAGCCGAACGTCACCTCGCGTACGCGGCCAAGGATTCCCAGGCGAAGCAGGAGGTGTTGCACCTGTTGCGCGAGCCGTTTGGACGAAGTCGCGTAATACGTCGAGCGGTCTTCGGCATTCACATGGCCGTCACCATCCCACATCCGGCCGAGCAACATGCCGATCTGCGCGTCGGGCAACGAGAACGCGGCAGGGGGTATCTCCTTGATGGTCGCCGTCTTGCCGAGCAGCTCGAGGCCACGCGCCCATTCGAAGATGCCGTTCGGTTGCGCGCGATCAACGCGCCCGGTGTAAATCGACGTCGTACCCTTGTGGGTTGTCCTCGTGCAACGGACGTTCTCGAACCGTTCGGCCGCACCGACAAAGTCCGCTACCGACGCCTCGTCCTGATTGTAGTAGTACACGCCACTCGGATGACCAAGATTGCCCTCGGCCAACAGATGTCCGAGCGCAATCACCTCATGGTCGGGCCATGCGGTGCGGGGGCCGGTTGGCAGCGAACGCGGCACGGCGATGTGTTCGCCCTCGGCAATCGCATCGAGATGGCGCCAGCCGTCGATCATCAGGAATGGATGGTTGCCGGTCGCGACGATTTCACGACCCGACTCGGTACGCAGCCGGAATACCGGCTTCACGCCGTTGTCCATCACGTCGATCACACGCCCGTGTGTCAGGCGCAGCGTACCCACGTCACATGTCGCCACGGAACCCAGCGACGCCCGCTTCTCGTAGACGTCCGCGATGCGCACCAGGCGACCAGTCGCCGCGTCGTAAATCTCGGTGTCACCGGTCAGGCACTTGTTGAATCCATAACGCCCGAACGTTTCGATCTGGCCGGCCAGCTCCTCGATGATCTTCGGGTCGTAGCCCTTCGCGATCGCCTTTTCGGTGAACTTGCCGAGCTCCTTCTTGATGAGCTCCGCGTCCTTCTTGCCCACGGCCTTGCGCAGCACGTCGGCTTCGGCGAGCGAAATGCCCGCCAGCACCTGCGCGATACGCATCACCTGCTCCTGGTAGGTGATGACGCCGTAGGTGTTGGAGAGAATGGGCTCGAGCTCGGGGAGCGGGTACACCGTGGGCTCTTCGCCGCGCTTGCGGCGGATGTACACGTTGTGCATCCCCGCGTCGAGCGGGCCGGGCCGCAGCAGCGCGTTCGACGCCACGAGGTCGTCGAACCGGTCGCACCGCATGCGCTTGAGCACGTCCGTCGCGAGCGCACTTTCGAACTGGAACACGCCACCCGTGCGCCCGGCGCGCAGCACCTGATACGTCTTCTCGTCGGTGAAGCCGCGCTCCTCCAGGGTCACCTCGATGCCGAGCCGATCCTTCACGTTCTTGATCGTGTCGGTGATCACGGTGAGCGTCGTGAGCCCGAGGAAGTCCATCTTGAGCATGCCGGCCTTCTCGAGCGCCGTCATGTCGTACTGCGTCACGATCACGCGTTCGTCGCCGTCGCTGCCACTGCCCTTCGTGGCCTGCGTGCAGATGGGCACGAAATCGTCGATCGGCCCCGGGGCAATCACCACGCCGGCGGCGTGCACGCCCGTGTGACGCGACAGCCCTTCGAGCTTCACGGCGAAGTCGAGCAGCTGCTGGTACCGCTCGTCGTTCCGGTAGAGCTGCTTGACTTCGGGCACCTGCTCGATGGCCTCGGCCACCGTGAGCGAGTTGTTGGGCGCGTTGGGGATGAGCTTGGCCAGCGCATCGGTTTCGGCCGGCGTGAAGCCAAGCGTGCGCCCCACGTCCTTCACGGCGGCGCGCGACTTCATGGTGCCGAACGTCACGATCTGCCCCACGCTGTCCTTGCCGTACTTCTGGCGCACGTACTCGATTACTTCGCCGCGCCGTTCGAAACAGAAGTCCACGTCGACGTCGGGCATGCTCACGCGCTCCGGATTCAGGAAGCGCTCGAAGAGCAGGTCGAACTCCAGCGGGCACACGTCGGTGATCCTGGTGGCGTACGCCACCAGCGACCCCGCCGCCGAACCACGACCGGGCCCCACGGGAATTCCGCGATCGCGCGCCGCCTTGATGAAGTCGGCCGTGATGAGGAAGTAGCCCGCATAGCCGGTCTTGGTGATGACGCCGAGTTCGTAGTCGAGCCGCTCTTGCACGTACAGTGGCAGCGGATGGCCGTAGCGTTCCTTCGCGCCCTCGGTGGCCAGCTTCACCAGCAGGTCGTTCTCCGTGGCGATCCCCGTGGGGAGCGGGAAATTCGGCACGTAGTACTTCTTCTCGAACTGCACGTCCACGCTGTCGGCAATCGCCAGCGTGTTGGTGAGCACATCCTCGCGACCGGGGAAAAACGGACGGATCTCGTCGGCACTCTTGAAGTAGAGGCCGTCGTCGTACTGCATCCGATCCTTGTCGTTCCGGTCCTTGCCGAGGCCGATGCACAGCAGCACGTCGTGCGCATCGTGGTCCTCGTGCTTGAGGAAATGCGCATCGTTGGTGGCCACCACCGGCAGCCCGAGGTCGTCGGCCAAGCTCAAGACCTTGGCGTTGAGCCCGGCCTGCCCTTCGCTGGTGTGCGCCTGCACCTCGAGGAAGTAGCGCCCCTTGAACAGCTCGGCGTACCACGCGGCGGCTTCACGCGCCTGGTCGAGACGGTCGGCGAGCAGGTGATTGGCCACCTCGCCGGCCATGCACGCCGAGGTGACGATGAGCCCCTCGGAGTACTTGGCCAGCAGCTCGCGGTCGATGCGCGGCTTGGTATAGAACCCCTCGGTGTACCCCAGCGAGGTGAGCTTGGAGAGGTTCTTGTACCCCTGCAGGTCGCGGGCGAGCAGCACCAGGTGGTAGTACGGCTTCACGCCCGGCGCGGGGCGGCCGCGGGTGCGCCGGTCCCCCGGGGCCACGTACGCCTCCATGCCCAAAATGGGCTTCACGCCGGCCTTCTTGGCCTTCTCCTGAAACTCCCACGCGGCATGCATGTTACCGTGATCGGTGATCGCGAGCGCCGGCATTTCGAAATGCTGCGCGCGGGTGATCAGATCATCGATACGATTCGCGCCGTCGAGGAGCGAATATTCCGAGTGGCAGTGCAGGTGAACGAACGACATGGCCCCGAATGATACCTCAGCACCCTGAACGGCGGCAGGACTTGCGCGGCTACGTTGC
>DCZC01000141.1:7125-7898 GCA_002331565.1 Gemmatimonas sp. UBA2094
CGCCAGCCTATCCAACGGCTGGTGGCGCGCGACGCCACCCCACCCGCGCTGCGGGCCAAGCTGGCGCTGGTGCTGGAAGCGCGACAGTTCGCCATCGATTCGCTGCAGCTGAGGGCCGAGGAGAGCTTCACCACCTTCTCGCAGCTCGATCGCGACACGCTGGTGCTGGTGGTGTCGGCCGCCTATCGGGACCGGCTCGAGCGGAAGAGCTGGTGGTTTCCCGTGGTGGGCAATTTTCCGTACAAGGGATTCTTCGATTTCGGCGAGGCGCGGCGCACGGCGGACATGCTGGAGACCGACGGGTTCGACGTGACCGTGGGTGCCTCCAGCGCGTTCAGCACGCTGGGGTGGTTCAACGACCCGCTGGTGAGCACCACCGTGAAGGCGGACAGCGTCACGCTGGTGAACACCGTACTGCACGAACTGCTGCACACCACGTTCTTCGCCAAAGGGCAGGTGAGCTTCAACGAAAGCTTCGCCAGCTTCGTGGGCGGCCGCGGCGCCGAGCATTTCTTCCGCGCCAGGGGCGACAGCGTACTCCAGCGCCGGGCGCAGGCCGACTGGCACGACGATCGGCTCATGGGCGCGTTCTGGGAGCGCACGGCACAGGAGATCGACAGCGTCTTCGCGCGGCTCCCCGATTCGGCGAGCGCGGCCCGTATTGCCGCGCGGGATGCGGTGTACGTCCGTGCGCGCCGCCGCCTCGTGGACAGCATTGGCCCACAGCTGCGCACCTACCCCGCGGGGTGGGTGGAGCGCGTGCCGCTCAACAA
>DCZC01000141.1:8219-10277 GCA_002331565.1 Gemmatimonas sp. UBA2094
CTACGGCTTCTCCGGCAACAACACGAACCGCGCCCGGTTCTCCTCGGTGAGGAACCGCTTGGCCGTCGCCGCGAGCTTGTCGGCGGTGAGCCCGTTGATCAGCGTGATGTAGTCACCCATGGTCTCCAGCGGGTCGCCGTGCTCCACCCGGCTGCGCATGGTGTTGAGCCAGTAGCCGTTCTGCTTGAGTTCCACTTCGAACTCGCGGCGCTGCTGCTCTTTCACGCGTTCCACTTCGGCGGCCGTCGGCGCGGCGGTGCGCAGCTTCGCAATTTCGTCACGTACGGCGGCGTACAGCGCGTCGGCCTGGTCGGGTGCGCTGCCGTACTGGATGGCAACCTGCCATTCCTGGCGCAGGCGACGGGAGAACGCACTGCTCACGCTCACCGAATAGGTGCCGCCGAGCGATTCGCGCAACCGGTCCAGCAGGCGCATCTGCAGCAGTTCGCTCATGGCGTCGAGCAGATAGGCGTCTTCGCGCGCCCACGGCGCCGCGCCGGCAAGCAGCACCACGCTCTGGCTCTGCGGGGCGATGCCCTTGCGCACCGTTTTGTTGATCACGCCCGTGAACTGCCTGGGCCCCACATCGCGCGGCACCTCCTTGCGCCCCGCCGCGGGCAGCGACCCGAGCCACTGCTCGACGAGCGGCTTGAGCGTGGCCACGTCCACGTTGCCCACGAAAAAGAAGGTGAAGTCGCCGGCGTCGCCGAACCGCTCGTTGTAAATGCGCAGCATGTCGGCCAGATCCAGCTCCTTGAGCAGCGCCACGCTCAACGGCCGCGCGCGCGGATGCCCGCCGGCCAGCGTCTGCTGGATGGTGTCGCTGAACACCGCCATGGGGTTGGCGTCCTTGTTCGTGAGGAACTGCTCGAACTGCTGCAGCTGCGCCGCAAACACCGTGCTGTCGGCCCGCGGGGCGGTGAAGCGCAGGTACAACAGCTGCATCAGCGTTTCGAGATCCTTCGGGCTGGCCGAACCGCTCATCCCCTCGGTGAGGTCGGCAATGCCGGGCTGCGCGTTGGCCACCGTGCCGGTGAGCTTCTTGCGGAGGTCGATCGCCGAGAAGGGGCCCACGCCGCCGGCCGCGATGATCGACGGGGCCAGCGACGTCTTGAACACGTCGGCATCGCTCACGAGACTGGCGCCACCGGGGCTCGAGGCCGACACGAGGATCTGGTCGGCGTTGAAGTCGGTGGGCTTCACCAGCACCCGCACGCCGTTGGCCAGCGTCCAGTCGGTGATGCGCTGTGCGGGGATGGTCTGTTCGCGCACCACGCGCCCGGGTGTGGGGATGGTGGTCACGAGCGCCCCTTCGGCCACCTGTTCCGTCCACGGCGCGATATCGGCGGCCACCACGGCGCCGAACACCGCGCGGATCTCCGCTTCCGTGGGAACGGCGAGCCCGGCCTTCTCCGGCACCGACACCGTGACCACGCGGTTGGCCGCGCCGCTGCGCCCCGCCGACACCGCGTTCACCTCGGCCAGCGTGATACCCGGGAGCAGCCGCTGAATGGCGGCATACTCGAACGCAATACCCGGTGCGGCCTCGCCCGCGAGATAGTGGCTCACGTACTCGTCCACGAAGGCATCGCTCGGCGTTTTGTCACGCTCGGCGAACGCGCGTTCGTAGGCACGCAGCGCGCCCGTGCGCGCGCGCGCCAGCTCGCTGGGCAGGAAGCCGTGGCGCTGCACGCGTTCGGCTTCCACCAGCACGGCGCGCAGCGTCTCCACGAGCCGCCCTTCCTTGGCGCCGGCGTCGAGCGACACCACCGCGCTGCCGCGCACGAAGGTGCCGCTGCCCGCGCCGGCGCCGGTAAACGGGGCGTCCGGCTTGAGCGCGAGTTCCTGCAAGCGCTGGTTGAGCATGCCGTTGTACAGCTGCTCGATGAGATCGCGCCGCAAATCGCCCACCGTGCGGGTGGCCTGCGCCGGGCGCTTCCACAGCACCCCCACGCTCGACGCGGTGAGCTCCTGGTCGGTGGCGATGGTCACCAGCGTGCTGTCGTGTGCCGGTACGCCGGGCTGCGTGCGCGGGCGCGCCGTCGTGCGTCGCGCGAT
>DCZC01000141.1:10632-11204 GCA_002331565.1 Gemmatimonas sp. UBA2094
CCGCGGAAGATGACCGGGAACTGCCGGTCGCGCAGGCGCTCGCCGGCGCCGAGTCCGTTGCGCCACTCGGCGAGTACCACGCCACGCTCGGCTACCACCTCGGTGCTGTCGAACAACACGCCGCTCGCCACGTCGCCCAGAAAGCGGACGCTCTGCTCGAGAATGCCGGCACGGTCGGTGGGCACCGGCAGGATGTACACCGTTTCGTCGAACCCCGTGTACGCATTGAGGTCGGCGCCGAAGCGCACGCCAATGCCTTCGAGGTACTTCACGATGTCGTTCTTCGCGAATGATTTCGTGCCGTTGAACGCCATGTGCTCCACGAAGTGCGCCAGCCCGCGCTGATCGTCGTCTTCGAGAATGGAGCCCGCGTTCACCACCAGGCGCAGCTCGGCGCGCTTCTCGGGTTTGCCGTTCTGGCGGATGTAATAGCGGAGGCCGTTGGGGAGCGTCCCCACGCGTACCGCCGGGTCCATCGGGAGCGGGGCGCTGAGCGCAAACGCATCGCGGGGCGCGCGCTTGGCCGAGGCGGCCGGCGCTTTCTGCGCACTGGCCGCCAAGGGGAGCGCGAG
>DCZC01000217.1 GCA_002331565.1 Gemmatimonas sp. UBA2094
CCGCATCGGTGTTGGTCGGGCAGGAATACCGCCACGGTGCGTGGGTCGGTCTGCAGCCCCACCCCGAGTGCCTTGAGGACCGCCTCTTTGCCGGTCCACAGCGACAGGAAACGCGCGGTGCGCTCGTGAACCGGGAGTGCGCGGAGGGCCGCGCCCTCGGCGACGGTACAGGCGAGCGGCACCAACGCATCGACGTCCAACAGCTGCCGATCTTCGGGCTCCATGTCGATTCCGACCGGCCCGGCGGTGCGCAGCGCGACCACCGCTACTGCACCGGCATGGCTGATTGAGCACCCCACCTCGGGGTGCCCGGCGATGAGCGGCGCGCCCGCGTCGGTGCGTTCGATGGTGACCTCACTCGGCGAGACGCCGCTCCACTGCGCTACGAGCGCACGCAACAGATCTCGCCCGGCAACGAACGCCGCACGCACGACCGGCACAGGAAAGGCCGCGGCCCGGCGGACCTCCCCGGGCGCCAGGCGCTCGCGCCACTGGCCGCTGGCATCAAGGTCGTCGGACGTCAGCGCCCGCCATCGCCATACCGTACCACAGACGGTCATGCCGCCCCCTTCGGCGGCACCGGACCGCGCGGTCACCGCTGCAACTGCAGCCCGATCATGACCTTGTTGAACGTCGGGCGGATCGGGTCCACCAAGCCGGAATCGTAGCGCCGGTTGTACACCACATTCACGCCGAGATGTGCCGAGAGCTGACCGCTCAGTGTGATCGAACTGGCGTGCTGGCGACGGCCGGAAATTTCGGTCCACAGCAGGTTCTGCGACAGCTGAATCGTGGGCGAGATCTTGAGCGACAGCGATTCATAGAATCCGCCACCGACCCCACTCACGGTTACGGCACCATTCGACGCCAGCTCGGCTTCCTCGGTCGCATTGGCATACGCGAAGGCGGCACCGGGGGCCACGAACAACCGCACGCGCTTGGACCGCACCAGCACCCGCCCCACGCCAACGTGCTGCGTGAAACGGGCATCGATTTCCTGCGGTCGGTTCCGCTCGGCTACCGTTTGCAGCACCAAGCGGTAGTTCGCCGACAGCAGGCGGTTCGCGGTGATGTTGACCATTTGGTCGTCGGAGGCCGCCGGGTTGGGATTCTGCCGCTGGTAATTCACCTGAAGGCCGACGGTCACTGACGACTTGGGGGACGAGCGCTCGAGCGACACCCCCACACTGCCTCCGATCACCGCGCCCACCTCGTCGCGTGCGACCTCGGACATGTACTGGTAGCCCACTTCCAAGCGGCGGCTCCAGCGCACACTCGGCGCGTTGTCGCCACCCAGCGTAGGCACCGTTGCCAGCGCGCTCTGGGCGTCGTTCTCGGCCGCCGTTATCGCTGTCACGGCGCTGCGGGCCACCGCTACGCGCCCAACGGCATCACTCAGAAAGATCACCGAGTCTGCAGTCTGGCTGGTGACTCGACCGCGCAGGATCGATCCGTCTTCGAGGCGGAGGACCACGACGGCTGCCGTGTCCACGGGGAGCGCCTGCGCATGGGCACGCTGAGCGGCCGAGAGGCTCAACAGTGCGGCGAACCACGCCGCCCGGGATACTGGAGAGGTATTCACAGCCTCAAACTAATTCGGAAGTGTTTGCTTGACCAGAAAGGATGAGCCCGGTATCTCATGGCGATGACATCCTCCGCGTTACTCCTCGACATCCCGGCATCGGCGGCCATCACTGAGCCACCCGACGTCTTCACGCGGCGGGAGTCGAATGTGCGGAGCTACTGCCGCAGTTTTCCGGCGGTGTTCGCCAAGTCGCGCGGTGCCACCATGTGGGACGAAGAGGGGAGAGCCTACATCGACTTCTTCGCCGGCGCCGGCACGGTGAACTACGGCCACAATGAGCCGCGGCTGGTGCAGGCGGTGATCGAGTATCTCTCCGGTGACGGCATCGTGCACTCGCTCGATTTGCACACGGTGGCCAAGCGCGCGTTCCTCGAGGAATTCGAGCGCACGGTCCTGGAGCCGAGGGGGATGGCGCACCGCGTGCAGTGCCCCGGACCCACCGGCACGAATGCGGTGGAAGCGGCCCTCAAGCTGGCGAGAAAGGTGACGGGCCGGCGCACGGTCGTCGCGTTTTCGAACGGCTATCACGGGATGACATTGGGTGCGCTGGCGGTGACGGCCAATCCGCTGGCCCGCGCTGGGGCCGGGGTTCCGCTTCCGCATGTGCGGGTGGCCCCGTACGAGGGGAACCAGGGGGTGGCGACAACGGAGGCGCTCGATGCGCTGTCGCAACAGTTACTGCTGGCTGATCAGCAGGACGGTGGCGTCGCCGCAATCATCCTCGAGTGCATTCAGGGCGAAGGCGGTGTCAATGCCGCGTCCACCGAATGGCTGCAGGGGGTGGCCGCGCGCGCGCAAGCGCACGGGGCGCTGCTCATCGTCGACGACATTCAGGCCGGGTGTGGGCGCTCCGGCACATTTTTCAGTTTCGAGCCGGCCGGGATAGATCCCGACATCATCCTGTTGTCGAAAGCCATCGGTGGGGTGGGTATGCCCATGGCGCTCGTGCTTCACCGGCCGGAGCATGATTGCTGGCAGCCGGGTGAGCACAACGGCACGTTCCGCGGGTTCAACCTCGCGTTCGTGGCCGCGACGGCGGCGCTCCGCCACTTCTGGCGTGACGACGTCCTCGCTCGCTCTGTCGCACGACATGGTGCGATCGTGACGGATGCCTTGGCGGAGATGGTGCGGGCCCACCCCGCGTGCGCCCTGTCGACGCGCGGGCGCGGTCTGATGCAGGGGCTGCGCTGCGAAGACCCCGCCCTTGCCGCGCGCATCGGTCGGGCGGCGTGGGACCGGGGGCTCGTGATCGAACGCAGCGGTCGCGAGGACGAGGTCGTCAAGCTCATGCCGCCGCTCGTGATTCGAGACGACGAGTTGGGGCGCGGGCTCGAGATTCTCGCCGAGGCGCTGCATGCAGCGACGCACTGACGGGTTCGTGGCGCGCGCCGTTGGCTCGCGCGCGCTGGTGTTCGGGGCGGCACTCGTGGTGGGGAACGGTCTCGCGCTCCGCGGTGCCGCCGCGCAATCGGCTGCGCCGCTCCGATTGACGCTCGCCGACATGGTGCGTCGCGGGGTGGATTCGAGTCTGCAGGTGGGCGAAGTCAGTACGAGGGTGCGGCGGGCCAACGCGCAACTGCTACAGGCCCGTGCCAGCGGGCGACCGCAGGTGACCACCACGGCGCTGTGGCAATGGAACGTGCAGAACCAGTTCCAGTCGCTGCTACCGTCGAGCGCGACGACGGGCACCTCGGCGCGGGTGCCGTCGGCCGCGGATCCATTGCTGCGCATCCTCGGCGCCGATTATCAACTCGGTGTTGGTGCCGCCGTCTCGCAGCGACTCTTCGATGGCGGCCGGCAGCGGGCCATGGTGCAAGCGGCGGCAGCCACCGCCACGGCCACGCTGCAGGCGGAAGCCTCGACGCGGGCGGCTACCATGCTCTCGCTCGTCGACGCCTACGCATCGGCCCGCCTTGCCGATCTGCTGCAGGAATACGCCGACTCGGCGGTGGCGCACGCAGAGCGTGTGGTGCAGCAGACCGACACGCTCTGGCGGACCGGGGTGTTGGCCGAGTACGAACATCTCCGGGCTCGCTTGGTGCGTGAGGATGTGGCCGCCGAGCGCGAGCGGGCGCGGACCTCTCGCGAGTTGGCGCAGCTGCGTGTGCGGCTGCTGTTGGGGCTCGCGTCGACGGCGTCGCTGGAGCTGATCGACAGCCTGGAGGTCGTGCCAACGTTTCTGGCGCCGCTCGCGGCGCGCCCGGTCAGTCGCGCATTGGACCAGGCGCGCTGGGAGGTGTCGGCCGCCGAATCCCAATCGCAGGCGGTGCGGGCGCAGCGATGGCCCTCGCTGGCGATACAGTCGAGCTACCAGCGGTTCACCTACCCCACGCGGCCGTTTCCTCGAGCGGCGGATTCTTTTCTCCCGCAGTTCACGGTGGGATTCGGGGTCACGCATGGCGGGTGGACCGGTGGGCGGTGGGCTGCTGACCGCGCGCTGGCGCATGCCAACGTTGATGCGGCCCGCGTGCGGCTGCAGTGCGTCGAACAACAGCTCACCTTGCGCACGCGCGAAGCCGAGCTGCAGGAGGCGACCTCCAGCGCGGCGTACCGGGCTGGCGCGACTCAGGTGGCGATGGCGCAACGCACGCTGACCATCGCCGAGGTTCGTCTCCGTGAAGGCATGGCGACCGCGGTCGAATTATCGGACGTGCGTCGGCAGCTGTATCAGGCGCTGGCTGCCAGAAGCCGCGCTGCCCGTGATGTGCTTCTGGCCCGGGCGCGTCTTGCGCTCCTGCCTGATCTTCCCGTTGTCCCTTCCAGCGACAGTCCATGCGTGATGTCTTCCAGATGATCGGCCGTATTGCGGGGTCTCGGCCAGCGGGTCTCGTGGCGGTGTGGCTGGTGGCCGGGTTTGCCGCGTGCGGCGCCGAATCGCTTCCCGTCCTTTCCGTCGATGACGGCGCGGTGGTGGTGGTGGGTGTCGATAGTGTGCTCGAGGGTCCGCCGTACTCCGGCGTCGTTGTTGCCGAGCGAATGGCGCGTTTGCGTAGCGATGCGGCCGCGATGATTACCGACGTTTTGGTCCAGTCTGGCGATTCCGTTGCGGCTGGGGCGGTACTGCTGCGGTTCGATGACCGGGCGCTGCGAGGGCAGGGAGAAGCGGCGCGCTCAGCGGTCGCGCAGGCGGAGTCGGCAGTGGCGCAGGCAGCCCGCGAGGTCGATCGGGCCCGGGCACTTACAGCGATCGGTGCGATGGCGCTCCGTGACCGCGAGGGCGCGGAGCGGGCGGCGTTGGGGGCTCGCACCCTGCTTGCGGAGGGGCGGGCGCGGCAGCTCGCCGCTGAGCGGGCGCTCGAGCATACGGTGGTCCGCGCGCCATTTGCCGGGGTGGTCACTGAGCTTCCGGTGGCGGAGGGGGAGCTGGTGGCGCCGGGGATGCCGTTGGTGACGGTGGCCGACGCCCGGGTGCGCACGATCGAGGGGTGGATGTCGCTGGCCAATGCCGAGGTGTTGCGCGGCAAGCGCGAGGTCGCGATTTCGGCGTATACCTCTGGTCCCGCGGGCGCGCGCGTACCGGTCTGGCTCCCGGCCACAGTCCGGCAGGTGTCGCCGGTCGTGGATCAGCAAACGCGGCAGGTGCGGGTTCGGGTGGCGCTGTCGGATCCCGATGTCCCGTTGCTGATCGGGCAGGGGGTGCAGGGACGGGTCGCGGTGGCCACGCGGCGCGCAGTCCTGGTGCCGGAGCTGGCGATCGACGTGCGCGATACCGTTTCCACGGTGTCGGTTGTGCGGGGTGGCGTGGTGGTGCGGACCTCGGTGGTGCTTGGGGCGCGCATCAGCGATGCGCGACAGGTGGAGATTCTGCGCGGGGTGTCGGTGGGTGACTCCGTACTCGTTGGCGAGGCGCGCTTTGCTCCGGCGGGGTCGCCGGTCCGTGCGATGGCGGCGGCGGCTGCTGCTCCGGCGGCGGCTCCGGCGGCCTTGCCGGTGGCGGAGAGTGGGTCCCAACCGCGTCGTGGGGGGGCTCGCTGATGCCCGTCTGGATCTACGATCTGTCCAATACGCAGTTGGCGCTGCTGCTCTGTGGCGTATGCCTGGCGTATACCTGGTTCGGCGTGGTGTTGGTGGGCAACGCCATTCGCCGTCGCTGCGAGGATCCGTCGGGGATTGGCGACTTCGTCGGGCAGTATCTCTCCGCCTTCGGGCTGTTCTTCGGTCTGATGCTGGGGCTGATCGCGGTGGCGACCTACGAGAACTACGGCGCGGCTGAAGAGACGGTGAGTGTGGAAGCCAATCGCGTGGCGCAGCTGTATCGCACCGTCAGCACGTATCCCGAGCCGTTTCGCCAGAGTTTGCAGGAATCGCTCGCCGACTTCGTGAACCACACGATCGAGGAAGAGTGGCCGGCCTATCGTGAGGGGCGCACTCCACTGGGAGGCACGGAGCGCCTCAACCAGCTGCAGGCGCGGCTCTACTCCTTCCAGCCGACGCGGCCGAGTGAGCAGATCATCCACGGCGAGGCGTTGCGGCAGTTCTCGGAGTTCGTGGAGGCCACGCGGGAGCGCGTGGCTGCGGTGGACACCGCGCTCTCGCCCCTGTTGTGGATGATCGTGGTGATCGGCGCGGCGATGACGATGGCATTGCTCTGGTTCATCACCCACGAGTTGATGTGGGTGCGTCTCGTCGCGTCCGGCATTCTGGCGGTGTACGTGGGGCTGATGATGTTCTTCATCGCGGCGATGGACCATCCCATGCGCGGTGAGTTCAGCATTTCGCCCGACGCCCTGATCGAGTTGCGCGACGCGTATCGCGCGCTGTCCGGCGGCTGATGCCGGGGGGCCGCGTCGATGGTCGGCCCTCGTAGGCTCAGCGGTCCTGTCGTGCCAAGCGCGGCGCCACGACCGGCACGGTCAGCATGGTGCTGGCCACGGCCATCAGGAGGAACGCGGTGAACATGGCGGGGGTGACGATGCCCTTGTCGAGCAGGATGCTGACGAAGATGATCTCGATCAGCGCCTTGGTCTGCAGCAGCCAGCCGACGATGCCGGCCTCTCCCTTGGGCCACCGGAGGAACCGGCCGGCCAGATGCACGCCGGCGATCTTGCCGGTGACCGACATGGCGAGCAGCAGGCCGGCCGCGAGCATCACGGTGACGCCGCCCATGGTCCACTGGGTGCGAAGGCCCGTGGAGAGGAAGAAGACCGGCATCATTACCAGCAGCACCTGATGCCGTAGCTGGTCGAGCTGCTCCACCCCGAACCAGTCCTTGTCCATCACTGCGCCGGCGAGGAAGGCACCGACCATGTAGTGCAGGCCGCACCAGTCGGCCCCGAAGGCCACGCTCGCCAGCCAGATCAGCGCCACATACCAGCGGTCGGGGCGCGGGAGGCGCGGCATCAGCGCACGGAACAGCCAAGCGCACCCGGCGAAGGCGCCGAGAAATGCCATCTGGCGTCCCACCCGTTGCCAGTCGAGCAGAATGAGGGCGAGTACCCCCCAGATCGCGAGGTCGTCGAGGCTGGCGTACCGCAGAATGCGCTGGCCGAAGGGTGTACGAAGGATCTGCAGCTTCTCGAGGAACAGCACGAGAATGGGGAGCGCCGTCACGGCGCAGGCCATGCCCACTCCCATCACGAACTGCCAGGACTGCGCCTTGGGGCCCATCCACCCCGGCTGGGTGAGCAGCAGCAGACCGGCGCCGATGCCGAAGAGCAGCGGGGTCCCGAGGGCGAGCCCTGCGGTGACCAGGCTTTCCCGCTTGTTCTCGAGCGCTTCGCGGAGGTCGAGCTCGATCCCGGCGAGCATGACGAACAGCATCACCGCCCACCACGCGATGCCGTTCAGCGCCTGAACGACGGGGGGCGTGAAAATCGTGTCGTAATAGGTCGGGAGCCACGCCCCCAGCACGCCGGGACCCATCACGACACCCATGAGAATCTGGACGACGACCAGGGGGGCCACGTAGTCAGTGCGCCCGAGACGCCAGAGCAGATAGGGCACTGAGAAAATCAGCACCATGGCGATCAGGAACAATTCCGTGACGTTCATGCGGGACCGATACGAGCAGAAGGGGCGCGCGGCAGGCGGCGCAGACCGGTGGCAACATAGCCGACCCGGCCGTTCCCGCACAGCAGAGGGCGTTGGATAGGCGGGGCCTTGGAGCCCACGATAGACTTGACGCATGCCAAAGCCCGAACTCCTCGAGACCTTCCCCAATCCCTACGCGGACCGGAAGTACGAGATCTACATGGAGACCGCCGAGTTCACCTCGCTCTGCCCGTTGGGCGGCGTGGAAACCGACGCGGTGGAACTCAAGCTGCTCGAAGGCGGGGCCCCCGACTTCGCGACGATCAAGATCACCTACTGGCCGGCCGCGCAGTGCCTCGAGCTGAAGAGCCTCAAGTTGTATTTCTGGAGCTACCGGAACGACGGCATCTTCTATGAGCGCGCGGTGAACCACATCCTCGACGATCTGGTGGCGGCGTGCAAACCGCACGCGATGACGGTGGTGGGGGATTTCAACGTGCGTGGCGGGCTCAAGAGCATCATCACGGCGACGTACGAGCAGTAGGGGCGGGGTACCGCGCGAACCCGGAGTGCGCCGAAGGGGTGAGGCCACGAAGCCCCTCTCGGCGCTCGGCGAGGGTGGGTTCCTTTCCGTGCGGTTCCGGCTATAATTCGAGGTTCTGGTGCGACAGGTTCTCCGCGCGCCCGGAACGGCTTGGTAGCTCAGTTGGTAGAGCAGCGGACTGAAAATCCGCGTGTCGGCGGTTCGATTCCGTCCCAAGCCACTGGACGTTGTTGAAGGCGAACGACTTCGAAAACCTCAGGATTTCAGAGATCGTACTACATTCGTACTACATGAGGGGGGACCAGCAATGGTCCCCCCTCTGTGTTTGTCCCCTGGCGTCGATGTAGTACCGGGTGTAAAACACACACCGTGGGGGGATCCGCGTGGCGCAGGAATCCCGGAGATCTCGGATTCCAACGTGTGTACCCTCACTCGATATCAAAACGCACACGATATCCGTCGAGTTACTGCTTACTGCAGCTCCCACCGGCCGTCGGCGTGGCGATGCTGCTGGTGGAGCGCGTGTATCTATCGCCGTTGGCGAACGTCATGGTGCTCCCGTCGGTCGCCAAGGTGAAGTTCGTGGTACCTGAAGGCCGCTGCGTCGAAGCCACCCACTGGCCCTTCGCAAAATCACACATCAGATACTGCGACACCGTCGTGGTAAACGATGTGCTTGTCGCGGTGTAACTGAATGCGACATAGACGCCATCCAGCTGGGGCGTGGTGTAGCTCCAGCTGCGCACCGCGCCAGTGCCGCTGGTGGCGGATCCACTGAACGTCTGCCGCGCCACCAACATGGTACCGGACGTCAGGTCCCATGTCCCCACCAGCGTCCCGCTACTGGATCCGGACGAGCTGCTGCCGCTGGAGCTCGTAAAGCTCCCGCTGGCGCTGGTGGTGGCGCCACTGCTGCCAGCCACGGCCACGGTACCGTTCCAGGTGCCGCTGAACATCTCAGATGTCATGGTCCCGCTGACGGTGCCGGAGCCCGTGGGACAGCTGAACGACCCCCCAGCACTCCCGCTGCCATTGACCCCAACGGACAGGTCACAGGCGATGGTGTTCACCGTCCACGTGCCCTTGCAATTCAACTCGTCCGCCATCGTGCACGTCATCGGACCACTCTTGGTCCCTGAGTACGTGCCCCGGAACACTTTGCCCTTGAGCCCTTCCGAACCGGTAATCTTGCAGGAGACGGCTACGAACAATATCGCGAACATCCACGTGGCGATGGCGAATCGGCGCATAAGCATCGGTGGCATGAAGGGATATCCTGCATGGACGTCCAGAGCCACAGACTCGCGGCCGAGACGGTGAATATGTGGACTACGTGGAGGGCTCTGGCACTGTTGACGAAGGCCCTGCGCACATCATCTCACTGACCATTACCCACGAAGCCGCGCGGATCAGCGTGCACCCGTGAGCGGTCCGGCCCGAACATTCCCGCTGTTTACGTAGACTCCCCCTCCAGCGGGACAGTTGAAAGTTAGACTTCGGTGGCCCTCACCGGAGCAGCTGATGCGAAAGTCGAAGTTCACCGAGACCCAGATTGTCGGGATCTTACGCGAAGCCGAGGCCGGCGCGGCCGTGGCCGACCTGCTGCGAAAGCACAAGATCAGTCGGCCGACGTTCTACCTGTGGAAGAAGAAATACGGCGGTGTCGGCGTCGCCGAGCTACCGCGGTTGAAGGAACTGGAGCGGGAGAATGCCCGCCTGAAGCGGATGTACGCGGACCAGGCGTTGGAGCTCACCGCGATCAAGGATGTGCTCACCCGAAAACTGTAATGCGGTCTGCGAGACGAGCCGTTGTGACGATCTTGACCGAGGACCACGGGCTGCCGGTGCAGCGCGCGTGCCAGATCGCCCGATGCTCGCGGACCGCCTTCTATCGTGCTCAGCGAAGTGACGCCGCGGTATCGCCTGCGGACGCAGATGCGCCGGTGATCACGGCCCTGCAAGCGGTGCTGGAACGCCATGGCCGCTGGGGCTTCTGGAAGTGCTTCGACCGTCTCCGCGCGTTGGGGCATGCGTGGAACCACAAGCGCGTCGACCGCGTGTACTGCGCGCTCGGCTTGAACCAGGTGCGTCGGACCAAGAAGCGCGTGCCGACGCGCGAGGTCGTGCCGTTGAACGCGCCGCCGCAGCTCAACACGACGTGGGCGATGGATTTCATGGGCGACTCGCTCTACAGCGGCCGATCCTATCGGCTGCTCAACGTCCTCGACGAAGGCAATCGCGAAGCGCTCGCCATCGAAGTCGACTTCTCACTGCCAAGCACTCGCGTGGTCGCCGTGCTCGACGATCTCGTCGCACAGCATGGCGCGCCACGGCAAGTACGCTGCGATAACGGCCCGGAGTTCATCGCTGACGCTGTGCGCACATGGTGTGAGGCGCGCGGCATCACGCTCGCCTACATCGAACCCGGGAAACCCAATCAGAACGCCTACATCGAGCGTTTCAACCGCAGCTTCCGGGAGGAGGTGCTCGATGCGTGGGTGTTCACCACGCTCGCCGAAGTACGCGCCGTCAGCGAAGAATGGCGAAACGGCTACAACACGGAACGGTCGCACGAAAGCCTCGGGAACGTGCCGCCACTGACCTTTCTCCCGAGACCTACCAACGCCACCCCGTCTACTTTTAAACTGTGCGCTTGACGGGGGAGTCTACGGTGCCTTTCTGTTTCCAGCCAGTAAAAAATGACATATCCTCACCGTAGCGGCGCAGGGGTAGCCGAAACACAACGCCCGATCGAACCAGTTCGATCGGGCGTTGTCGTATCTCGTTGCCGCACCAACGGCGCTGATTACTTGATCTTGAAGGTGAGGCCGATGTTGAGCGCCGATGCGCCTGCGCCGACGTCGCCGTAGATGGCGCTCTTGTCGCTCAGGAAATAGCGACCGCCGGCCCTCGCGATGAGGTAGATGGAGCCGTTTTGGCACAAGTCACCCAAAGTGCCGGCGGGTCCGGAGTAGCTGCAGCCGATGATGTTGTAGCCGAGACCCACGCCACCGAACACATCGACCTTCTTGTTCTCCAGCTTGACGTGATAGTTGCCGGTCACGCCGATGGGCAAGTAGGAGTAGCGGTAGTAGTTGCCGTAATCGTAACGCCAATAGTCGGCACTGACGCCGATGCCCAGCGTTCCGCCGCCCATGTCGGGCAGGTCCTTGAGAACGCGCTCGAAGCGGCCGCCAAGCGACACGCCAGCCCCTCCCGTGTTTCCAAAGCCGACAACGCCGCCGATGTCAGAATAGCCCTTGGCAAGCTGAGCAGCAGCCTGACGAACGGGCATGGAAATCATGCATGCTACGGCCATCAAGCCCGCCAGTGTCTTGCGCATCAACGGTGTCCTCTAAACGTGGGAGAAAGCGCGTGAGTTCAGACGTGACGATGGGACTCTACTCACCACAGGAGCCACTCGCAAGCATGTTCGCGGCGCCCCGACTTGAGCGGGGCGCCGCGTTGCATGCCGGCATTACCGCCACCGTTGACGGCAGCGCGGTACACGTGCAAGGTGTAGCCAGGCGGCGGCAGCGGAGAGTGCCAACGTGTGCCGCGGTGTCATTCAACCGAGATTCCGTATTGTCTGTCGATCGATTGGAAATCGTGTGCCAAGCCGGCGCCCAACCCGTTCTCGCCGACTGATCGCGACGATCTACCTGACCTTCGTCGGCCTCATTGTCCTCGGTGTGTGCGCCCCGATCATTGCCGCCAACTGACCTCTGCGCACTGCTTGCTGAACCCCACCGCAACCCGTCGGAGACGCCACCATGAAAGCCTGCCCGTATTGCGCCGAGCCGATTCAAGACGCTGCGATCCTCTGTCGCCACTGCAAGAGTGACCTCGTGTCGAGCAGCGCAGGATCAGCCCCGGTCCCGGCGCTGCCCGCCAACGGTTCCCCTCGTTCCGGACGAATGGGATTTACGGACTCCATCGCGGCCTGTCTGAGCAAGTATGCGACCTTCTCCGGTCGTGCCACCCGCGCGGAGTACTGGTGGTTCCAACTTTTCACCATGCTCATCAGCTGGGGAGCATCGATCGTCGGCGTTGCGTTGTATGGCGAGGAGGGCGCGGCGTACAATATCCTACCAACATTGGCGTTCATGCTGCCGTCGCTGGCGGTTGGTGTCCGTCGACTGCACGATACCGGGCGTTCCGGATGGAAGATGCTCTGGTTGCTCACGATCATTGGGGCGATTCCCGTTATCGTGTGGCTGGCAACGGTGGGCGATTCCAGCGAGAACGCCTACGGCGCACCGGCATAGCCATCGTGGAAACGTTTGGCCGACCTTTTCCAGGTCGAACTGGGCAATAGCCTTCACTGCGCAGAGCACAAAGCGGCGCCCCGACATGGTCTGGGCGCCGCTTCGACTTTCGTGTCCGTGGCCGCCACCCGGTCTACGGTCGCCCCATACTCACCGCGAACGTCACACTTGCCGCGCTCGGGCCCCACGCCAGCTCGAGCGTGCCACGCGCGGGGCTCAGCGACTTCACCATGATGGTGAACTCCTCCACGTGGTCCTTGTTGGGAGCGAGCGTCAGTGCCACGCGACCGAGGTCGTTGGCTGCGTTGTGCACGGTGCCCCACTGGCCGGTCTGCTTGTTCACGATGAGCCAGGTGCCGGTGCGTGTGTGCTGCACGAACAGCGTGTACTGACCCGGCGGCACCACGAGCTCCCCGCCAGGTGCACCGAACGTGAGTGTGCGGGTGGTGAAGAGGTGCGTGGCGTCGTTGGCGCCCGCGCGCCACACGGAATCGAAGGGCACGAGCGTGCCGCCCCACACGGTGCGTTCGCGCACCTGCGGCCGACTGTAGTCCACCAGCACGATGCCGCCCTGACCGAAGCCGCCGCGCGCGACCTCGCGCAACGACAGCACACCGGTGGGTTTCATGGTCTTCGCGATGGCCGCGAGATCCACACCGGCCGTGCTGCGCGTGCCGACGGACTTGTTGGTGGTGAGCGTGCCGTCTACGCTGAGCAGCAGCTGCTTGCCATCGAGACGCAGGATCATGGCGTACGGCGCACCCTTGAGACGCACCGAATCGCCGCTCATCGCCGCGAAGCCGGTGTACCCGAGGTTCCCCGTGGCGCCGAGTGCGGGCAAGCTGTCCGTCACACCGCCGGCCTTGCGGATGGCCGCGAGGACTTCCATGGGCCCGTACACGAACACGGGAAAGTTCACGAACGCCTGCTGCGCGGCGAACGCGCGCCGCTGGACGCTGTCGGCGAACACCATCTCACGCACGATGGAGTCGGCGGTGATGGTGAAGCGCGTCTCCTTGGGCGTGTTGGGGGGCAGCGAGCCGTCAGCTGCGAGCCGCACGATCGATGCACCGGTGGGGCGCCCATTCCTGCCGAGGGTCATGGAGTAGCGCACCCGGGCCACGGCGGCGCCGGAGCGCTGCACCATTTCGCCGCTGAGCGATGTGGCCGTGCGCGTGTACTGCTCGATGGCGACGGTGTCTTTGCCGAGGCGGTACACGACGGACGCGGACTGCGCGGACAGTGCGGCGGGGAGGAGCGTGGAAAGGAGCAGGAAGCGACGCATGTGACGGACGAGTGGTGGCCGGGAGCCTGGCAGGGAAAACGGCGAACGCCGGAACGTACCGCCGGTCGCGGCGCGTGGTGAGGGTTGGCCGGTGCCGGTACCGCCGGTTCGCGCGATGCCCACGGTGGCCGCATCTTTGGGTGTCCGGTCCAGCCTCACGTCCCGATCCGAGAGTGCGCATGCTCCGTCACGCCGTTCGTCCTGTCGCTGTGGGTTCCGCCGTGATGGTTGCGCTCACGGCGCTGGCCATGTCGACGTCGCCGCTCCCCGCGCAGGCGCGTCCGCTGGCACCGGTCGATCTGTTTGCCCTGCAGTACGCCGGTGATCCGCAGATCAGCCCCGACGGGCAGTGGATCGCCTACGTGCGCAAATGGAGCGACATCACGACCGATCGCCGGTACAGCAACATCTCGCTGGTGCGCGCCGACGGGACGCAGGGGCGCGCACTCACGTCGGGCGCGTTCACCGAAACGTCGCCGCGGTGGTCGCCCGACGGCACGCGACTGCTGTACGTGTCGAATCGTGGCGGGAAGCCGCAGCTGTACGTGCACACCATGGCGAGCCGTACCGACGTGGCGCTCACGAACGACGATCGCGCCCCCAGCGCGCCGGCGTGGAGTGCCGACGGCCGGCAGGTGGCGTTCCTGGCGCTCGTGCCCACCGCGCCGCTCGTGATCGGCCAGCCACTCACCCCGCCGGCGGGGGCCACGTGGGCGGCACCACCGAAGGTGACCGACCGCCTCACGTTCCGGTACGACGGGCTGGGCGAGTTGCCGCGCGCGTTCATGCACGCGTTCGTGGTGTCGGCGAACGGAGGGGCGGTGCGGCAGGTGACGCGGGGCGACTTCGACCATGGCGGCACCAACTACGCGCCCGGTTCGCTCGCGTGGACGCCGGACGGCCGAGAACTCGTGATGCCGGCGCGGCGCGACACGAACCCCGAGCTGCATCAGCGCGAAACGGAGCTGTATGCGGTGTCGGTTGCCGACGGGGCGTTGCGGCGGCTGACGCGGCGGTATGGTCCCGATGCCTCGCCCGTGGTGTCGCCCGATGGCCAGTGGATCGCATTCACCGGTTTCGACGATACCGGCGCGAGCTTCACCAACACGCAGCTGTACGTCATGCGGCGCGACGGGAGCGGGAGGCGCTCACTCACGGCGAACGCCGACCGCAACGTGGACGCGCCGGTGTGGGCGGCCGATGGACAGGCGCTGTACGTGCGCAGCGATGTGGAGGGGAACACGCGCGTGCTGCGCGTGACGCTCGACGGGGCAATCACCGAAGTGGCGCGCGACCTGGGCGAAGGGAACAGCGCGTACGGCGGGGGCAGCTTCAGCGTGTCGCGCGGTGGGGTGGTGGCCTATTCCCGCAGTACGCCGCAGGAGCCGAGCGACGTGGCAGTGGCCGCGTCCGGCGCGCCGGCGCGTGTGGTGACGGCGCTCAATGCCGCGTTGCTCACGGAGCGGAGGCTCGGCGCAGTGGAGGAACTGTGGTATACCTCGTCGAAGGACGGCCTCAAGATTCAGGGGTGGCTCATCAAGCCGCCCGGGTTCGACCCGTCGCGCAAGTATCCGCTCATTCTCGAGATTCACGGCGGGCCGTTCCTGAATTACGGCAGCCGCTTCGACGAGGAGAAGCAGCTGATGGCGGCCGCGGGCTATCTCGTGTTGTACGTGAACCCGCGCGGCAGCACGAGCTACGGCGAATCGTTCGCGATGCGCATTCATCACACGTATCCGGGTGATGACCGGTTCGATCTCGAGTCGGGGGTGGATGCGATCATCGCGCGCGGCATCGTGGACACCACCAACCTGTTCGTCACCGGCGGGAGCGGTGGCGGGGTGCTGACCGCGTGGCTCATCGGGCATACCACGCGTTACCGCGCCGCGGCGGCGTTCTATCCGGTGATCAACTGGGAGTCGTTCAACCTCACGGCGGACATCGCGCCGAACACGTCGCGCACGTGGTTCCCGGGCATGCCCTGGGACCACGTGGCGAACTACGACCAGCGGTCGCTGCTGTCGGTAGTGAAGCAGGTGAAGACGCCCACGATCATCATGACGGGCGAGGAGGACTACCGCACGCCGATGTCGGAGTCGGAGCAGTACTACAAGGCGCTCAAGATGCTCGGCGTGGAGAGCGTACTGGTACGCGTGCCTGAGGAGTCGCACGGCATCCGCAAGCGCCCGAGCCACGAGGCGTCGAAGGTGACGACGGCACTGGGGTGGTTTGCGCGGTATCGGTATACTCCGTGAGTCTGCCGACTGCGCACACGCCTCGCCGCCCCCTACTCCGAAACATGATCCGCTGCCAACATCGTCACGTCGTGCTCGCAAGCGGCGCACTGTTGCTCGCCGTGGCCGCGCCGCGCGCCCACGCCAGGCAGCTCACCGCGATCGATGGCCCGCCGGCGCCGGTCGCGCCCGCCGTCATCACGCGCACCAGTTCGGGACAGGCGACGGTGCGCGCCATCAAGCTCGCCGCCCCGCTCACCCTCGACGGCGTGCTCGACGAGCCCGTGTACAAGAACGAGGCGCCGTTCGGCGGCCTCATTCAGGTGGCGCCCGACGCCGGCGCCCCGGCCACCGAGCGCAGCGATCTCTGGATCAGCTACGACGACCGCAACATCTACCTCTCCTGCCGCTGCTACGACTCGGCGCCGCCGGAGAAGTGGATTGCGAACGAACTGCGGCGCGACACGGGTGGCCTCCGCAACAACGACCACGTGGGCGTGCTCTTCGACACCTTCTACGATCGCCGCAGCGGCTTCGCCTTTTACACCAACCCCTTGGGCGCGCGCGCCGACTACAGCATCGTCGACGAAGGGCAGTCGAATACCGACTGGAACCCGGTGTGGACGTCGAAGACGGGACGGTTCGACGGGGGCTGGACGGTGGAGATGGCGATTCCGTTCAAGTCGCTGCGCTATCGCGCCGGCAAGGATCAGATGTGGGGCGTGCAGATCCGCCGGTCGGTGCGCCACAAGAACGAGTGGGACTATCTCACGCCGGTGCCGCGCATTCTCGCGGGGCCCATGGCGCTCAATCGCGTGAGCGCCGGCGGGACGCTGGTGGGGCTCGACTTGCCGGAGACGGGGAAGAACATCGAGCTCAAGCCGTTCGCCATCGAGCGCAGCACGACCGATCGCGTGCGCACGCCGCAGATCGTCAACAGCCTTCGCGGCGACGTGGGCGGCGACATCAAGTATGCCGTCACGCCCAATCTCACCGCCGACCTGACGGTGCACACCGACTTCGCGCAGGTGGAGGCGGACGAGCAGCAGGTGAACCTCACGCGGTTCAGTCTGTTCTTCCCGGAGAAGCGCGACTTCTTCCTCGAGGGGCGCGGCATCTTCGACTTCGCGCGCGGCGGCAGCACAGGCGGCGGCGGCGCAAACAGTACGAGCGACACGCCGCAGCTGTTCTACACGCGGCGCATCGGGCTCGACAACGGCGGCGTGGTGCCGATCAACATGGGGGGCCGCCTCACCGGCAAGGTGGGGAAGTTCGCTGTGGGGCTCATGAACATCGGCACGGCGGGCGATGCGGCGTTCAAGGCGTCGCCGACGAACTTCACGGTGATGCGCGTGAAGCGTGACGTGCTGCAGCGCAGTTCGATCGGCGCGATGTACACCAACCGGTCGGTCGGCACGTCGGGCACGGGATCGAACGCCGTGTACGGCGTGGACGGCGCCTTCCTGCTCACGCAGGCGTTGAACGCCGGGGTGTACTGGGCGCAGAGCCAGACCACCGGTGTGGTGGGCAACAACCAG
The DNA here is from genome assembly GCA_002331565.1 of Gemmatimonas sp. UBA2094. GTDB lineage: Bacteria > Gemmatimonadota > Gemmatimonadetes > Gemmatimonadales > Gemmatimonadaceae > Gemmatimonas. Next base: position 17,425 of record DCZC01000217.1, read on the forward strand.
AGCTACCAGGGGCGCATCGACTACGCCGTCGACCGGTACGGTGCCAAGGCGGAATTCCTGTCGGTGGGGCGCAACTTCGATCCGCAGGTGGGGTTCCGGCGCCGCTCCGACATCAGCCGTTCGTTCGGTGAGCTGCGCTTCTCCCCGCGTCCCAAGAGTCAGGCGGTGGTGCGCAAGTTCACCGGCACGGCGTCGGGCGAGTACGTGGAGAACGGGCTGGGGCTCGTGGAAACGCGCATCTGGCGTGGTCACTTCGACACGGAGTTCGCCAGCAGCGACGTGGTGGGCTTCGATGTGACGCGCAACTACGAATACCTGCGGCAGCCGTTCACGCCGTCGGGCGCACCGTCGCCCATCGCGAAGGGCGGCTACGGGTTCTCCGACGTGTCGCTGTCGTATTCGTTCGGTGCGCAGCGCCGCGCGTCGGGGACGGTGAAGGTGCAGGCCGGCGAGTTCTACGACGGTACGATTCGCAGCATCACGATCGGGCCGGGGAGCACGATGGCGCCGGCGCGCATTGCGGTGTTCAAGCGGCTCGCCGTGGAGCCCACGTTCACGGTGACGCGCATCGAACGCCCCACGGCGTCGTTCACCACGCGGCTGGCGCGGGCGCGCGTGGACTACGGCTTCACGCCGCTGATGTTCGCGAGCGGGTTGGTGCAGTACAACTCGGCCGACCGGGCGTTCAGCACCAACCTGCGCTTCCGCTGGGAGTACGCGCCGGGGAGCGAGCTGTTCCTGGTGTACACCGACGAACGTGACGTGCGCGACGACCGCTACGCTACGCCCACCACGGTGCGCGGGCTCAAGAACCGCGCGGTGGTGGTGAAGATCAGCCGGTTGTTCCGGTACTGATGCACAGACGGCCGTTCGCGGTCGCGATGCTTTTTGCGACTGTTGGTAGTGTCGTGGCCTGCGGATCGGGGCTGACGGAACTGCCCACGACCCCGGCACCGGCGCCCGGGCTGCCGGCGGTAGATACCACGTGGACGGCGCGCCTCAGCCGCGCGCTCGACAGCGCGGTGCGGGCGG
>DCZC01000004.1 GCA_002331565.1 Gemmatimonas sp. UBA2094
CAGGTCCGCGCGAGCTGGGCCCCCCGTGGGCCCAGCAGTGCCCAGCCCCGCCGTCACGGGGGCGGCAACGCCGGCGGTGATACGGGCCGGACGGGTGGCCGGCACGACCTGCGCCACCGTGCGCGAGGCAGCCGCGTGCCACGGCTCGAACACCTGCACCTCGCTCATGACCCGATCGGCGAACGACGCCGACGGCGCGAAATCGGGGAGCGTGTCGAGCATCAGCATGAGCCCGCTGGCACCCGCCAGTTCGTGCTGGCACACCGAACACGACGAGGCGTGCGCCCGCAATTGGGCCACGCCGAAGCCCTCCTCTCCGTCGAGAAGGAGCTCGATTTCGTCGGGTCGCAGGTGTCGGTCGATCACTGTGGTGCCTCCATACCCGACCTACGTGGTGCCGTACGGCTGGGTTTCAACGAGTTTCGGCGCCTTGTCGACGGAAACAAGGCGGTGGTACTGCGTCCGCGCGCGTCCCCTGTCACGCTGGCGACCCCGTTCATTCCCGCACCGGTTCGAGCGCCTTCCGGAGCTCGTGGCGGGCGCGGTGGATGTACGTCTTGACGGTGCCCAACGGGAGGTCGAGCGTCGCCGCGATCTCCTCGTACGAACGCCCCTCCACATGACGCAACATGATGCAGGCGCGATACTCGGGCCGGAGCTTCGCGATGGCCCGTTCGATGGCCGACCCGAGTTCCTTGGCTTCGAGTGCTTCCAGCGCGCTCTCCTGGTCAGCCCCGAGCTCGATCGTGGATGCCTCCACCTCCGCCGCGGTCGTCGCGTTGGGACTCCCGTCGAGGCTCACCGTGTCGAGCCGGCGTCGCCGCAGGTAATCGATCGCCACGTTGTTCGCGATCTTGAACAGCCAGCTGGAGAACTTGAACTCGGGGCTGTACTTGTCGATGTGGTTGAGGACCTTCACGAACGCATCCTGCGCCAGGTCCTCCGCCGTCTCGCGATCGCGCACCATGCGGTACACCAGCGAGAACACGGGCCGCTCATAGCGGCGCACGAGCTCGCGGAAGGCAAGTTCGCGCCCCTGCTGGGCGAGTCGGACCACATCGGCGTCGGGAAGTGTTCCCAGCTCCTCGGCTATCGGCATGCGCAGGGGCCAAAGCTAGCCCGACACACGCACCGGAACCAGCCATCCGGCACGCGTTCCGGACTGGGGCCACCAATAATCCGGATACGGCCAGCACGGCCTCGCCGCTTGCTCGGCTTGCCTCGTTCCTTGATGTTTCGGGATGCCACGCACGATCGACGCCCCTGACATCACGCCCCGGCGGGCGACGGACGACTTGCACGCCGCCGCCAGCGCCGCCCAGGGGGAGGGGAAGCGCGAGTACGTCCAGCGGATGTTCTCGGACATCGCGCCGCGCTACGACCTGCTCAACCACGTGTTGTCGATGAACATCGACAAGCGCTGGCGACAGAAGGCGCTTACTGCCCTCGCGTGGACGGCCACACCCGGCGGCACGTACCTCGATCTGTGTGCCGGTACGCTCGATGTGGGCGCCTTGCTCGTGAAGCAACCGGGGTTCGGCGGTTTCGTGGCGGGTGCCGATTTCGCCGTGCCCATGTTGCAGCACGGCACCGGTAAGGCGCCGCGATCGGTGCTTGCGCCGGTCGGCGCCGACGCCCTCTTGCTGCCCTTCGGCGATGCGAGCCTCGACGGGGCCATCGTGGCCTTCGGGATCCGCAACGTGGCCGATCTCGACGCAGGGCTGCGGGAAGTGCGCCGGGTCCTCAGGCCCGGCGCCCGTTTCGTCATTCTCGAATTCTCCACGCCTCGCTTTGCGCTCGTGCGTGAGGCGTATCTCGCGTACTTCCATCACGTGCTGCCCTTCATCGGCCGCCTCGTGAGCGGACACACGTCCGCGTACACGTATCTCCCCATGTCGGTCGCCAACTTCCCCACGGAAGAGACGCTTGCCGACCGCATGCGCGCCGCCGGGTTCTCCACGGTCACGTGGGAACGGCTCACCCTCGGCATCGCGGCGATCCATACCGGCACGGCCTGACCGCGCCGCCCCAACAGCATGGCTCTCGATACTCTCTCCGACTTCATCGACGCGATCGAACGCATCGGCGAGCTGCACCGTATCACCCAGCCGGTGAAGGTGCACCTCGAGCTCACCGAAATCGCCGATCGCGTGTCCAAGATGCCCGGTGGCGGCAAGGCGTTGCTTTTCGAGCACGTCATTCTGCGCGACGGCACACGTTCGCAGTTTCCCGTGGCGATCAATCTGTTCGGCTCCATGAAACGCATGTCGCTCGCCCTCGGCGTCGAGAATCTCGACGACATCGGCGCGCGCATCACGCAGCTCATGGACCTCAAGGTGCCCGATGGGTTTCTGGGCAAGCTGTCGCTGCTTCCCCGTCTGCTGGAAGTGAGCAAGTTTCCGCCGCGCGTGAAGGGCGGCTCGCCGTCGTGTCAGGACGTCGTGTGGCAGGGAGACGAAATCGATCTCGACAAGATCCCCGTGCTGCACTGCTGGCCCGAGGACGGCGGCCCGTACATCACCATGACGGCGGTGATTTCGAAGGATCCGGTGCGCGGCATCCGCAATGTGGGCATGTACCGCGTGCAGCAGTTGGGCAAGAAGCACGTGGCCATGCACTGGCAGCGCCACAAGACCGGCGCCGAGCACATGCGGCAGATGGCGGAACGCGGCGAGAAGATGCCGGTGTGCATCGTCGTGGGCAGCGATCCGGCCAGCATGTTCAGCGCCAGCGCGCCGCTGCCCCCCAACATCGACGAGTTCCTCTTTGCGGGTTTCCTGCGCCGCGATCCGGTGAAGCTCACCAAGGCGGTGACCAACGATCTCGAAGTCCCCGCCGATGCGGAGTTCGTGATCGAGGGCTACATCGATCCTGCCGAAGCGCTCATCGTGGAAGGCCCGTTCGGTGATCACACGGGCTTCTACAGCGAGGCCGATCTGTATCCCCGCGTGCACGTCACCGCCGTGACGATGCGCCGGAATCCGGTATACTCCACGACCATCGTGGGTCGTCCGCCCATGGAAGATTTCTATCTTGGGCACGCCACCGAGCGCATCTTCCTGCCGCTGCTCAAGCTCACCACGCCGGAAGTGGTGGACTACCACATGCCGGCCGAGGGCGGGTTCCACAACCTCGTGTTCGTAAGCATCGACAAGAAGTATCCGGGCCACGCCGACAAGGTGATGCACGCCTTGTGGGGACAGGGGCTCATGTCGCTCGCCAAGGTGCTCGTGGTAGTGGACAAGGAAATCAACGTGCGCAACCCGGTGGAAGCCTGGTGGGTGGCGCTCAACAACATGGACCCGCAGCGCGACGTGCGCTTCACCATGGGGCCGGTGGATGTGCTCGACCACGCGAGCCGCGCGTTCACCTACGGCAGCAAGATGGGTATCGATGCGACCCGCAAATGGCCCGAGGAGGGCTTCACGCGCGCATGGCCCAAGGTGATTGAAATGGACGGGGCAACGAAGCAGGCGGTGGACGCCAAGTGGAAGAGCCTCGGCCTGTGACGCGACCATGACCAGCCCCGGAATCGTGCCACCCAAGGGCGCGCGCGACGGTCAGCTCCTGCAGGGGCAGTCGCTGGCGGTGCGGCTCGCGAACTTCGTGAAGTTGCCGCACACGGTGTTCGCCATGCCCTTCTCGCTCGTGGGCGTGCTGTTCGCGAGCGTGATCGCCCCGGTTACGCCTGCCACCGTGGGCTGGGTACTGCTGGCCTTCACCAGTGCGCGCTTCGCCGCGATGGCGTTCAACCGGCTGGTCGACCGTGACGTGGATGCTCTCAATCCACGCACGGCAATGCGGGAACTGCCCGCGGGTACCCTCACGGTGGGGCAGGCCAGATTCAGTATCGCGGGAAGCAGCGCGCTGTTCGTACTGGCGAGTAGCATGCTCAACCCGCTCTGTCTCGCACTGTCGCCCGTGGCGTTGCTCTGGGTGCTCGGCTACAGCTACACGAAGCGGTTCACGCGCTGGAGCCACTTGTGGCTCGGCCTCGGCCTCGCCATCGCGCCGGTGGGCGGCTATCTCGCCGTCACCGGGGAGTGGAGTCAGCCCTGGTGGTTGCTGTGCGTGCTGGCCTTCGCCGTCGTGTGCTGGAGTGGCGGTTTCGACATGATCTACGCGCTGCAGGATGCCGAGTTCGATGCGAAACACGGGCTGTACAGTGTGCCCAGCAAGTTCGGCGTGGTGCGCGGGATCATGATTTCACGTACGCTGCACCTGTTGGCGGTCGTCGCCTTCAGCGTGGTGGCAGCGGCGCAGCCGCTCGGACCGGCCACTCCGCTGGTGGATGGCCTGCTCTGGGCCGGGGTAGTGGGCATCGCGCTCATGCTGCTCTGGGAACATCGACTCGTGAAGGCCGATGATCTCACGAAGGTGGACGCGGCGTTCTTCACCATGAACGGCCTCATTGCCATGGGCTTTCTGGCATGCGTTTTCACGGCGCGCATGCTGCTACCGGAGTCACCATGAGTACCGTGCGTCATCCCGTCGTGTTCGCTATCACCGGCGCCTCCGGGGCCCCGTACGCGGTGCGTCTGCTGCAGGCCCTCGTGGCGTTGCAGGTGCCCACGTGGCTCATCGTCTCGGGGCACGGGTGGCGCCTCCTGCACACGGAGAGCGGCATCGCGGATCTCGCGGCACTCCGTCAATGCGTGGGAAGCGACGCCTTCGACGCCTGCGTCACGGTGTTCGACGACAACGATCGTGGTGCGGCGCCCGCCAGCGGGTCTGCGCGCACGAGTGGCATGGTGGTGTGCCCGTGCAGCATGGGAACCGTGAGTGCGATTGCGCATGGTACGTCACGCTCACTGGTCGAACGCGCGGCCGATGTGGTGCTCAAGGAGCGGCGCACGCTCATCCTCGTGCCTCGTGAAACGCCGCTGTCGCTCATCCATCTCGAGAATCTCACGGCCGTAACGCGCGCGGGAGCCACGGTCATTCCCGCCGCTCCCGGTTTCTATCATCAGCCCACGAGCATCGCCGAGCTGGTGGATTTCATGGTGGCACGCGTACTCGATCATCTCGACATCGAGCATGCGGTGGGGAAGCGCTGGGGCGACGAGCCGTGAGCGCTCAGGCCCGACTCGATCGCCGCCGGGCGCGCCGAAAGCTTATGGATACTCCGTCCTGATGTCAGCCATGTCCAACCGCGCCACAGTTATCGGTCTCATCTCCGACACGCATGGCCTCGTGCGCCCCGAAGTCTTCGAGGCGTTGCAGGGCGTGTCGCAAATTCTGCACGCTGGTGATGTCGGGCCGGCCGATGTCCTCACGGAACTCGCGACGATCGCCCCCATCCGGGCCGTGTACGGCAACACCGACGCCCCCGGCCGTCCCGATCTCGCCGACCGCATCGAGGACGTGATCGATGGCGTGCGCATCGTCGTCACGCATGGGCACGAACTCGGGAGCCCCACGCCACCGAAGCTGGTGGGGGCGTACCCCACCGCCGACGTGATCGTGTACGGTCACACGCACCAGCAGCTCATCACCAAGGCCGCGCGCCGCGTGGTGGTGAACCCCGGTGCCGCCGGACCGCGCCGCTTCAAGTTGCAGCCGTGCGTGGCCAAGCTCTACATCTATCAGGGGCAGGCGGATGTGGAGCTGATTCCCCTCGGGATACAGGGAGACGCGGAGTAAGGGAGGCACAGAGGGCTGAGGGCGGACCGCTGAAAGCTCCCCGCGGATCGTGCAGACGCGGTCGGAGCTTTCAGCCTTCAGCTTTCAGCATTCAGCTGCGAACTGCTCCGCCCATGCGCCGCCAGCTTCTCCAGGGCGCCTGCCACCGTGTCGGCCACCAGCGCATCCACGCCGTTGCGCCCACGGAACCATGATTCCACCATCAGCAACTCGTCGAGCTGATCGACAATGACCCCGGTGGGTGGCTGGGTAGCCTTCGACTCGAGCGTCTGCAGGGCGTTCACCGAATCGGGTTCGCTACAGCGCGCTTCGCCCACCACGCGCCCGTGACGCACGAGGTACAACCGGTCGTCCGTGTCGCGCCCGGGCACGGCGTACACGAAGCTCGGGCGGGTGAGCGCCTCTCGCACACGAGCCAGTTGCGCATCGAGCTCCTGCAGCGCCGTGAGCCGGTCGCGCAGCCATCCGGCGCGCTCGTACGACAACGCGGCACTCGCCACCGCCATCTCGCGAACGAGCTGCTGGTGCGGCGTGCCGTCACGCCCCTCGAGCACGGCCTTGGCGCGCGACAGCTGCGTGCGGTACTCATATTCGCCGGACGCACCGACGCACGGGCCGAGGCATCGCTTGGTTTCGTAGCGATGGCACCCCGGTGTGCGCTGCATGGCCGGGTGTGATTCCTCGAACAGCTCGGCGACATCCCGCATGTGCATCCGCACGCGATCGCTGCAGTCTCGCAGTCCCAGCGCATCATTGAGCACCCGCAGCGCGTCCTGCAGCGGACGCCGTGACGCGAACGGGCCGATCATCTGCGCTACGTCGCGCGAACGGGCGGCCGCGCTGGCGCGCTGAATGCGCAGCCGCGGCGCTGGGCCCTTGGCGATGGTGACGACCCACCATTGGTCGAGCGGACGGGCCGAACGCACGTTGTAGCGCGGGAGGTGCGCGCGGATGAGGCGAACCTCCCGCAGCAGCGCTGCGAACTCGCTGGGGAGCGGCTCCCACTCGATGCGCGTGGTTTCACGCAACAGCCGCGCATGGCGGTGCTCGGGCCATGGCAGGCGGAAGTAGCTCAGCAGCCGTGTGCGGACCTTCGTGCTCTTGCCCACGTACAGCACTTCGCCGTGCGCCCCCCGCATGCAGTACACGCCGGGCACGTTCCGCGCACTCTCGCG
>DCZC01000093.1:0-9419 GCA_002331565.1 Gemmatimonas sp. UBA2094
ACGTCCCGGCGGCGGCGCGGCTCGCGCAGCTGCACCTCGGAATGGAGCGGGCGCGCTGGCTGCCGCCGGTGACCCGCGGCCGCTCGATCACGGTGAATCTCGCCGACTATCACGCATTCGTGTCCGACGACGGCGTGACGGTGTTCCGTACGCGCGTGATCATCGGCACCACGATCCACAAGACGCCGATGTTCGTCGACACCCTCACCAACATCGTGTTCAATCCGGCGTGGAACGTGCCGCCGAGTATCGCGGCCAAGGAGATCCTGCCGCAGCTCCGGTACGATCCGGCCTATCTCACGCGCAACCACATGGTGCGCACCCCCGGCGGCATTCAGCAGCTGCCGGGACCCTGGAATGCGCTCGGGCAGATCGCGTTCATGTTCCCCAACCGCTTCAACGTGTACATGCACGACACGCCGGCGCGGGAACTGTTCGAGGCGCCCGATCGCGCGCACTCCCACGGCTGCATCCGGGTGCAGCGCCCGCGGGAGCTCGCCGCGCTGCTGCTGGCCGACGAGGGGTGGTCACCGGCGCGCCTCGATTCGGCGATCGCTGCCGGCAGCCGGTCGGTGACCTGGCTGCGCCGTCCGGTGCCCGTGCACATCACCTACGTCACCGCCTTCGTCGACGACGACGGAGTGCTGCAATTCCGACGCGATGTGTACGGGCGCGATGCCCTGCTGCAGCGGGTGATGCGGCAGGCGGAGCGCCGCCCGCTGCCCGCCGCGCTCCAGTAACGCGCAGCCAGCGCTCAGATCGCGGGTAACTCGCCTGCGGCCGGCAGCGAGTCCGGTGCCACGTCCAACACCGGCAGATTCACCCCCGCCTTGGCGGCCCGCCGCTCCAGCGTCTCCCGGTCGGCGAGGCTGCGGATGAGCGCATCGGCCTCACGGTTCTGCAGGTACTTCCCCTTCTCCCAGCCGTCCACGATGCCCTTGGGGGTACCGTAGATCAGCTCCGCGAACTGAGCCACCGTGAGCCCCAACGACTCCCGCAGCTGGCGGATGGCCTTGGGCACCAGCAACTCGTGCTCGGTACGGATGAGCTCGGTCGCCACCTTTTCCGCTGCATCCCGCTGTTCGATGGTGCGCTGTTCATGTGCGCACTTCTCGCACCGGAAGAACTCCCGGGTCACTTCGGCCGCCATCCCGCTCAGGCGCATGGTGACCGTTTCCGTCTGGAGGGCATAGCGGCCCCCGCACCCACGGTGCAGGGTCCCGTCGAGCGTCGAAAGACTCATCTCGGAAGCGTCGGGGACGATACTGGAGAAGGAGGGGGGCCGGCGTGTTTCGTGATGAAACCGCAACTGCACCGGACGCTCTCTGGATTGTCGGAAAGTCGTCAGGATGGGCGCTGTCGCGCCACCCCTCACCCGCTCAATGCGCCGTCGCGGTGGGAAGCTTGTGCACGGTTTGGGTATCCGGCTGGGCCGTGTACGGCTGCGGCGCCCCCGCCGTAAGCGCCAACCGCACCCGCTCGGCCTGCGTGGCGTTTACCTCGAAGAGCACGGCGATCAGGTTCGCCGTGCGGATCGCTTCGAAGGGCGAACTCGGCCACATACCGATGGAATCGCCCGGCGGCGTGAGGCGCAGTTTGTCGAGCGTGCCGGTGGCCGCGGCCCCGGCCGCGGAATCGGCGAAATAGAAGGCCACCAGCTTGGCCGTCTTGCCGATCTTGTACCGCGTGCCCGTGGCGTCGAAGTACGGGACGCTGATGGTGTCGAGGACGCGGATCCCCATCCCCGCCTTGTTGATGCGATCCTCGAGGTGGCACGCCTTCCAGGTCCCGTCGCGCGGACACAGCGAGTCGCTGGGCGTGGGCGGTCTCGGAACGGGGGTGGTGTACGCCATCGGCGCCTGCTCGGTTTTCGGCGCGTCGCCGCAGGCGCCGAGCGCGAGGGCGAGGACGGGCACGACTCGGCAACGATTCATGCCTGAGAATAGCATCCCCGAAAGATCCGTGCGGTGTCCACTTGGCGAGGTTCATGTCCGCCAAAGGCCATTTGCCTAGCCCGCGCTTTTCGGTTTTTCTTCGTAAAACCGCGACCCTTTTGCCTACTGTGCCGCGTTTCGTGCAGGAATTGCACATGATGAAGCCGAAAACACCCCAAACGGGTTGGAAACCGACCGGAACGCGACGATGTTTATGCATCATCTGCACAACAGCGGCAGCACCGGGGAAACCCCAGGCTGCCTGACCCTGTCTTGAGCCCCGTCCATGGCTAACAACAACAACTCGCGCATCCAGGCGATCCGCGAGATCTCGCACCGCGCGCCGCGCCACACCTCGCGTCCCGAGGAGAACGGCGTGCAGCTCCCGACGAGCACGTGGTTCGGCATGAACACCTTCGGCCTCCGCCAGATGCGCGCGAAAATGCCGAAAGACGTCTACAAGAAGCTCGCGGCCTCTATCCGTCTCGGGAAGAAGCTCGACTCCGACATTGCCCCGGTCGTGGCGCAGGTCATCAAGGAGTGGGCGATCTCCCGTGGCGTGACGCACTTCACGCACTGGTTCCAGCCGCAGACGGGGCTCACCGCCGAAAAGCACGACGCCTTCCTCACCTTCGACGAGAACGGGCTCCCTATCGAGACCTTCTCGGGCGAGCAGCTCATCCAGTCGGAGCCCGACGCCTCGTCGTTCCCGTCGGGCGGCTTGCGCGCCACGTGGGAAGCGCGCGGCTATACGGCCTGGAACCCGGCCTCGCCGGTGTTCATCAGCGAAACGGGCGGCGTGAAGTACCTCTGCATTCCGTCGGTATTCATCGGTTACAACGGTGAAGCGCTCGACGAAATGACGCCGCTGCTCCGCAGCTGTGACGTACTGTCGGCGCGCGCCACGGAACTGCTCGGGCTCATCGGCGACACCGGCGTGCTGCGCGTCGTCACCACGCTTGGCGTGGAGCAGGAATTCTTCATGATCGACCGCAGCCACTTTGCGCTGCGCCCCGACCTCGTGATGGCCGGCCGCACGCTCGTCGGCGCCGCACCGCCGCGTGGCCAGCAGCTCGAAGACCACTACTTCGGTGGCATCCCCGAGCGCGTGCAGGCGTGCATCAGTGAAGTGGAAACGGAGCTGTACAAGCTCGGCGTGCCCATCACCACGCGTCACAACGAAGTCGCGCCCAGCCAGTTCGAAATGGCGCCGTACTTCGAGGACAGCGAAGTGGCGGTGGACCACAACCACCTGGTCATGGCGATCCTGCGCAAGGTCGCGCTGCGCCATGGCCTGCAGGCGCTCGTGCACGAGAAGCCGTTTGCCGGCATCAACGGCTCGGGCAAGCACTGCAACTGGTCCATGGCCATCGCCGCGGACAACCAACTCGACGGCACCAATCTGCTCAAGCCGGGCAAGACGCCGCACCAGAACATCCGCTTCCTGCTCTTCCTCGCCGCCGTGCTGAAGGGCGTGCACAAGCACGCCGGTCTGCTGCGCGCGGGTATCGCCGTCACGGGTAACGAACATCGCCTCGGTGCCAACGAAGCGCCGCCGGCCATCATTTCGGCATTCCTCGGCAGCGGCCTCACGCAGGTGATCGAAGACATCGCGGCCGGCAACACGTCGCCCACCAACGCCGAACAGGCAATGCTCAAGCTCGGGGTGGCGAAGCTTCCCGAGGTCGAGCAGGACAACACGGACCGCAACCGCACGTCGCCCTTCGCCTTCACCGGCGCGAAGTTCGAGTTCCGCGCCGTGGGTGCGTCGCAGAGCATCGCGTTTCCGGTGATGCTGCTGCAGGCGGCCGTGGCCGAGGCCATCGCCGAACTCACGGCCGAGCTCAAGAAGGAAATCACGACGGCGAAGAGCACCGACGACGCCGCGCTGACGGTGGTGCGGAAGGCGTTCAAGGAAACGTCCGCCGTGCGCTTCGAAGGCAACAACTACTCCGACGAGTGGGTGGTGGAAGCCAACCGTCGCGGGCTGCTCAACCTGCGTCGCACGCCGGAAGCGCTGGCGCAGCTGCGCACCGACGCGGCCAAGGTGCTGTTCGACAACACCGGCATTCTCACGCAGATCGAACTGGAGAGCCGCTACCACGTGCGCCTCGAGCGCTACGTGAAGGACATCCTCATCGAGCTGCACACGTTGCAGCAGCTGGTGGACACGCAGGTGCTGCCGGCGTCGTACGCCTACCTCGGCCAGCTCGCGGGCGCGGCCGGCCAGGGCGCCTCGGCGGGGATCAACATGCAGCCCATCGTGGATGCGGCCAACGCCACGTCCAAGCTGGTGTCGGCGCTGCAGCAGAAGCGCACCGAGCTCGCCAAGGTGACGGCGAAGGCCGAGCACATGCACGACGATCTCGCGGCCCAGGCGGTGTATCTCACCACCACCGGCTGCGAGACGATGGCGGAAGTGCGCGACGCCAGCGATGCGCTGGAGCTCGCGATCGCCGACGATCAGTGGCCGCTGCCGCGTTATCGCGAGATGCTGTTCCCGGTCTGACTTTGGTTCGTACCTGATATCCGTTGAACGGCAGACGGCAGACGGCAGGAACGACAGACAGCAGATGGGAGAAATCCGGTAGAACGACTCGGGGGCGACCGCTGCGCGGCGCCCCCGATCTCGTTGGGGCGCCAAAATGCCATTTCGCGCCTGGTGGGTGAGCTTGCCGTCGTTATGTGATCGCCATAAGTGCTTCGTAGCCAGAGCGCTCAGCGCTCCGCTCGCCCCGCCGGCAGCGTGTCCTGCTGCGCCTTGGTCATGAGCTGCGTCACGAACCGCTGCCCCTCGCTGATGCGCTCGACCTCCACGGCCACAGCATCGATCGCCTGCTCCACGCGCTCCATGCGACGGGAGGCTTCGATCATCTCGGGGGAGAGTGTGGGCTGACGGGCGCGGATGAGCAGCGCGCGCGCCACCGCAAAGGCCAGCGGGGCCGCCACAAACAGTGTGCCGACGATGGAAATCGCCGCGAGCTGCACCGAGCTGAACGGTCCGTAGCGCTCCACCGGTGTCGTCGCTTCGCCGAAGGCGAGGTCGCCCGGCGCGCTGGCGAGCGCTTTCCCGTTTTCGGCGATGTCGCGCTCAAGCTGCACGATCCGCTCGTCGAGCACATCGAGGCGCCGGCGGATCCCCACTTCGGTCCCGTTGGCCGCCCGCTGCAGTTCGCGCACCACGTCCTTGCGGCGATCCGAGGCACTGGTGAGTTGCCGCGAAAGCTCCGACCGCTTGGCCTTGAGCGCGTCCACGTCCGCCTGCGTACGCGGGCGGGTCACGGGTATGGCGGTACCGGTTCCCACGTCGATCCCGGTAGGCAGCGACGAGGCCGGGGGTTGTACCGGTGCCGGTGGCGCGGATGGCTGAATCAGAGGCATACTGCAACCTACGCGATCTGCCCGTCGTCGGTTACACCGACCGGCTGCACGTATTCCTCCGCCTCTCGACGAACGGCATGACCAGCACTCTGGGCCTCCCCGAACTCGTCCCGGTACCGCCAAACATGTCCACCACGTTCGCGGCCGCCTCACTGCTGGAGGCCGCCGAGCACATCGTGCCGAACGTGGTGGTGTGGCGCCGGCATCTCCACCGGCACCCAGAGGTGGCGTTCGAGGAGGTCGCCACCTCGCAATTCATTCACGACACGCTCGGCTCGCTCCCGGGGCTGCACCTCACCCGACCCACGGCAACCAGCGTCGTGGCCGAACTCCGTGGTGGCCGGCCCGGTCCCACCATCGCGGTACGCGCCGACATCGATGCCCTCCCCATCCTGGAGGAGAACGATGTCGAGTACCGCAGCACGCGCGACGGCGCCATGCACGCCTGCGGGCACGACGGGCACACGGCCATCGTGCTGGGGCTCGCGTCCCTGCTCGCGCCGCACGCCGCGGTGGTACCGGGCACCGTACGCTTCATTTTCCAGCACGCCGAGGAGATGGCGCCGGGTGGTGCGGAGGAGCTGGTGCAGCAGGGCGTGATGGACGGCGTGTCACAGGTCATCGGGCTGCATCTCTGGGCGCCCATGCCGGTGGGGCGTATCGGCATCCTGGCCGGACCCGCCATGGCCGCGCCCGACCAGTTCCAGTGCACCATCGTGGGCAAGGGCGGGCATGCCGCCATTCCGCACGAGTGCGTCGATCCCATCGCCATCGGCGCGCAGATCATCACGGCGCTGCAGCAGGTGGTGACGCGCACGGTCGATCCACTCGACCCGGTGGTGCTCAGCGTGACCAAGTTCATCGCCGGCACCACGTTCAACGTGATTCCCAACAGTGCCCACTTCGCCGGCACGGTGCGCACCTTCGAGCCCGCCCTGCGCACGAGCATGCCGGCACAGATGGAACGCGTCATCCGCGGCATCGCCGAAGCGTTCGGCGCCACCGTGGACTTCACGTACGAGCATGGCTACCGCCCCGTCGTAAACGATCCGGCGCTCACCGACCGGTTGCGCGCCGTGGTGGCGCGTACCTTCGCACCGGACACGCTCATCGACTTGCGCCCCACCATGGGCGGCGAAGACTTCTCGGCGTACCAGCAGCGGGCTCCGGGCGTGTTCGCCTTCGTGGGCGCCGGCAACACCGACGCCGGCATCGTGCACCCGCACCACCATCCGCGTTTCGAGATCGACGAGCGGTCGCTGTCGCTCGGTTTGCGGTACCTCACCGCGGCAACGCTCGAGCTGCTCTCCGTACGTTGAGCGTCTGGTACGTGAGCTCCTCACCAGCGAGTCGGATGTACACAGCCCACTGATGCGCGCCGCGGGCGCGCTGCACCGGCAACCCGGCGCGGCGGACTGCGCGCGGCGGTCAGTGCATCAGCGCGTCGGCGTGGCCGGCGGCAGGGTGCGCAGCAGGAAGTCGAGCGTATTGCCGCCCATCACCCGCGAAACATCGTCGGCGCTCATTCCGGCCTCGAGCAACGCGTGGGTGATGACGATGACGCCCCGCGTATCCCACGGAGTCTCGGTCGCACCGTCGAAATCGGACCCGAGCCCCACGTGCTGCACGCCCATCACCCGCACGGCGTGCGTGATGGCCTTCACGATATTCCCGACGGTGGGCTTGCACACGGCACCGTCCCAGTACCCGATGCCGATGAGCCCACCGTTCGCCGCGATCGCGCGCAGCTGTTCGTCGGTGAGGTTGCGTGGCCCGGGGCAGACGGCGGCGACTCCCGTATGCGAGACCACTACCGGCCGCGTGGCCATGGCCAGCACCTCCTGCACCGTCTGCGTCGACGCATGCGCCAGATCGACAATGATGCCGAGCTGCTCCATGCGCGACACCACCTGCCGGCCGAGGGCGGTGAGGCCACCGTGGGTGACACCGTGTGCACTCCCCGCCACCTCGTTGTCGAAGAAGTGCGTGAGCCCCATCATGCGATAGCCGTGCGCGAAAAGCACGTCGACGTTCTCGAGTGTGCCGTCGAGTGCGTGCAGCCCCTCGATGGCCAGCAGCGCACCCACCTGCATCGGGTCGCCGCCGCGGCGCTGCGCGAATGCCAGCAGGGTGTCGCGCGAAGTAATGAGCGTGATCGCACCGCCGGCGCGCAGAATCGCGTCCTGCAGCTTCTCCGCCTGATAGGTGGCACGCGCGCGCAGGCTCGCACGGGTCTCGCCCGGCCAGCGCTGTGCCAGCGCGAGCAGCGCGATGTTGTCGGTCTCGCCGGCGTTCCGGTCGTAGTTCATGTCGCGCGGCGTCTTGGTCACCGCACTGAATACCTGCAGTGCCACCTTCGCCTCCTGCAAACGAGGCAGATCCACATGCCCGCGGTCCACGCGCAGCAGCAGGTCACGTCCCCACAACAGCTCGTCGGCGTGCAGGTCGGCCACGAACAGCGTGCGATGCAGTGCCGACGCCTGCGGCGACACGGCGGGGATGGTGGTGCTCACCACCGTGTTCATGCGGCTGTCCACGACCACCGGAACGATGGTGAAAAACACCACGACGGCAGCGACGAGCAGCACCACCAATCCGACGACGAACTTCTTCATCCGCGTCACCGCAACCCGCGCGGCATCTCCTGCCCGTTCAGCTCGCGCGCGTTCGGCAGTTCGTTCGGTACGCTCGGCCCGCGGAAATCGCCGCACCGGTCGAAGGCATCCTTCGATCCGGCGTCGATCGTGTCCGGCAACGGAGCGCGGTCCACACGAATCGTGTCGTTGCGGTCGAGCGCTTGCGCGTAGAACGGCAGGCAGAACGCGCGCATCGCATCGAGTCGTTCGAGCCGCTTCACGCCGGCGTCGGCCGCCCGACCGAACCAGTACCAGGCACCGAGCCCCACCACCGCCGCCAGGGCGACGCTGGCGAGGGCCGCGGCCGGCGGACGCCCGCTTTCGGGAATCGGCGGGCTGCTCATGCGAGCGTCCGGCGGAACGTCGGCGCCTTGCGCACCCGCGTCTTCTGTTCGAAGGCATAGCCCAGGCCGAGCAGACGCGCTTCGGTGTACGCGGTGCCGATGAACGAAAGGCCCAGCGGCAGGCCGCTCACGTACGCCATCGGCACGGTGAGCGACGGATAGCCCGCCACGGCGGCCACACTGGAGTTGCCGCCGCTGTACTTGTCGCCGTTGATCCAGTCGGTCACCCAGCTCGGCCCGTTCGACGGCGCAACCACGGCGTCGAGACGGTGTTCGCGGAACAGCGCGTCGAGTCCTTCGTCGCGCGACAGCGTGCGGCACCGCGCGAGTGCCTGCGTGTACTCGGTGTCGGTGAGGGCGCCCTTTGCGTTCGCCTGCTCGAACAGCTCCTGCGCGAACCACGGCATTTCCGCGGCGGCGTGCGCGGTGTTGTACGCGATGAGGTCATCGAGCGTACGGTAGGCCACGGTGTCCCCGCGCGACGCGAGATACGCGTTGAGCCCGTCCTTGAACTCGTACAGCAGCACCGTGAATTCGTCGGCGTCGTACTTGCCCACGGTGGGGACGTTGCACGGATCGATCACCGTGGCGCCGGCCCCGCGCAGCACGTCGAGCGCCTGGTTGAAGGCCGCATCCACCGCCGGATGAAAGCCGGCCATGTTGCGCGATACGCCGATCCGCGCCCCCGACAGGGCATCGGCACGCAGCGCCGCGAGATAGTCATCAGTCTGACTGGCGGCGCCCACCGTGGCGGCGTCACGCGCATCGCTGCCGCGGATGACCTGCAGCACGACCGCCGCGTCGGTCACTGTGCGCGTCATGGGCCCGGCGGTGTCCTGCGTGGCCGAAATGGGGACGATACCGGCGCGGCTTACCAACCCGACGGTGGGCTTGAGCCCCACGAGGCCGCAGATGCTGCTCGGACAAATGATCGACCCGTCGGTTTCCGTACCGATGCCCACCGCCGCGAGATTCGCGCTGATCGCCGTACCGGTGCCGCTGCTCGAGCCGCACGGGTTGCGATCGAGGATGTACGGATGCCGCGTCTGTCCGCCGCGGCCGCTCCATCCGCTGGTGGAGCGCGTGCTGCGGAAGTTGGCCCACTCGCTGAGATTGGTCTTGCC
>DCZC01000093.1:9602-10014 GCA_002331565.1 Gemmatimonas sp. UBA2094
CCCAGCAGCACCGCACCGGCCTCGCGCAGCTTCGCCACGACGGTCGAGTCGCGCGGCGCCGGCTTGCCCACCAGCGCGAGCGAGCCGGCCGTGGTCTGCATCGTGTCGGCCGTATCGAGATTGTCCTTCACGAGCACGGGGATCCCGTGCAACGGCCCGCGGATCCTGCCGGCGCGCCGCTCGGCATCACGCTCGGCCGCAATGCGCAGTGCCTCGGGGTTCACCTCGATGACCGCCTTGAGCGTGGGGCCCGCGGCATCGACCGCCGCAATGCGGGCGAGATACGCCGCCGTGAGTGCGCGTGACGTGAGCGTGCCCGCCTGCATGCGGGTCACGAGTTCGGCCACGGTGGCTTCCTCGAACGCGAAGGCGCGCGGCTGATTGGCATCGGCCGGCGGCGAGCTGGCGTCCG
>DCZC01000167.1:0-330 GCA_002331565.1 Gemmatimonas sp. UBA2094
CGCAAACGTGCGCCACGCATCGTCCGGGTTGCTGCCGGCGCGGGAGGCGCGCGCGCTACCCACTGACTGCTGCAGGGCCAGCACGGTTTGCGGCGCCCACGCGTGCTGCTCGCCTTCCTTGCGGAAGCGCACGCGGCCATGGTCCGGAAGCGTCGCGTGCGGCGCGCCGTCGGCGGTGAAGGCGCGACGATGCCGTTGCAGCACGTCCTCGCTGAGTTCGCGCAACGACAGCCCGCCCATGGGTGACGCCGTTCCGGCAAAGCAGCGGTCGATCACGTCGGCGCCGAGGCCGAGCGCGTCGAAGGTCTGCGCGCCGCAATACGAGGAGAG
>DCZC01000167.1:492-1173 GCA_002331565.1 Gemmatimonas sp. UBA2094
TCTGCGCGCCGCAATACGAGGAGAGCGTGGAGATGCCCATCTTGGCGAGCACCTTGAGCAGCCCCTTCTCCACGGCGGCCCGATAGCGCGACTGCGCGAGGGCCGGCCCGGGGCGCTCGGGGTCCGCGTCGGCCTTGCCGTGCGCCTCGGAGAACAGCGTGGCCACCGTTTCCATTGCCAACCACGGATACACGGCTTCGGCCCCGTATCCGAACAGCGTGGCCATGTGGTGCTGCTCGATGGCGTCGCCTACTTCCACCACGAGCCCCACGCGGGCGCGCAGCCCGGTACGCACCAGATGCTGACGCACCGCGCCGAGGGCGAGCAGCGCGGGAATGGGCGCGCGGTCGGCGCTGACCTTGCGGTCGCTGATGATGAGCAGGCGGGCGCCCTTGCGGGCGGCCACTTCGGCGCGGCGGCACAGCGAATCGAGTGCCGCCTCCAGCGCCTCCGAGCGCGAGCGGGCGTTGTACGTGGCGTCGAGGGTGGCGCCGGGGAACTGCGGGAAATTGCGGAGGGCGGTCATCTCCTCCGGCAACAGCACCGGGTGTTCGACGCGCAGCATGCGCGCGTAGCCGGGCTTCTCCACCAGCGGGGAGCCACGGCGCCCGAGGTGCATGCGCAGCGACATCACCATGCTCTCGCGTAGCGAGTCCATCGGGGGATTGGTGACCTGCGCGA
>DCZC01000167.1:1337-5577 GCA_002331565.1 Gemmatimonas sp. UBA2094
CGGGGGATTGGTGACCTGCGCGAAGCGCTGGCGGAAAAACGAGTACAGCGCCGGCGTATTGGGGCTGAGCACCGCCAGTGGTGCATCGTCGCCCATGCTCCACACCACTTCGGCGGCGGTGCTGGCCATGGGTTCCAGCACGAGACGCAAGTCCTCGTGCCCGTAGCCGAAGGCCAATTGCGTGGCCCGCAACTGATCGCTCGAGCGCACGAGCGGTTCCGCCCCGTCGCTGGGCGGCAGCGTGGCCATGTGCTGCGCGATCCACTTGGCGTACGGCCGCCTGGTGGCCACCTCCCGCTTGGCGGCCATGTTGCGAACGATGCGCTTACCCGCTGTATCCACCAGGAACACACCGCCGGGGCCGAGTTTGCCGGTCTCCACGACGTCGCGCGGATCGAAGTCCACGATGCCGACTTCGGAGCCCGCCACCACCATTCCGTCGGCGCGGATCTTGTACCGGCACGGGCGCAGGCCGTTGCGGTCGAGCGACACGGCCACCGTCACGCCGTCGCTGAAGGCGAGGGCGGCGGGCCCGTCCCACGGTTCGATCACGCACTGGTGGTACTCGTAGAACGCCTTCACGGCCGGCTCCACGTCGGGGAACTTCTCCCACGCCTGCGGCACCAGCATCATGGTGGCGTGCACCGGGGAACGCCCTGACCGCACGAGTAATTCGAGGGCGTTGTCGAGACTGCCCGAGTCGCTGCCACGCGGCCGGATGGGGTCGCGCACGCGATCGGCCCGATCGCCGAAGGCCGGGGCATCGAGCAACGTCCCGCGCATTGCCATCGCGTTGCGGTTGCCCCACAGCGTGTTGATCTCGCCGTTGTGGGCCAGCATGCGGAACGGCTGCGCGAGTTCCCAGCGCGGCATGGTGTTGGTGGCGTACCGCTCGTGGAACACCGCAATGGCCGATTCGAAGGCCGGATCACGCAGGTCGGGGAAGAACTCGCCGAGCTGGCCGCCATTCAGGAGCCCCTTGTACACCACCGTGCGGCACGACAGCGAGCAGATGTAAAAGGGCTCGAGGGCGCGGGCGAGCGCCCGGTGCTCCATCTCGCGCCGCGCCAGGTAGAGCTGCCGTTCCCAGGTGTCGTCGTCGGCGCCGGCGGGGCGGCTCACGAGGATCTGCTTGATGGTGGGCATGGCGGCGCGCGCCGAGGCGCCCAGTACCTCCGGCCGCACGGGCACCTCGCGCCAGCCCAGCACCGGTATGCCGTCGCCCAGGAGCACGTCGGTCACCAGCCCCATCGCTTCCTCGCACGCCTGCGGCTCGGACGGCAGGAAACACATCCCCACTCCGATGGAGGCGTCGGCCGGCAGGTGAATGCCAAGGCGCGAGGCGGCCAGGATGAAGAGCCGACGTGGAATCTGTGCGAGCAGCCCCGCCCCGTCCGCGGAGTGGTCGGTGGCCGACGCGCCCCGGTGCGCCAGCCGCGCCGCTGCTTCCAGCGCGAGGCTCACCACCTCGTGCGTCCGTTCACCGCTCTGGCGGGCGATGAAGCCCACGCCACAGGCGTCGCGGGGGGCGTACGGGGAGCCGACTTCGTCATCGAAAAACGAACCGCGGGCGTCGTGCTGGGACATGGCTTTCAGGAAATGGGTTGCTATACCAAGCAAATTCCCGCCCGTCCCGTTCCGCTGCGCCTTCGTCCCCTCCGGCTTCGCCCGGCGCACGCCCCCCGGCGCTCGCCCCCGACAAGGCCGCGAAATATCATTCACGGTCTCAACTCGTGCGCCGACGCCGGCGACCCCATGTCGATGAGTATCGCTTCACGCACTTCGAAGGTACGATAGCCGCATGGAGATCGAGCGCTCCCGCGTCGACACGGCCACCGCCGACATTCTCATCTGGCAGACGGGATACCGTCTGGTACTCGCGCTCATCACCGGTACCGTCACCGTTGCGCTGCGCGGGCTCGGTGCGTTGCCGCTGTCCCCGGTGGCCCTTCGGGCCATCGGCCCCGACGGGGTCGACTGGCTCATGGGCATCGCGGCCGTCATCTACGCGGCGCTCGTGCTCGTGATCCGCAGCGTGGTGCGCCGCACGAGGACCGCCAACCGCTCGCTCTCGACCCTGATGGTCGCGGCCGACCTCGTGGTGGTGTTCTGGCTCGTGTTCCTGCTTGTGCCGCCCGAGGGATACTTCCTCGGATTGTTCATCGCGTTCGTCTCGCTGCAGCTCACACACGTGTATTTCGGGCGGGCGCCGGCGCTGCTCACGCTGGTCGGCACCGCGGTGGCGTATCTGTTGCTCAACGACATCGCCGACCGGTTCGGCGATCCGGTGGCGTGGGGGCATGTGGCCGTTACCTTCGGCATCTTCGGCTCTGGCGCACTGTTGGTCACGCGCGTGCAGAGCAACTTCCAGGAACGCCTCGGTACGCTGGTGTCGATGTTCCAGAAGGCGGAGGAAGGGGACTTCTCCCAGAGCTACGACGTGGCGGCCGACAAGCGGCCCGATGCCATCACGTCGGTGGGGCGGGCGTACAATCGCATGCGCACGCAACTCGCGAGCATCGTGCTCACCGACCCGCTGTCGGGGTGCTTCAACCGACGCGGCTTCGAGCAGCAATACCGCCGTGAACTCGCCCGCGCCGCCCGCGCACACACCGACATCGCGCTCCTCGCTATCGATCTCGACCACTTCAAGCTCGTCAACGATACGCACGGGCACCTGGTTGGCGACGGCGTTATCGCCGAAGCCGGCGCACTCTTGCGGGCCAACGCCCGCACCGACGACGTGGTGGCCCGCACGGGGGGTGAGGAGTTCATGGTTCTTGCCCCCAACACATCGTACGAGGGAGCGCAGCGCCTCGCGTTGCGCATCGTCGAGGCATTCCGCCGCCGGGTGTTCGTGGAACCCTCGCCGCGCGTCACGCTTACGGTGAGCGTGGGCGTGGTGGCTGACCATGTGCCTGGCGAGACGATCGCCGAAGATTTGCGCGCGCGGGCCGACGAGGCGCTCTACGCGGCGAAGCGCAGCGGACGCAATCGGGTGGTCTGCTGGTCTGGTGATCTCGACGTGTTGAAACTCGGACAGGGCGGCGAGCGACCCGTGGCCGCGCGCAACGCCGGCCACACCTGATCGACCGGCGTCCCGGCGCGTAACCGCGGTCAGCGCAGCGACATCGTCCCTTCAGCCATGACGATGCTCGCGCCGCCCACGCGGATGGCGTTGATGCGGCCGCCGCTCTTGTGGGCCTCGATGGACAATCGGCTGGGCCGTCCCATCTCCACCCCCTGCGCCACCTCCCACCGCAGGGTGCCGTCACGCGGGGTGCGCGCCGCCAGGAAACCGGCCAGCGCGGCGTTCGCCGATCCGGTGGCCGGATCTTCCGGGACGCCGCCGCTGGGAACGAACACCCGCGCGCGGATGTCGCACCCCTGCACGTGCGCCGCGAGTCCCGGCGCGTCGGTACCACCGGTCATCGCGAACACCATCGGCCACTCTGCCCACTGGCCGCCGAGGAGCCGTTCCCACGCATCGGTGCGCAGGCGCGCGCGAGAGACGGCGTCGACGCTCGCCAGCGCGATCATCTGAAAGGCCAGGCCGCAGCTCGCGCCGGTGGGCGCGTAGGCGCCACCCAGAATGTCGGACGGATCGAGTGAGAGCATGTGGGCGAGGGCGTCGAGGTCGCTCACCTCCACGCGCTCTTCGGGGAGGAGTGCCGTGGTGAGCTGCGCCCACGTGGGCACGCCATGCTCGAGGCGCACGCGCACCGGCACCGGTCCGACATTCTCACCCAGCACCACCGTCATCTCTCCCGTCGCGAGCTCCTCGGCGCTCGGCTTCACCTCGCCGGTGGCGACGAGTACGTGCGCTGTACCGATGGTGGGATGCCCCGCAAACGGGACTTCCATGCCGGGCGTGAAGATGCGCACGCGACGCGTCGTGCCCGGCGTTTCGGGCTCGAACACGAAGGTGGTTTCGCTGTAGTTGAACTCGCGGGTGATGGCCTGCAGTGTCTCCGTGGAGAGCCCCTCGGCGCCGAAGCACACGGCCAGCTGGTTGCCCGTGAACGGCTCGGAGGTGAAGACGTCGGTGGTGACGAAACGGATGGTGCGCATGGGAAAGGTGTGGGCGCGCTGACGCGCGCCTGTTTTATGACAAGGCAGGGAGCAGGAGGAAGGGTATCAGGGAGCAGGGGGAAGGGCCTTCCACCTTCCCCCTGAAAACCCTCCCCCTGCTCCCCCCCCTTGTAAACAAAGCGGGCCGGCCAGAGGCCGGCCCGCAGGC
>DCZC01000027.1 GCA_002331565.1 Gemmatimonas sp. UBA2094
CCGCGCTCACCGCCGCGTCGAGCGCCGTGTTGCGCGCCGCGCCGCTCGCCTTTTCGGCCGCCGCGATCTGCGTGCGCAGCGTGCTCACCGCACCCGCCGCACACCCCTTCCGCTCCAGCTGGTCGGTGTACGCCTTGGCCAGCGGGAAGCTGGGCGGCCACGAGATCTTCGGCTGGCCCTGCGCGTTGAGCTGGTCCCACTTCACCGTGTTCGCCGCATCGATCTCGTTCTGCGAGATGTGCTCGCTGGGCGTGAGCTGCACCACGTCCATGCCGCGCGCGATTTCGCTGCTCACGATCTGGCCGTTGTACCAGTACACCGACCACGACCCACCGCTCACCATGCGCGTCCCGTCCACCGGACCGCGGTCGAAGCTCGCAATCTCCTTGGCGTTCTGCGTGTCGGTCCAATCGAACACCGAAATGCCGCCCTGGTACCACGCCTGCACCATGATGTCGCGTCCCGGAATCGGGATGAGCGACCCGTTGTGCGCCACGCAGTTTTCGTTCGATGACTGGTACGTGGGGATTTTGTAGTAGCTGCGGAACTTGAGCTTCTTCTTGCCCGTGCTGGGGTCGTTCACGATGTCGAAGATCGCGTCGGCGCCCCACTCCGGCTTGTCGCCGGCGCGGCACTTGGGCGCGCCGCCGCCGCCCCACTCGTCGCTGAACAGCATCGAGGTGCCGTCGTTGTTGAACGTGGCCGAGTGCCAGTAGGCGAAGTTGCTGTCGGCCGCGGCATCGAGGCGCACCGGATTCACCGGGTTGCTGATGTCGATCAGCAGGCCGTGCCCTTCGCAGGCGCCACCGGCGAGACCGAGCGACGGGTACACCGTGATGTCGTGGCACTGCGAGCCCTCGACACCCCGGCGGCCACCGGGCGCAGCGTTCGCGAACATGCGGTTCACGGCCGCCTGCACCAGCGAACGGGCCGCCGTGCTGTCAGCGCCGTTGGGCGTGCTGCCGCCACGCGCCTTCGCGAGGCTGTCGAGCAGCGGGCGCACCATCTGCGCCGGGGCCACCATGTCCGCGCCGCTCTGCGGGTTCTTCGCGATGAAGGCGCCCGAGGCGCGAGCCGTCGCGATCTGCTGCGCCGCTGCTGCCTTGTCGGCGTCCGACAGACCGTGGCTCGGCGGGGCCTCGAGGCCCGTGAAGATGTTCGCCCGGCCTACGACCGCCGACTTGCTGGGATCGGCGAGCGGCACCTTGATGATTTCGATGCGCAAGCGCGACGAGTTCGGATCGCTGGCCGACAGGTCACCCGCGCAGCCTTCGAGCTCGGTGCTCGGGCGGATGCCAGACGAGCCGGACACGTAGAGATAGACGTTCTCCCGGTCCTTCGGATCCTCGAGCACCGTGTGCGTGTGCGAGCCACGGCACGTCTGCACGTTGGCGACGAGCTTGGGCTCCTTGATGTTGCTGATGTCGAACACGCGCACGCCACGCATGCGCTCCTTGCTCACCGCCTCACGCACACCGCCCGGCTTGCAGTCGATGCGGCCGTTCTGTGCTTCGGCCGACATGAACATCAGGTTCTTGTACACCGACACGTCGTTCTGCGACGCGGGGCACTCGTAGGCCACCACGAGCTTCGGGCTCGACGGGGTGCTGATGTCCCACACCACCGGGCCGTTGTAGTTGCCCTGGATGACGTAGTTGCCCGTGAACGCGAGATCGGAGTTGGTGATGCCGAGGAAGCCGTTGGGTGACACCGCCTTGCCCACGACCTTCATGTTCGACGTGAATTCACCCGCGTCGAACAGACCGGCCTTGAGGTTGTTGCGTGGATCGGCCGCCGGGTTGGCCGCAGTCTGCGGCTTCTTCGCCGGCGCACATGCCGCGAGCATCAGGGCGGCGCCCGCAAAGACGACGCGAGGAGTCGAAATAGTCATGCGTTGGGTGGGGAGGAAGGAAGGAAGTGAGGAAATGACAAGGGACCATCGAAATGGAGCGCGCCTGCCGTCTGCAGTGTCGTCAGCCCGGCGGCAGCCACCCCCGCTCCAGCATCATCGTGTACATCCGCTTGATCTCGGTGCTCTGATCGACTTCCACGTCGTTCGCGAACTTGAAGATCGTTTCGTCCTGACCGGCTCCGTCGTTCGTGAACAGCTCCTTCACCATCGTCACCGCCCCGCGATGGTGCAAGATCATGAAGGTGAGGAAGAGCCGGTCGAAGTCGCCGCCGCGCGCCGCGTCCAACTCCTTGAGCTGCGCGTCGCTCAGCATGCCCGGCATCATCGCCCCGCCCATGGCCGACATCCCGTGTCCCATGTGGGCATGCATGTCGTGGCCGCCACCGGCCGCGGCCGGCATCGTCACCTGACCCGTGGAATCCACCGTGGGCACCGGCTGCAGCCGATCCTTGAGCCACGTCTGCATGATCGCGATCTCGTCGGTCTGCGCGTTGATGATGCGCGCCGTGAGTCGCTGCACGGCGGCGTCGGCGCCGTGTGACACGGCCCACCGCGAGATGTAGATCGCCTGCGCGTGGTGATGGATCATCCCCGTCATGAAGTCGATGTCGGCCTTCGTGTACGGATAACGCAGACTGTCGGCCGCCGCCCGCGCCATGGCGCCGGCATCACCGGCCTGGAACCGCGGGTCGCCCGACACGGACGAGGTGGCACGCGCACACCCCGACAGCAGCGCGGCACCGACCGTGGCGAGCAGCATCAGCCGCGGCGTGGACGGAAGGGAAAAGGAAGTCATCAGGAAATAGAGTACGGGTGGCTGCCGCCCGCGGGAAGGCGCTCCGTCCGGCTGGGCCGCACGTCCCGCCGCAGATACCCGAAAGATAGCAGCGCGCGGCCGTCACCCCAGCACCCGCTCGATCACCTCGCACGCGGCCGTCACCCCTGGCTCCGCGTTCACGACCGCCGCCACCTCCTGCGCCCGTCGGCGGTAGCGGGGGTCGCCGAGCAGGGTGCGCAACTCCGCCGCCACCCGGGCGGCGCGATACCGGGCGGGATACACCGTGCGTGCGACGGCAAGTCGTTCCAGCCGCCAGGCGTTGTCCGGCTGATCGTTCGCATACGGTACCGCGAGCTGCGGCACCCCCGCGGCGAACGCCGTCCCGAGCGTGCCCATCCCGCACTGGTGCACGACGGCCGCCGCCCGCGGAAACAGCTGCGAATGCGGCGCACCCTCCACCACCATCACCGAGGCCGGCGCCTGCGCGGCGACACGCGGTGCCGCCTCGCGACCCGCGAGCAACACGCCCCGCAGCCCCAGCTGCGTCACGGCCGCGATGCTCTCCTCCCAGAACCGGCCCGCCACTTCCACGGCCGACGTGCCAAGGGTGAACACCACCGGGGCCTCACCCGCGTCGAGGAACGCCTGCAATGACGGCGACAGCGCCGCACCGTGCGAGTGGTCGTACCGCAACTGGCCGGTGATCGTCACGTGAGGCGGATAATCGGCATGGGGCCCGCCGAACACCTGCGAATAGAGCGCGAGCACCGCATACGGCGAGTGCTGCCCCTCGAACAGCGGATGCGCGCTCGGCGGCAGGCCCAGTGACCGGCGGAACGTCTGCACCGGCGCCATCCATCGGGCGGCCACCTGACGGCCGCCGCCCGCCAGCCAGTCGGCGAAACGCCGGTGCACCGACCAGGGCAGGTGCCGCAGCCACGGCGCCATTGGCGGCAGGATGGGGTCGTACGCCGACATGAAATTCAGCGGCGACAGAATCGTGGACACCCACCTGAGCCGCTGCTGCTCCACCACGATGGGCGCCGCGAGCGCCGCCGGATGCGTCACCACGAGATCGGCCCCCTGCACCGCCGCCGTGAGCTGCGCGTGCGCCTCACCGAGCGCGGGGATGAGCACCTCGCGGAAGATCGCCTCGGCGCCGCGGCGCGGATGCATGACCTTGCGCACGAGACTGCGGTCGAG
>DCZC01000077.1:0-212 GCA_002331565.1 Gemmatimonas sp. UBA2094
GCCGTTTCCCCGGCCCGCGGCGGCAGCGGAGGGCGGCGCCGACTCGCACTGCGCATGGTCAAGGCGTCGGCCGCCTCGCTCGTGCGGACGAAGCCGGCGCCGTAGGCCGCCATTACCGCCGCCGTACCAAGCAGAAGCAGTCGTGGCTGTTGTCCGGGACCCTTGGGCGGCATGTGTCGGAATGTAAATGGCAAAACTCGGCGGACGCGGCC
>DCZC01000077.1:431-892 GCA_002331565.1 Gemmatimonas sp. UBA2094
GTTGGCTAATGTTGGGGCGCGGACACGAGCAGCGGGTCGTGTCGTCCATCGGTCGGGCCCCTACCGCCCACGCGGGACGACAGTGACGCCACCGCCGCTCGATCTGTTGCCATCGCGTCATGTTCGTCGGTGTCTGCGACGGCGTGCCCCGGGCCCTCTCGCCTCATGCCCGGCTGCGTTTGGATGCTCTCATCTACCCCCTCAGGAGAATCGCTCATGTTCCACTCGTGGCGCCCCCTGTTGGCGCTGGCCGGGCTGCTCGCCTTGGCTGGTCCGACAGCTCGTGCGCAACAGACTGGTTCGTTGGCCGTCACGGTAACGGACGCGGCCAACCAGCGGCCGGTCGAAGCGGCTCGCGTCTTTCTCGTCGGCACCACCATCGCCGGGCAAACCACGGCCGAAGGCAAGCTGACGCTGCGCGCGATCAATCCCGGCACCTACACGGTGCGCGTGCTGCGCGT
>DCZC01000077.1:1153-1309 GCA_002331565.1 Gemmatimonas sp. UBA2094
CCACCGCGGCCGTGAACCTCGCGGCGGTCGTCACCACGGCTACCGGTGAGCAGCGTCGCGTGGAAATCGGCAACGCGACCGCCAACATCGACGCCGCCAAGGTCACCGAGTCGGCGCCGCTGGGCAACCTGAACGACCTGCTCAACTCGCGCGCCG
>DCZC01000077.1:1567-1753 GCA_002331565.1 Gemmatimonas sp. UBA2094
ACGAGCCGATCTGGATCATCGACGGCATCCGGATGACGAGCAATCAGGGCAGCTTCTCCACGGTGACGGGCAGCGGCGGCGGCACGGGCGGCAACTCGCCGAGCCGCGTCGGTGACCTCAATCCCGAGGAAATCGAGAGCATCGAAATCGTGAAGGGGCCGTCGGCCGCCACGCTCTACGGCACCG
>DCZC01000077.1:1916-5713 GCA_002331565.1 Gemmatimonas sp. UBA2094
TCGGCCGCCACGCTCTACGGCACCGACGCCGCCAACGGCGTGATTCTGGTGACCACGAAGAAGGGGCGGGCGGGTGCGGCCAAGTGGAGCGTGTACACCGAAGGTGGTACCGTCTACGACCGCAACTACTACCCGGCCGCCTATTCGCTCTGGGGCAAGCGCCCCGGCGAAACGGTGTCGTCGCGCGCCTTCTGCAATCTGCAGCGCGTGGGCACCGGGGAGTGCGCCGCAGACTCCACGAGCTCACTCAACATCTTCGACGAGAAGGACCTCACGCCGCTCAAGTCCTCGCCCCGCCGTCAGGTGGGTGTGCAGGTGTCGGGTGGTACCGAAGCCGTGCGCTATTTCGTGTCGGCCGAAGACGAACTCGAAGTGGGCGTGATGAGCCTGCCCGAGTTCGAACGCACGCGCATGGATTCCTCGGGGCTCAAGATCTATCCGTGGACGTCGCGCCCGAATCAGATGGGGCGCCGCTCGCTGCGTTCGAACCTGAATGCCACGCTGAGCCCGAAGCTCGATCTCGGGATGTCGACGAACTTCATCAACGTCGCGCAGCGCTACTCGCTCGAGTCCAACGCCACCGCCGGCCTCGGCTCGCACCTGTTCGGTGGTCCGGGCACGCGCAACAACGGCACGGTCACCGGCCTCGGCACGCCGCTCAACGGGTATCGCGCCTGGACGCCGGGCTACATGTGGCAGGAGAAGACGGCGCAGGAAGTGAACCGCTTCATCTGGTCCGGCCAGGCCAACTATCGCCCCACGTCGTGGCTGTCCACGCGCGCGGCCGTCGGCAACGACTGGACCGGCCGCAACGACGAGAACATCCTGCTGCGCGGCGAAGGTCCGCCGCTCACGGCCACCACGCGTCTGGGTTCGCGCGGTCTCAACCGCGTGTACATCAACAACCTCACCGTGGACCTCGGCGCCACGGCGACGTACGACTTCCTGGGCTTCCAGAACAAGACCACGGTCGGCGCGCAGTACATCGGCTACCAGTTCACCAGCGCCAGCACCGGGTCCAACCAGCTCGCGCCGGGCTCGCAGAACGTGGCCTCCGGCACGCAGCTGAGCGTTGGCGAAGGCACCACGCGCCAGAAGACGTTCGGCACCTTCATCGAGCAGGCGCTCGCGTGGCGTGACCGCCTCTTCCTCACGGCCGCCGTGCGCAGCGACCAGAACTCCGCGTTCGGTACCAACTTCCAGAGCATCGTGTACCCGAAGGCCTCCATGTCGTACCTCATCTCCGAGGAAGACTGGTGGAAGGCGCCGAGCTGGGTGAACACCATGCGCCTGCGCTACGCGTATGGCCAGTCGGGCGTGCAGCCGGGGCCGAACGACGCGCTCCGCTTCTATTCGGCCGGCATCACCAGCGTGCAGAACGCCGACCAGCCGACGATCACGCAGGCCGCGCTCGGCAACCCCGACCTCAAGCCGGAGCGTTCGGCCGAGCACGAGATGGGCTTCGAGACGCAGATGCTCGGTTCGCGCCTGTCGCTCGACGTGACGTATTACAGCAAGATCACGACCGACGCGCTCTACAGCGCCGTGCTGCCGCCGTCGTTCGGCTCGGTCGCCTCGCAGCTGCGCAACCTCGCCTCGGTGAAGAACTCCGGCGTCGAAGTCTCCATCAACGCGCAGCTCGTGCAGAAGGACGTTTTCGGCTGGGACGTGAACGTCGCGTCGTCGGCCAACGACAACAAGGTCGTGTCGCTCGGCAACACGCCGCCGCAGCTCGGAACCACCTCGCGTATCGTGGCCGGGTATCCGATTGCGGGGCTCTGGGCGCGTCCGATCACCGGCTGGCAGGACAAGAACGGCGACGGCCTGCTCACGTACTACACCGATGCGGCGCGCAACGAGGTGTTCGTGGGTGACTCCGCGATCTTCCGCGGGTATGCCACGCCGCGCTACATGACGACGCTCACCAACGGCTGGGACTTCCTCAGCAAGAAGCTGCGCGTGCAGACCATGTGGGACTGGCGCAGTGGCGGCAAGTGGTACAACAACACCGAGCGGATCCGTTGCACGCGCCCCAACTGCTCGGGACGCAACAACATGAAGGCCGACTTCATCGATCAGGCCACGAACATCGCGGCCAACGAACATGCGGCCCGCACGCTCGACGGCTTCTTCCAGAGCGGCGCGTTCGTGCGTCTCCGTGAAGCGTCGCTGCAGTACACGTTCTCCAACGACATGGCCAAGCGCCTCCTCCGTGGCCGTTCGCTGTCGGCCGTCGTGACGGCGCGTAACCTCAAGCTGTGGACGAAGTACCGTGGCACCGACCCGGAGTCGGGCTTCAACACGAACGATGGCACCGAGGCGCCCAGCGAATTCCAGACGGTCGGGCCGCCGAGCTATTTCATCATGCGCTTCAACATCGGATTCTGAGGACACCGACCCATGACTACCTATCGCTTTTTGGGCCGGCGCTCACGTTCGCTCGGCGTCGCTGCGGCGGCGCTGGCGCTCTCGCTGTCCGCTTGCCAGTCGGCCAATGACCGTCTGCTCGGCGTGACCGATCCGGACATCATCAGTCCCAACGACATCGTCAACGCCGACGGCGCCGTCGCCCTCGCCAATGGTGCCATTGGCACGTTCCGTTCCATCACGGGCGGTGGTGAGAGCACCTGGTTGTTCGGCGGTCTGCTGGCCGACGAGTGGTCGACCAGCTCCACTTTCATTCAGAACGACGAGACCGACCAGCGCGTCATCCAGGACTTCAACTCCTCGATCACCGGCATGATCCGGCAGTTGTACCGGACCCGCACCCGGGCGAACGAGGCGATTGCCGCCCTGAACAAGTACAGCCCGTCGTCGCGGGCGTTGCTGGCCGAGATGTACCTCGCGCGCGGCTTTGCCGAGCTGCAGCTCGCCAGCGATTTCTGCAACGGCATTCCCCTCGGCAACGTGTACGCGGTGGATCCGAAGTACGAGACGCCGAAGAGCACGCAGGTGGTGTTCCAGTACGCGGCCGCGTCGCTCGACACGGCACTCGCGTTCGCGAACGGCACCGATGCCCAGAGCGTGAGCATGAATCGCGCCATCCGCGTCGCGCGCGCCCGTGTGCACGTCGCGCTGGGCGAGTTCACGCAGGCCGCGGCGGTCGTCACGGCCGTGCCGACGTCGTTCGCCTACCAGCACACGTTCTCGCTCAACACGAGCACGAACACGATCTGGGGGCAGGGACTGAGCTCGCGCCGCTACAGCGTGGGGGACAGCGTGGAAGGCAACTCGCGCAACATCCGCGTGCTCAATGCGATTCCCTTCGCGTCGGCGCGTGACCCGCGCCTGCCGGTGACGATCCCGACCTCGGGGGCGATCAACGGGCAGGACGGTCAGACGTATGCACGCACCACCGCGATGTGGGGTCAGCTCACGGCGGTGGATGTGGCCAATGGTATCGATGCGCGCATGATCGAGGCCGAGGCGGCGCTTCGTGCCGGCAACGTCACGCAGTGGCTGGCAATTCACAACGCACTGCGGGCCACCCCGCCGAAACTCGGCGAGATCCAGCCGGCGGCCATGGCGGCGCTGACTGATCCGGGGAGCGAAGCCGCGCGCGTGAACGTGCACTTCCGTGAGAAGGCGTTCTGGACGTTCAGCCGCGGCCAGCGGTTGGGAGACATGCGCCGGCTCATCAAGCAGTACGGGCGCACGGAAGCGACCGTGTACCCGCAGGGTGTTCACTACAAGGGCGGCAACTACGGCAAGGACGTGAACCTGCCCGTGGTGCAGGCGGAAACGAACAATCCGGAGTTCAAGGGGTGCACGGACCGCAATCCGTGATGTCCTGAAGT
>DCZC01000187.1:0-2665 GCA_002331565.1 Gemmatimonas sp. UBA2094
GCTGCTGCGACGGAACGCGGCGCTGCGCACGGCGCAGCGTGAAGGCGGGCGCGGTGACCACGAAGCGCGCGTGCAGGTGTGGGAGCCGGCGCTCGCCGAGCACGGCGGGTACGTGGCCGCGGCCCGTCAGGCGTTCGTGCGCGAGCAGGCCGAGCGGTACACGCACTTGTGCACCGCCATCGGCGAGCGGGTGGCGGCCGTGCTGCGCATCACCACCGCGGGCGGCGACAATAGCGATGCCCTGTGCACGAACCACCACGCGCAGTCGGACGCGCTCACGCGCACGTTTGCCACGCAACGCAGCACGGAGTTGCGTCGCGGCATCACGCTGGTGGGCCCGCATCGTGACGAGTTGCACCTGCAGCTTGGTGGACGCGACCTGCGCACGTTCGGCTCGGCCGGGCAGCAGCGCAGCGCGGCCATCGCCCTGCGGCTGCTCGAGCTCGCCACGCTGCGCGACACTCTCGGGTACGCCCCGCTCCTGCTGCTCGACGATCCGTTCGCCGAGCTCGACCTCGGGCGGGCCGGGCGCGTCCTCGATCTGCTCGAGGACGCCGGCGCCTCGCAGGTGCTGCTGGCCGTACCGCGCGAGGAAGACATTCCGCCGGCATTCACGCGGCTCGAGCGGCGCACGATGTGCGACGGCGCCCTGACATGAGTGAACCCAAGCGGACCCCGAAGAAGCTCGGCGACGTGGTCGCTTCCGTGCTCGAGCACGCCGGACTCACCGATCGCATCGCGCAGGCGTCGGTCATTCCGGAGTGGCCGCGTCTCGTCGGCCCGCAGATCGCGGAGGTCACGGAGCCCCTGCTGTTGCAGCAGGACGGCACGCTGGTGGTCATGGTGAAGACGCATGCGTGGATGCAGGAGCTCACGTTTCTCGAGCCCGAATTGCTCAAGCGGATGAACGCGGATCCGGCGCGTCCGCCGATCACCCGGTTGCGGTGGATGCTGCGCCGCTAGCGCGGAGCAGGCACCACCCGGAATGACCGTCTGCAAGTCATTGTGCTGCAATAGTTTATAAAGCCGCCCGGCAGTTGCTTGCGGTCCCTGCGATTGGGTATATTTCGGGGTTGTGTTTCCGGGCCAGTTCGAGGCCGTCCAAACCCTCCTGCAGCAACCCCGCAATGTCCAACAGCAGCGCAGAGTCCGAGAAGGAATACGGCGCAGAAGCGATCACCGTACTCAAGGGACTCGAAGCGGTCCGCAAGCGCCCCGGCATGTACATCGGCTCGACGTCGGCGCGCGGTCTGCACCATCTCGTGTACGAAGTGGTGGACAACTCCATCGACGAGGCGATGGCCGGTCATGCCACGCGCGTGCACGTGACGATTCACGAGGACAATTCCATCACCGTCGAGGACGACGGGCGTGGCATTCCCGTGGACATCCATCCGGTCGAGAAGATGCCGGGTGTGGAAATCGCGCTGACGGTGCTGCACGCTGGTGGCAAGTTCGAGAAGGACGCCTACGCGGTGTCCGGCGGTCTGCACGGGGTGGGCGTGTCGGTGGTGAATGCGCTGTCGGACAACCTCAAGGTGTGGGTCAAGCGCGAGGGGAAGGAGCACTACATGGACTTCGCCCGTGGCACGACCACGACGAAGCTCAAGGTGATGCGCCAGGTACCCGTGAAGGAGACGGGTACCAAGGTGTGGTTCAAGCCCGACGCGACGATCTTCCAGGAGACCACGCGCTACGACTGGACGACGCTGGCGAGCCGTTTGCGCGAGCTCTCGTACCTGAACAAGGGCATTCAGATCACGTTGCGGGACGAGCGCCCCGACGAGTCCAAAGACGGGCAGGTCAAGGAGGAGCTGTTCTGGGCCACGGGCGGCCTGAAGGACATGGTGACGTTCCTCAACGGCAGCAAGAAGCCGTTGCACACCGACGTGGTGTATCTCGACACCATGCGCGACGGCATCGCCATCGAACTCGCGCTGCAGTACAACGACAGCTACTCCGACACCACGTTCTCCTTCGTCAACAACATCAACACGCACGAAGGCGGCACGCACCTCACGGGCTTCAAGAGCGCGCTCACCTCGGTGATCAACAAGTACATCGAGCGCTCGAGCAATCTCAACAAGAAGGACAAGGAGATCCGGCTCTCCGGCGACGACGTGCGTGAAGGCATCACCGCCGTACTGTCGGTGAAGGTGCGCGAGCCGCAGTTCGAAGGGCAGACGAAGACCAAGCTGGGCAACTCGGAGGCCGAGGGCGCGGTGCGCAGCGTGGTGAACGAGCTGCTCACGCAGTACCTCGACGAGCACCCGAAGACGGCCAACGCGATCATCGACAAGGCCATCTCGGCCGCGCGCGCGCGCGAGGCGGCCCGCAAGGCCCGTGACCTCACCCGCAAGAAGTCCGCGCTCGATGTAGCGGCGCTGCCGGGCAAGCTCGCCGACTGCTCCCTTTCCGACCCCGCCCTCTGCGAGATGTATCTCGTCGAGGGTGACTCGGCCGGCGGCTCGGCCAAGCAGGGGCGCAAGCGTGATTTCCAGGCCATCCTGCCGCTGCGCGGCAAGATCATCAACGTGGAGAAGGCCCGCTTCGACAAGGTGCTCTCCAACGAGGAAATCCGCACGATCATCACGGCGATCGGCACCGGCATCAAGGAAGAGTTCGACATCGCGAAGTGCCGGTACCACAAGATCATCATCATGAC
>DCZC01000187.1:2871-5685 GCA_002331565.1 Gemmatimonas sp. UBA2094
CACATCCGCACGCTGCTGCTCACGTTCTTCTTCCGTCAGATGCCGGAGCTCATCGACGCCGGCTTCATGTACATCGCGCAGCCGCCACTCTACCGTGTGGCGAAGGGCAAGGAGGAGTACTACGCGTACTCGGAGAAGGAGCGCGACGGGTACGCCGAACGGCTCGGCGGCCCCGAAGGGCGCGGCAACATCATGATCCAGCGCTACAAGGGGCTGGGCGAGATGAACCCGGAGCAGCTGTGGAAGACCACCATGGATCCGGAGACGCGCACGATGCTGCGCGTGACGATGGAAGACGCCGTGCTGGCCGACCAGACCTTCCAGACGCTGATGGGCGACGAGGTGGAACCCCGTCGCCTGTTCATCGAGAGCAATGCGCGCTTCGTGAGCAATCTGGACATCTGACGGCACCTGTCCGAACGCAGACGGCCCGCACTCCGGTGCGGGCCGTTTGCGTTCGGACACTCATCGCGCGAAGGGGCTCGCGAATCGCGGATCGTTGAGGAACGAGCGATCGGTGAAGGTCTTCAGGAAGGCCACCAGCGCATCGCGCTCATCCCGCGAGAGATTGAGACGCTGCGGCGGAGCATTGGGCCCGCGCCCCGCGCGCAGACGCGGATCGAGCCCGGGGTTGTTCTGCACACCGCGATCGTAGAAGTCGACCACCTGCTCGAGCGACCTGAACCGGCCGTCGTGCATGTAGGGCGCGCGCGCTTCGACGTTCCGCAGCGATGGCGCCTTGAAGCGTCCGTTGCCGGCCCCCGCGTCGGTGATGGTGGCGTCGAGCCCCGTGTTGTGTACCGCATCGCTGATGTGGGCCGTGGTGCCGTGACAGCGCGCGCACCCGGCGCGCCCCGTGTAGAGCTGCTGTCCCAGCAGTTCCTGCGCGGTGAATGTCGCGGCGACGTTGGGCACACCGTTGGGGCCGAATGCCCGATCGAACTTCGCGTCGGTGCTCACCAGCGATCGGACGAACTGGGCCAGGGCGCGCGCCACGCGATCGTTCGTGATCTCGCGCGAACCGAAGGCGGCGGCGAAGAGCGCGGGATAGTACGCGGTGAGCGACAGCTTGGTCTGCAGTTCGTCCAGCGTGAGCCCCATCTCCGTGGCGTCCTGGATGGGTTGCAACACCTGTGCTTCGAGGCTGGCGGCGCGCTCGTCCCAGAAGAATCGGCCGCCCGTGTAGAAGCGCGCATTCGTCAGCCCCATGCTGTGCCGCCCGGTAAGGCCGCCGGCGAAGCCCCGACTCAAGCGCGCCGTGTCGCTGAACGCGAACTGCTGCTGATGACACGAGGCACACGCGATCCGATCGTTGCGCGACAGCCGCCGGTCGTAGAAGAGCACGCGGCCGAGCGTGGCGCCGGCGTCGGTGATGGCGTTGGTGGCCGGCGTGTTGTCGGCCGCGATCGCGCTGCCGGCGCCCCCCGCCCCGTTCTGCGAGAAGTGCCGCGGCAGCGCTACCCGCGCGTCGCTGTACACGAGCGCCGATACGGGCAGCGTGGGCGCGACGAGGTCGCTCCCGAAGACGACGATGGTGAACTGCTGCGTCGCCATGCGCCCCGTCGCGTCACGTGCGGTCACGGCGACGTGCTGCATCCCCGCCGTGAGCGGCGTGCCGGTAATCTCGCCCCCGTCGGCCCGGAGACCGTTGGCGGACCCGTTGAACGTCACCGTGTACGTGAGCCCCGTATGGCGCGGATCGCTGAACACGGCGCCACCGCGGGTGGCGTCGTAGCGGAACGGCACACCCACCATCGCCGCCTGCGGCGCGCTGGGTGACAGGACGGCAATGGCTTCGGTGCTCGCCGCGGGTGGATTCACCGCGGGACTCATGGGCGCCGACGTGACCGTACCGTCACCACCGGCACAGCCCAGCAGCAACGCTGCGAACGGTGCGGCACGAAGGAGGCGGCGACCGGACATCGCGACCGCGTGATATGCAGAGCAGTGAGCCATGAGCACGCACCGGAAAGTCACCGCGGCCGGTCGCCGATCGGGTGAGCGGCACCGCGACGGTTGGTTACTCCGGCTAACACGCCGCCGTGGATACACCCTATGGCATCGCCGCCACCGCGCGCACCCGGTGCTGCGCCCACGCCGCCACAGACATGGCAGTGGACGAAAAAAAAACCCGGCCACCAGGGAGTGGCCGGGCGTTGCCTGCGTGTGCGCGAACGCTCAGGGCGTGGTGTACTGCGCCTTCGCCTCACGGCCCAACTGGCTCGAGAAGTTGAGCGCCACGGTGATGAGCGCGCCGAAGAGGAAGGTGAACGCCGTGTAGCAGATCGTCGTCACCGTCGGTTCCATGCCACCCGTCGGGCTCGGCGTGGAGATGTACATGAGCAGCCCGTAGAGGCCGAGCAGCGGCAGCACGGCGGCGGCGGCAACGAGGCTGAGCAGCTTGTTCGTGGACGGAGCGACTTTCGCAGGCATTGCGATTCGGACTGGGGTGCGGAGCACCGGTGAACAGGAGGCGGAGGCCGCCGACGCGCGAAAACTAGATAGACCCGAGGAGAACGGGGAGTGGGGGGAGGGGGTTCCTGCCGCTACGCCTCCGCCTCGTACCGCTCCACCCCCGCTCCCGTCACCCGGTGCGAAATGAGCGGGAGCGGCGGATCCGCGCCGTCAGCCAGGCGAATGCTCTCCAGCAAGGCGGCCCGGCCCGCGGCCACACCGGCGGCATCGCGCGCAAAAATGGTGGCGAGCGGCGCACCTTCCCGCACCACGTCGCCCGGGCGGGCGGTGATGACGAAGCCCACCGACGGATCGACGGCGTCCTCGACCTTCGTCCGGCCGCCGCCGAGGGCGGTGATG
>DCZC01000012.1 GCA_002331565.1 Gemmatimonas sp. UBA2094
TTCCGCCTCGAGATCCATGGGGCGCATCGCCCCCACGCGCCCAGGGCCACTCGTGTTGGAGAACCACACGTTGATCAGCGACGTGAGCACGTGCAGGTGCTTCGACTTGGGCAGATGGTTCAGGAACCACAGTATCAGCAGGGCATGAATCCACCACATCGTGCGCGCCATCACGTGCGCCGTGTCGGCGCTCATGCCGGAAAACAGCGGCAGCAGCACGGCGGTGATCACCCGTCCGCTGGACTCGGCGCCCGGCTGCTTCGCTTCACCCACGAACAGGAGCAGCAGCGTGATCATGAGCACCGCGATCACGCTGAGAATGAGCACGGCCTCGGCACTGTGCACCGCGTCGACCGTGAACCGCTTCGGCCTGATCACCAGGCGGCGATACAGCAGGTAGCACACCGGAATGAGCACGAACACCGCGAACACTTCCTGCGAGAACAGGTAGGGCACGTACAGCAGCTGCGGCAGGATCACGTTCCAGGTGAAGGGCGTATAGAGCCCCTGGATCATGATTTCGACAGTGCCCAGCCCCAATACGCAGAAGCCCCAGAAGACGAGGGCGTGCATGAGGCCACCCAGCGGATCACGCAGGATCTTTGTCTGCGCGAGGCCGATGAGCAGGAAATTCTTGGTGCGGATATCGGGGTAATCGGTGCGGACTTCGTCCTTGGCGAGCTTGAGCCAACGGACGAGCCGCTGCGCCTGCTGTGAAAACATCCACAGCCCGCCGGCGAGAATCACCGCGAAAACGTAGTTCTGCAGGGTCATGGCGCGAAAATTCGCGCGTCGCCGGCCTTTCGGCGAGGGGCGCCGCGGGCGGTCTTATCGCGGGACACGCCTGAACACCCGCGCCCCGCTGGTGGCAAACCGGCCGTCGTAGCTGCCGGTGAGCGAATCGCCGGCCAGGCGTGCGGTGAAGACCGCCACCGTGTCGGCGCTCGAGTTGGCCGCCAGCGTCACGAGCCGCAGCGTTTCACTGCGCAGGGTCCCCAACAGATACCGTCGCGGCGCCGTGACTTCACGCCCGCTCACGGAACTGGCCGTGGGACCGTTCACATCGATCCACAGGTCGATGTCCACCGTCGCTCCCGACGCGCTGGTACCGCGCCATCGTGCATCGAGGGGGTACCGCGTGTCCTCGGTCACCGTTACGTCGCGTCGCAGGATGTTCACGAGGCTCCCGAACAGCCCGACGCCTCCCCGCACGCTGCTGATCAGCCCCGTCCCGCCGAACGGATCGTTCCCGGAGCGATTGTAGT
This sequence comes from Gemmatimonas sp. UBA2094, assembly GCA_002331565.1. GTDB lineage: Bacteria > Gemmatimonadota > Gemmatimonadetes > Gemmatimonadales > Gemmatimonadaceae > Gemmatimonas. Next base: position 1,266 of record DCZC01000012.1, read on the forward strand.
CGTAGAAGTTGGCATCGACGGCCACGACGCTCGTGGTCTGGACGAATCCGGGGAACCAGAGCGACGGCAAGCCGGGTGCGAAAAAGTTACGCAGCCTACCGTCGAGGGCGAACTGCGTGGAATCGGAGAACAGCGCCCACGGTCCGTAGGGCGTCTCCACGCGAACGGCGTAGCGGCGCGCGGCCGTCACCGGCGCCCATCGCAGGACCAGGGTGTCGCGCCCCCGGTTGAGCGAGAGCGGCACCGGTACGGCCCCATCCCCCGGCGTCCATCCGGGGGGTGCACCCGGCACCTGTGTTTCGCCCGTCACGACGCGACCGTCCATGGCACGAATCCGCAGCCGATACCGACGGCCCGGCTGCACGGCGAGTTGCCCACGCGGGATCACGTACCGGCCCGTGGCGCGCGTGCGCACGACGGTTTCCGTAGCGCGCACCCCCACACTGTCGCCATCGGTCAGCAAACGCACATCGGCACCCGTGAGAGGCGACCCGCCGGCGGTACGGATGGGATCGAGCGGGTCGAACCGGAGACCGTCGTTGATGTCCACCCGCCCGGTGAGCGACGCCTCCACCAGCACCACCTGCTCGTCGGCATCGGGATTGAGCACCGCATGCACCACGATGGACGCGGCGGGCGACGTGACCTCCACGGGGGCCGCCTCACAGGCGACGAGCGACGCCACGAGCAGCACGATCGCCCACGGCCTTGTCGTGCGGGTGGGGATCACCATGAAACCGTCACTCCGGCCGTAGGGATGAACGGAAACTGCGAAATGGCCGTTCGCGTGGGCGGATTGTCGGCGTAGTCGAAGAAGTACGTGAACACGTTACGCGCATTGTATGCATTCACGATGGACACGTACGGCGCCCACGTGCGCTTGCCGGGTTTCGTACGCGTGACACTGAGATCGAGGCGTTGGAAGAGCGGGAAACGCGCCGCGTTGCGCACGCCGCCGATGGGCTCCCGTGAAATGTCGAGATTGCCGGTACTGAAGCTGTTCGTGATGGGGTTGTAGCGGCGCCGCACCAGCTGCCCCACGACGTCGGTGAAGGGCGTGCCGGTGCCCACCCCGAGCCGCACCCCGTAACTCCAGACCCCGCCGGGCCGGAACGACGACACCACATTGAGGTTGTGCCGGCGATCCTGCACGGGCGCGAAGCGGCCGTCGGGACCGTTTCGCCAGTTCACGGCGAACGAATACGCGACCCACCCCGATACCCGCTGACTCTCGAGTTGGCGCACCAGCACATCGGTGCCGTACGAGTCACCGGTGGTGACGATGAACTCGTCACCGAGCACGTCGGGATCATTGAACAGATTCGACGATGGCAGCTGGCGATACCGCTTGCTCCACCCTTCCACGCGAACGAAGCGGCTGCCGCCCCACCACTTTTCGGCGCCGAGACTGCCCTGCCACGCGCTGGACACCGGCGTGTTGCGGTCGGCCGTGAGCCAGAAGTCGAAGATGCGCACCGGTGCCTGCTCGTTGCGCAGCGCCGGAGTCCACTGCGTCGTGCGGCCGCCTGCCACCGTGACCGCAAGGTCTGGCGAGGCGAACCATTTGAGCGACACCCGCGGCGACAACCCGCTCCAGCCCGTCCCGGTCACGGTTTCGCCGCGCATGCCGAGTCGCGTAATGAGCCGGCGGCCGCGAATGGTGTGATCCACGTACAGCGAGGCGGCCGACGGTCGCTGCGCCACATCGAGAATGGGATCGTTCGAAGCCGCCGCACCGATGTCGAACCGTGTGCGCAGCCCCGACCAATCGTACCCCATCAGCGTCTCGTGATTGCCACGCCACCGTGTGAGCTCGCCCCACGCGCGCGAATCACCGAGACGGTTGGCAAAGCGCAGCGACCCGGACCCGAGGTCGAGATTGGTGGAGAAACCGGTCCACGACACCCGCTGCATGACGCGCGTGGAGTCTCCGCCCCACCGCGCGCCCAGCGGCTGCGTGTAAGCCATGCCCACGAGTACATTGCCCCAGTCGAAGAGCAGTTCGCCGCCGCCGGCCTGAGACGAATCGCCAAACGCGGCCAGCGACGCGTCGAGCACATCGCGACCACGATACGCCGTGAGTGAGGCGACACCACCGTTGGGCAGCGTGTGCCGCAGGTGCGCCTGCATGTCGGTGAAGTAGTACGGCAGCTGCCGCTCGCTCAGCAGCGCCACGAACCGGTCGGCGTATGTGCGCCGCGCCGCCACGTTCCAGCTCGTGCTGCCGCGCACCGTTCCCCCGAGCGACAACGTGCTGGCGAGTACGGACACCGACGCCGCCCCGTGCACGCCACTGCGCGCCTCCGCCTTGGGCACCACGCTCAGCACGCTCGACAAGCGGGAGCCGTATCGCGCCGGGAACCCTCCGGGCAGCAATTCGAACTCCCCCACCGTTTCGTCGATGAACGTGCCGAACAGGCCACCCAGGTGGAATGGGTTGTAGATGGGAAATCCATCGAGCAACACGAGGTTCTGATCGCTCTCCCCGCCGCGCACGTTGTAGCCAGCGGTGAAGTCGTTGGTGGCCACCACTCCGGGCAGCAGCTGCACCACCCGCAGCACGTCGGGTTCTCCGATGACCGGGACCCGTTTGAGCGTCTCGCCCCGCACACTCACGACGCTTGGGCTCCCCGACAGACGAAACTGATCCCGCTCGGCGGCGGCCGCCGCCACCTTCACGGCCTGCAACCGCGCCGTCGAAGGCTGCAGTGCCACCGTGACGCGCACCGTATCGTTGGCGCGGACCACCACGGAGATCGTGTCGCTGCGGAAGCCAATTCGCGAGACGATCAGCCGCGCGGTACCAGCCGGCACGGCCGGCAATACGAAGCGACCGTCGTCGCCGACCAAGGTGCCCACGCGGGTGCCGCGCACGACCACCGCGGCCGAGGCGACCGGTTGTCGCGTCGCGGCATCGAACACCTGTCCCGCTACCACGCCGGTGGAATCGGACGCGAGGCGAGCCGCCTGCAGGATGACGGAAAACAGAAGAGGCAACATGCGGGAAGAGAAAGACACAAAGACCAACGCCACGACTTCCAAACGGAAGCCGTGGCGCGGTGGATCCCTACCGGGCGAAGAAAATCAGCCCTGCGCCCGCACCTGCTTCACTGCGTCGGTGAGCGCCGGCATGATCTCGAACACGTCCCCCACGATGCCGTAGTCGGCCACCTTGAAGATGGGGGCATCCTTGTCCTTGTTGATCGCGACGATCGTCTTGCTCGTGCGCATGCCGGCGAGGTGCTGAATGGCGCCGGAAATACCGACGGCAACGTACAGGTTGGGACTCACATTGCGCCCCGTCTGACCGATCTGGTCCGAGTGCGGACGCCACCCTTCGTCGGTGACCGCGCGCGTGGCGCCCACGGCCGCGTTCCCGAAGGCATCGGCGAGATCTTCGCACAGCCTGAAGTGCTCGGCGGCCTTGAGGCCGCGACCACCGGCCACGATCACCGGCGCATCGTTGAGATCGATCTTGCCGGTGTTCCCCTGCTTGAGCTCCACCACCTTCACGCGCGACGCCGACGGATCCTTGGCGCTCGTGATGGCCTCCGTGGCCAGCGGCCGGGCATGTACCACCGGCTGAAACGCCGCGGGACGCACCGACAGCACCGCGGGCGAACCCGTGAGCGTGAGCGTCGCGATGGTCTTGCCGTTCATGTTGAAGTGCTGCCCCACCACGTTGCCACCGTCCACGGTGAAGCCCGTGAGATCGGGGGCGAGTCCGCTGCCCAGCTTGGCGGCCACGCGGGGCGAGAGATCGCGCCCCTGCGCGGTGGCGCTGAACACCGCGAAGGCGTATGCACCGCCGGAGAGTCGCTGGGCCAGCGTCGCCGCCAGCGCTTCCGGGTTGTACTGCGCGAATCCGGCATGCTCGAGCACGAGCACACTGTCGGCGCCATACTCGGCCAGTGCACCGGCCTTCGCACCGATGCCCACGTCTCCCGCGAGCACGGCGTGCACGCTGCCACCGCCCGCGAGATCAGCGAGCTGGCGCCCGGCCGTCACGGCCTCGAGTGCGACCTTGCGCAGGTCACCCGCGCGGACTTCGGCAAAAACGAGAACGTTGGCCATGGCTCAGAGCACCTTCGCTTCGATCTGGAGGAGACGCACGAGTTCGGGTACGGCCGCGGCGCTGTCGCCGAGGATGCGGCCTGCGGCGCGCTCGGGGGGCAGCGCCATCTTCGTGACCGACACCTTGATGTCACCCAACTGCGCGGGCTTCACGTCGAGCGGCTTCTTCTTGGCCGCCATGATGCCCTTGAGGCTCGGCAGCCGTTCCTTGTTGAGCCCGTCGTCGATGGTGAGCAGCGCAGGGAGCGGGAACTCCACCACTTCGCTCGCGCCCTCCAGCTGACGCTCTGCGCGACCGGTGCCGCCGCTGATCTCCAGCTTGCACACGTTGGTCACGCAGGCCAGATCGAGCAGCTCCGCCACCATCGGGCCCGTCATCTGATTCATCGAATCGATGGCGATGCGGCCCATGAGCACGAGGTCGTAGCCGCCTTCCTTCAGCTCCGCCGCCAGCGCACGGGCCACGGCGAGACCGTCCGCCGGCACCGACGCAGCCTGCAACAACACGCCGCGATCGGCCCCCATCGCGAGCGCCTTGCGGATCTGCTCCTGCGCCGAGTCGGGGCCGAGGCAGATGGCGACGACTTCACCGGCGTTGCCGTTCTTTTCCTTGAGTTGAAGCCCCGCCTCGATAGCCCAGAGGTCGAAGTCGTTCACGTCGTACTTGAGCCCCGCCTCATCCACGCGCGTGCCGTCGGCCGCGATCGCGAACTTGGTTTCCATCA
>DCZC01000003.1:0-3805 GCA_002331565.1 Gemmatimonas sp. UBA2094
CCGCACGTGGCGGCGCGGCCAATGGCAACGCCGGTCCTGCCGATTCGATCACGCTGCTCAAGCGCGAACTCGCGGCGCTGCAGCCGCAGGCGCAGTTCCGCCTCACCAGGGAGGCGGCGTCGCAGCTGTTCAAGGGGCAACCGGTCGAAGCGCTTGCCCCGGGCGCGCGCGGCGGCACCGTCACGGCCGCACTCGATTTCGTCGAGTTGCCCACCGACTGGGCGCGCAATGTGATCGGCATCATCCCTGGCAGCGACCCGAAGCTCAAGGCGCAGTTCGTCGCCATCGGGGCCCACAACGATCATGTGGGCGTCACCACTCCCGTGGACAAGGATTCACTCAAAGCGTTCAGCATCGCGCGCAACCGCATGCTGCTCGCCAACGAGATGAAGCCGTTGGGCCCGGAGCAGATCGCCCAGATCCGCGTGAACATGGACAGCATCCGCAGGCTCTATCCCACGCCGCGTCTCGACTCCATCAACAACGGCGCCGACGACGATGGGTCGGGGTCCATGGGGGTGCTCGAAATCGCCGAGGCGATCATGGCCATGCCCGTGAAGCCCAAGCGCTCCATGTTGTTCGTCTGGCACACGGGCGAGGAGGCGGGGCTGCTCGGCGCCGCGCACTTCACGCGCAACCCCACCGTGCCCATCGATTCCATCGTGGCGCAGCTCAATATCGACATGATCGGCCGCGGCCGCAGCGAAGACCTGCCGGGAGGCAGCGACGACTACGTGAGCGTGATCGGCTCGCTGTTCGATTCGAAGGATCTGGGGGAAACGGTAGCGGCGGTGAACAAGAAGCAGGCAAAGCCGCTCGCGCTCGACTACCGGTTCGACGAGCCCAGCTCGTGGGCCGGTTACAACAACATCTACGGCCGCAGCGATCACTATCGCTACGCGCAGCAGGGCGTCCCCATCGCGTTCTTCTTCACGGGGCTGCACGGCGACTATCATCAGCGTACCGACGAGCCGGAGTGGATCGACTATCCCCACTACGCGCGCATCGCCAACTACATAAAGGACATCGCCGTGGAAGTGGGTAACGGTCCGCGGCCTCGTCTCAACGGCACCAAGCCGGCGAAACCGAAGGTGATCGTGCCGTGACCTGCCGAGTAGGGAACACGCAATAAAACGCAGGGGGCAGGGAGCAGACATCGCTGCTCCCTGCCCCCTGCGTTTTGCGGCCTCGACGGGCTACATCGCCGCCGGCTTCTTCGGCGCGTTCGCGTTCTTCACGTACTTGTCGAGCCACGCCACCCAGCGGCCCCACTGATCGAGCACGGTTTCCCGGGCGATCGGGCCGTGGTCTTCGTAGGGGTACATATACAGTGACGTCGTCTTGCCCAGCCCCATCAGTGCGTGGTACATGCGTACCGAGTTGATGGGGTCGGTGCCCACATTCTGGTCTTCGGTACTGTGGTACATGAGCAGGGCGCCGTTGAGCTGGTCGGCATAGAGGAATGGCGACATCTCGAGGTACGTCTGGCGCCCCTGCCACAGGTCGCGGCGCTCGCTCTGGAACCCGTTCGGCGTGAGCGTGCGGTTGTAGGCGCCGTCACCGGCGATCCCGGCCTTGAAAAACGGCGTGTGCACCATGGCGTTCACGGTGCTGAAGGCGCCGTAGCTATGCCCGCCGAGCCCCAGGCGATGGCGGTCGATGATGGCCAGCGTGTCGAGCGCGTCGATGATGGCCGACAGATTGTTCCGCAGGTCCACCACGTAGTTGTCGTTCGGCAGCTGTCCTTCGCTGGCGAAGATCGGCGCGTCGGGTTCGACGACGGCGTAGCCCTGCGTGACCAGGAACGCGAGGGAGCGAGGCCCGTAGGTGGGGAAGCGACGCTCGCGGGCGGCGTTCTGCGCAGCGGCACGATCGTAGCCCGCCTGGTTGTCGTACTCGTACGGATAGAACCAGAACATCGCGGGGAGGCGCGTCCCGTCCTTGTAGCCGGCGGGGAGGGTGACCTTCACGTTGAACTGGTAGCCGTCGGCGCGGCGCGCGATCACCGTCTTCTTCACCGCCGCCGACAGTTCCGGCATAACGTCCACGTTGCTCGTGAGCTGCTTCACCTGCTTGTTCGCGAGCGTGAGCGCGTACGACTGCGGGACCATGGTGGCACCCTCGCGCTGAATGACGACCCTGGTGAAATCATCGTCGAGCGGCGCGGAGATGGTTTCCACGAGGCTCGCATCGCTTTCGTAGAGGCGCGCGATGCTGCCCGTCTTGATCTCGATCTTCTCCACCCACGTGTTCTGCGCCTTGGCCGTGTCGGGGGCGGTTCCGATGCGGAAGACGAACTTGCCGTCGGTGGACACGATCACTACGGGCGCGCCCGTCCTGCCGGGGCGGGTCACGAGTCCGTCGGCATTGCGGCCGCCGAATCCGCCGCGCACCTGCGTGGTGTCGGCACCGCGGCGCGGCGTGATCACCGTGTACTTGGTGTTGTTCTCGGTGAGGAACACGGCCTGTTCGAAGGTGCCGGCCATCCCCTGTTCGGTCACGAAGAGAATGGTGCCGGCATCATTGAATCGCGTGGCGGTGATGCGGTTGGCCGTTTCGTAGAGGGCGCTGGCGCTGGTGGAGTCGAACGGCGCCTTCCAGTGCATCACGCGGTCGTTGCGGCGCGGGGCGGCGGCGCTGTCCATGCGCGCGGCACTCGCCGTGTTGGCCGCACCATTCCCGCCGGTGCGACGGGCCGACGCCACCTGCAGGTACAACAGGCCACCGGCGGGATGCCACTTGATGTCACGCTTGCTGGTGTCTGTCCCAGTCCGGGCGCGGCCACCCATCGGATCGGAGGGATCGTCGCTTTCACGCATGGGACGCTTCGCCACTTCGCGCACAAGGGTGCCCATGGAGTCGAGCACCACGTCGCGCGCGCCGTACGACACCACCGGAAGGGCATAGGAGAATGGCTTCTCGACCCACGTGATCTTGTGGTACAGCCCATCTGGAGACGGATCGATCGCGCGAATGAGGGCGGGGGCGCCGACCTTCCGCGTGGCCTTCGTCTTCGTGTTGATCACCGCCAGCTGCCCGGTGATGTGATACGCCAGCAGTTCCTTCTCGTAGGGTGACATCACGAGGTCGGCGTAGGTGCGCGTCTTGAGTTTGTTGTTCTCATTGAGCCGCACCATGGGGCCGGTCGCGAGTGCTGGTTCCTTCGGTTCGGGGCCGCGGCCCTCAGGCACGAGCACCGTCACGAGGGACACGCCGTCGGCGGTCCACTCGGGCTGCGTGACCGTGGTGGCCAGTACGTTGCGCCCACTGACGGCGCGGGCCTTGCCCGTCGCCGCGTCGGCCACCCAGAGCTGCGTGGCATCATCGAACAGCGCGAAGAAGGCGATCTGGCTGCCATCAGGCGACCAGGTGGGCGACGCCACGCGTGCACCGGGCGGCAGGGCGACAGTCACCTTGCGGCCCGTGGCCCATTCCGTCACCTCGATCCCGGCGGCGCTGCGCATGGTGAGGGCGCGTTCGCGATTGCCCTGCTGATCGATCTGCAACCCACCAAGATTGTGGTGCGCCTTGCCCACGTAGCGCAGCTGTGGTAGCCCGTCGCTCACGGCGCGCATGAAGAACGTGCGCGCGCCCGGGCTTGGCGTGGTATAGCTCGCATTGCGCTCACGCGGCGCGGCAACCAGTCGGGCGATCGCCTCGGGGGGCTTCACGTAGCCTTCGTCGGCGAGCGGATCCGCGGCGCGCGCGGCAGCCTGTGTACCAGGGGCCTGCGCAGTCTGTGCCTCGGCAGCGCTGGCACAAAGGGGAGTTAGGAGCAGCAGGCCGGCCAGTGTCGCGGCGCGGC
>DCZC01000003.1:3944-4203 GCA_002331565.1 Gemmatimonas sp. UBA2094
TAAAGGGGAGTGAGGAGCAGCAGGCCGGCCAGCGTCGCGGCGCGGCGTGGGGCGGAGTGTGGGCGGAGTCGGTGCACGATCACGGCCTCTCGGGTTCGTGGGGAGGAGCAACGGCCATAACGTACTGAACAACGCAGCACCCCGCGCGAACGCGTGCCTGGCGACTAGATTTTCGTCCCAGCGGCCGTGGTCACGGCCGCCGAGCTACGAGTGCCGCACGAGGACACGATGACGGATCCGCAGGAGGGAGCCAGCGCCG
>DCZC01000114.1:0-2114 GCA_002331565.1 Gemmatimonas sp. UBA2094
TGCGGCGGCGTCCGTGGCGACACCGCCCACGCCCACCATGGGCAGCGATGCACCGGCGGCCGCCGAGTCGGCCACCCGATCGGGGGCGAAGTGGAAGGATGGCACCTTCTCCGGATGGGGCACCTCGCGACACGGCGACATCGAAGCGACGGTGATCATCGAAAAGGGACGCATCACCGCCGCCGCCATCAGTCGCTGCCTCACGCGCTATTCGTGCTCGTGGATCGCGCAGCTGCAGCCGCAGGTCGTCGAGCGGCAGAGCCCTGAAGTGGACAACGTGTCCGGCGCCACCGAAAGCGCCAACGCGTTCTATTACGCCGTGGTCGAAGCGCTCAAGACGGCCAAACCGTAATCGCGTGGCCCACGCCCCCGTAACGGAGCAGGAGCAGTCGCTATACGAGTTCGTGAGCACCGCGATGAGCACCACGGTGTCGGTGCAGATCGTTGGTGCGCACTCCAATGCGCCATCGCTCGCCGCCAAGGCCTTCGATTGGTTCCGGCTCGTCGAGGCGGCATGCTCGCGCTTCGACCCGTCCTCCGAGCTCTCGCGGTTGTGTCGCGCCGCGCCGGAGTGGGTTGCGGTCTCGCCGCTGCTCTTCGAGGTGCTGCGCGTGGCCATCGGCGTGGCCCACGCGAGTGACGGCGCCTTCGACCCCACCGTGGGCGCGGCGCTTTTCGCCATGGGATTCGACACCGAGTGGCAGACCGGTCGCACGGTCCCGGCCGTCCCTAGCGGCACGCACGCTGACTGGCGCGATGTGGAGTTCGACGAGGCGACCGTGCGTGTCCGTCTGCGCCGCCCGCTGCTGCTCGACCTCGGAGCCGTAGCCAAGGGCTTCGCGCTAGACCTCGCGGCGCGGGCCATGGCCGGCGTGGCCGAGTGCTGCCTCGTCGCCGGGGGGGATCTGCTCTGTCGTGGCAGCAATGCGCGCGGGCGACCATGGCGGACGGCCATCACCGACCCGCTGGCCCCCTCCGGCACGGTGGCGACCGTGGAGGTCGACGCACCGGAGTACGCCGTATGCACGAGCGGTGGCTATCGGCGTTGCACGGCCAACGGCCATCATCTGCTCGTGCCCCAGGCACTCGCCCACGGGCACACCGCCGACCGCCCCGTCAGTGCAACCGGGATGGCCGGTATCACGGTCGTCGCGCCACAGGCAGTGATCGCCGACGCCCTGAGCACAGCCGCATTCGTCATGGGCATGGAGCGCGCAGTCCCACTGCTGGCAGCACAAGGCGTCGACGCGCTGCTGATTGCTCCCGACGGCACACGGGTTTCCGTGACTGGCTGGGGCCGCTCACGTTTCACTCTCGTCTGACCCACCCATGCACGCACCCGCTGTCGCGTCACCCACCGTGGGCCTCTTCCATCACGCCCCGCGCTGGCTTCGCTCGCCGAAGGGCCTGTTCACGGGCATTCTCGCGCTGCTCACCATCCCGGCGGCGCAGCACAGCGGGTGGGCACTCATAGCCCCCGGACTCGTCGCCGCGGTGGCCGTGGCGATGCTGCTCGACCTGCCCCTCATCCGGTGGCGCGACGGCGCGTGGAGCGTGCCCGACGGCGCGATGCTCACGGGATGGCTCGTGGGACTGGTGCTCAGCCCGCACGTGGCCTGGCCCATCGCCGCCGCGACGGCCGCCGTGGGCATCGCGGCCAAGCATGCGCTGCGCGTGAAGCGCGCGAATGTGCTCAACCCCGCCGCCGCCGCCCTGGTGGCGAGCTACTACCTGTTCGACACCGGGCAGAACTGGTGGGGGGCGCTCCCCGAGTTGCCCACACCGTGGATCGCGGCGGTGCTCGCAACCGGCGGCTTCATCACCTGGCGGCTCAACAAGCTGCCACTGGTGTTCGCCTTCCTTGGCGTGCACTTCACGCTGGCCACCATCGCCGCGTTCGTCGGCGACCCCGCGCACGTCGCCGAGCTCTATCGGGCGCCCGACGTGCACATGGCGCTCTTCTTCGCCGGGTTCATGGCCACCGACCCGCCAACCTCGCCGCCCAAGCCGCGCGACCAACTGGTCTTCGGCGGCATCGCGGCACTCGCCAGCTTCGCGCTGTTCATGGCCGTGGGCGCGGTGTATTTCCTGCTGGGCGGGTTGTTGGTGGCCAA
>DCZC01000114.1:2426-4748 GCA_002331565.1 Gemmatimonas sp. UBA2094
GAGTGAGTCACGACCGTACGCCGTGATTACTGACGCACCGGCGTGGTGGTCAACGCCTTCGTCAGGCGATACAGAAACTCCTGCCCTTCGAAGAAGCTCTTCACGGCCATGCGTTCGTCGCGGCCATGCGCGCGGGCATCCACCGTGGGATCGCTGAACAAGCCGGACACCCCGAACGCCGGAACGCCGATGGCCCGGAAGAAGCGCGAGTCCGTGGCACCGGTGCTCATGGTGGGAATGATGGGCATGGCGCCCCACATGTCCTTGGTGATGCGGGTGACGTTGTCCATTACCTCCGGCAACAGCGCCGATGCGGGCGTACTGGGGCGCTGGCTGCGGATGATCACCTTCACGTTGGTATCGCCGATCGCTTTCTCCAGCTCCGCGCGCACCGATTCCGCCGATTCCGTCGGATAGATACGGCAGTTCACGTTGGCTTCGGCCAGCTGCGGCAACGCGTTCGTGGCGTGTCCGCCCTTGAGTTCCGTGGCCACGCAGGTGGTACGCAACATGCTGTTGTAGCGGGGGTCGGCCGTGACTGTGGCAATGGCGGCGGCATCGGCGGGATTCTTCACCAGCGCCGACATTGCGCGGCCCATGGCCGGCTCCTCCTGCGCCGCGGTCTGCGAGAAGAACGCGCGCGTGACCTCGTTGAGCTTCACGGTGAACTTGTAGCGCCCCATCTTCGCCAGACCGTCGGCGAGCTGCGTGATGGCGTTGTCGTCACGCGGCACGGAAGAGTGGCCACCCTTGTTGGTCACGCGCAGCGTGAAGTTGGTGGTGACCTTCTCGGCCGCCTGAATGCCGTTGAACAGCGGCTTGCCATCGCGCAGCGTGCCGCCACCGCCTTCGTTGATCACGAGCGCGGCATCCACCAGCGCCTTGTGGTTCTTGATGAGCCAGTCGACGCCGTTGGCCGGGCCGCTCTCCTCGTCGGCCGTGAGCGCGATGATGATGTCGCGGTCGGGCACAAAACCCTCCTGCTTCATGCGGAACACGTTGGCGACGAAGATGGAGGCCATCGCCTTGTCGTCGGCCGTCCCGCGCCCGTAGTAGTAGCCGTCACGCTCGGTGAAGACGAACGGATCGAGGTCGGGCGACCAGTCGGCCTTGAGCGCCTCCACCACGTCGATGTGCGCGAGAAGCAGCAACGGCTTGAGGGCACCCGGTGCGCCCTTGCCGCGAATACGCGCCACCACGTTGTGCTTCTCGGGGCGCGGCCCGCCCACGAAGATGTCCGCGTCGGGGATACCCGCCGCCTTGAAGCGCGCCGCCATGGCCTTGGCGGCGGTGGTGATGTTGCCGGTCTCCACGCCGGTGTTGATCTCTACGAGCTCCTTGTAGATCTCGCGCGTGAACTGCTGGAACGGCGACAGCGAGCCGAGCTTGTAGACGGCGGTTGCCGGTTGGGCGTGCACCACCGCCGGCATCACCACGACGCAGGCGGCCACCGCACTGCGCCACCACGTACGACCCGTATTGGACAAACGACGCATGAAAACTCCGGGAGTGAGGAAACGGACGACTCAGAAAAACGCGAGTGGCGCCTGGCGCGGTGCGCCATCGTCGGCCACATAACGGTGCAGCAGTTCTTCCGCCGCGGGGATGTACGCCTGCGCCGGCGGCAGGCCACCGTCGAGCAACGGTCCGGTATCGCGCAGCGCCATGGCGATACCGTCGGTCAGCACCATGAGGTCACGATGCTCGTGCACGCACGCGTCGAGCAGCAGTACGAGATGCTGTGCCAGCTCCTCCGGCGAGGGGTCACGCACCGCCTGCCACCCGATGTGCTCGAGGGCCCGCGTGAGCGCCGGTGTCCCACCGGGCCCTCCCGGGCATGAATCCTCGAGATACCGCTGCCGCAGCCGCGTGAACGAGAGCGCGTGCACCATGAACCCTACCGGTCGCGCGGTTCACCCAGCTTGGCCTGCGCCCGCACGTACTCGGCGGCCTCGGCGTGCGTGGCCCACCAGACCTGGGTCCCGGCACGTTGCTTCACATGCGCGATGAACTGCTCGAGCGCCACGATGCGCGAACGATGCCCCGACACGTGCGGATGCAGCGTGAGCACCACCATGCCGCCTTCGTCAAACGCCTTGTCGAACTCGTCCATCCACACGCGCGCCACGTCACGCGGATTCATGTAGCGTTCACCGCGCGGGTCGAACAGCGGCGCGTCGTCGAGAATCCACTGCACCGGCAGTTCGACGAGTCCGGTAGGCTTGCCCCGCTGGTTGAGCTCGTACGGCGCGTCATCGGCCATGAGCGAGCTCTCGTAGCGGAACCCGAGCTCGCGCACGATGTCGAGCGCATCGTCGAAGT
>DCZC01000114.1:4899-5081 GCA_002331565.1 Gemmatimonas sp. UBA2094
CCGAGCTCGCGCACGATGTCGAGCGTATTGGGGCTGAAGTTCCAGCTCGGCGCGCGGTAGCCCACCGGCTTCTTGCCCGTGAGTTCCGTGAGTTCCGCAATTGCCTTCTTGAGCAGGGCCCGTTCGGCGGAATCCGGGAGGGTGGTATTGAGCTCGTGGATCCACCCGTGCACCGCAATTTC
>DCZC01000114.1:5269-5614 GCA_002331565.1 Gemmatimonas sp. UBA2094
TGGCGGCCGCTGGCCTTGATGTCGGTCGCCATGCTCGGCGTGAGGCCGAGGCTCACGCTGGGAATGAAGAACGACGCGGGCAGCTTGTGCCGGTCGAGCAGCTTGAGGATGCGCGGCAGCCCCACGCGCGCGCCGTACTGCATCTCGGCGAGCGAGCCCACGGTGGGCTCACCGTAGCGCACGGCAATGGTTTCGTTGTCCACGTCGAACGAGAGCAGGACAGCGGCCTTGGCCCCGCCCGGCCACTTCGCCGGCAGCAACGAACGCCCGGCCCGCACCTCGCTCACCACGCTCCTTACACTGTCGATCGACCACTTCCAGCCGGGTTTGGCCGACGTCTGCGGC
>DCZC01000065.1:0-4436 GCA_002331565.1 Gemmatimonas sp. UBA2094
TTCCGGCGGCGCGGTGACCGCGGAGCGACGGGCCGCTTCGAGGACACGGTCGAGCGTTTCAACCGGCAGTTCGTCGTCACCCGCGTCGCCGTCGTCCGCGGCGCCGCGCGGCGGGTCGAACAGGTACATCGCCGTCCCGCGCACACCGGAGAGGGCGAGCGGCCGCGACAGCAGCACGTCGAGCGGCTGCGTGTCGTTGGTGCGCCGCTGCAGATCACCCGACAACGCCGACAAAGCGCGCACGCCGCGCCCCAGATCGTCGAGTACGAGCAGCACCAGTCCCGCCGCGACGAGCAACTCGAAGCTGATGTCGAGGTAATAACCCCACGGCGTCCACGCCCCCTGGGCCCGCAGGAACGGGTAGTCGAGATGGTGCAGCCCCCACAGCGCGAACGACATGGCCAGCAACCGGGCCCCCATGGAGCCCGTGATCGCGTAATGCCGGAAGAACACCCACCCGGTCCAGGCGGTTGCCCCACTCAGGAACAGCACGGCGGGCAGTGCAGCCCACAGGAAGTGGTCGAGTACATAAATGGCGATGTACGACCACGTCAGCGGGAAGAGTGCGAGCAGCAGATACGCCGGTCGCGCCCGTGGCTGCCGCAGGAACACCAGCGCCGCCCACAGCAACGCCAGCGCCGTCCACCCGGTCGTTACCTGATGCCAGTACAGCCACACGCGCTGTCCCGAGAGCAGGAAGCTCAGGATGCAGAGCAGCCGCGCCACATAGACGCCCCACGCGAGGGCGAACCAGCCGAACCACGGGCGGCGATAGCGCACGAAGAGATGCGCACAGAGCACCGCCACGCCGGTGGTGATGGCCCCCTGCAGCAGCGTGGCCGCGAGTTCCGTGGCCACCACGGGCGGGGCCTGTACAGGCACGTCCACCTGCGCGAATCCCGCCAGCGTCAACAGGTCGGCGAGTCCGGTCATCCGTCGATCGGCGGGGCCGGCTGCCCCGATTGCGTGACGTGGTACACCGTGCGCGACGGGTACGCGAAGGCCGCGCCCTTATCGCCGATGATCCGCATGAACTGCATCAGCATGTCGTGACGGATGCGCAAAAACTCGTTCCACTCCGTTGTCTGGAACCAGCTCACCACGTTGAGCCGGATAGCCGAGTCGGTGAATGCCACCACGTGCACGCGCACGGTGTCGGGCCAGATCTTCGGATGCGCCCGGAGCGCCGCGTCGAGCGCGTCACGGATGGCGGTGATCTGCTCGGGCGTGGTGTCGTAGGTAAGATCGATGTCGGTGCGCAACAGAATGCGATCGCGCTCCCCGAAGGTCTCGATGCGCTCGTCGGCGAGTCGCCCGTTGGGCACGCGCACGACGGTGCGATCGATGGTGCGGAAGCTCGTACTGCGCAGGCCGATGCGCTGCACTTCCCCTTCGGTGGTACCGGCGCGCACCCAGTCACCCACACGGAACGCCCTGTCGGCCGCGAGACTTACGCTGCCGAAGAGATGCTCCACCGTCTTCTGCGCCGCGAGCGCCACGGCAATACCGCCGATCCCGAGACCGGCGAGCAGCGTGCCCACCGGGTAGCCGAACTGCGCGAGGGCCACCAGCAGCGCGATGATGGCCAGTGCGACGCGAAGGAAATTGCCGAGCAGCGGGACGAGCGTACGGGCCTGCGCCCCCTGCCCCGTGTCCCACGCGGCATGTTGCAGGCGGTTCTGGGCGATGCGGATGAGACGAAGCAGCACCCAGAAGAGCGCGAGGAGCGTGAGGCCGCGAGCACTATCGTCGAGAAAGCCGCTCACGCGGGGATTGAGCGCGAGCACGCCGAAGAGCGGCGTGGCGGCGAGCGCCGCGGCCCACAGCCGGAAGGGACCGCGCAGGTTCTCCAACAGGACATCGTCCCAGTTGGTGACGGTGCGTTTGGCGAGGCGCCCGAGCATGTTGCGCAATACGGCGCCGAGCACCCACGCCAGCAACACGAGCACCGGGAGGCCGATCCCCAACCCGATCCACTGCCACCAGTACACGTTGAACGGGCCTTCGCCCAGCAGCGTACGCGGCACACGCTCACGCACCCAGGGGCTCCCCAGCGCTTCGTACCAGCCGTCGATCTGATTGACGGTGGCCTGCGAAAACACCCAATGCACCGGTGGGCCGGCGAGACGCACGAGCCGCAATGGCTCACTGCGTCCGCCGGGCCCGGACAACTCGGCCAAACGGTCGCCGGTGAGATCGCCATCGAGCGTGTCGCCACTGACCAGCGGTGACAGCGTGGACAGGTCGAGCGCCAGTCGCTGGTCGATGACCGTCTTGAACCGCCGGGCCAGCAGCGGCGCGCGCTCGCGCTTGGCGGCCGGGACCGACAGGAACTCCGCTGCCTTGTTCCAGTCGCCCGTATTGGCCTGACGCAGGAACTCCTGCACCGCGGCCCGCGGCGACGCCGGCGACACCGTCGTGGGGGCCGTGTCCTGAGGCGGTCGCGCCCCGATGCCCAGTTGGGCGGAAAGCGGCAGGGCGCCGGCCACACTCAGCACCACGGCGGCCACGGACGCCCGTCTACACACATGCAAGCAGACCATGCCCAAAGATAAACCCGTCGGGCGGCCCCCATGCATATTTCGCCTTCCACCCTTTCCGGCGGGATCCATGCTTCGACACGCTCTGCACCGGACACCCGGTTATCCCCTCGCCATGGCAGTCGCAGCGCTGCTGGCGATGGCGTGCGGTACCGGCTCGTCAGACACGACCGGTGCTTCGAGCGCCGCCGTCATCAACACTGATACCGTGCCGGCCGAGGCCATCGCGGCGCTCGACACGGCTACGCTCATGCAGCACGTGCGCGTGCTCGCGGCCGACAGCCTGCTGGGCCGTCAGCCCGGCACGCTCGGGGAAGACCGCACCGCCGCGTATCTCGAACGCCAGTACAAGGCCTTGGGCCTGGCACCGGGCAACCCGGACGGTACGTATGTGCAGCGGGTGCCGCTCGTCGGCATCACGGTGACCAACGCGCCCACCATGACATTCGCGACGGGCGGTACCACCCGCGCGCTCACGTGGCGCGACGATTACGTGGCGTGGACCAAGCATGTGGAACCCACCGCCTCACTCGACAAGTCGGAACTCGTGTTCGTGGGGTACGGTACCGAGGCCCCCGAGTTCCAGTGGGACGACTTCAAGGGTCTCGACGTGGCCGGCAAGACACTGGTCATGCTCGTGAACGACCCGCCGCTCGCCGATACCGCACGGTTCGGCGGCAAGCGCATGACGTACTACGGGCGCTGGACCTACAAGTACGAGCAGGCCATCAAGCACAAGGCGGCGGGCGTGCTACTCGTGCATGAGACCGAGGCCGCCGGCTATCCGTTCACCGTGGTGCAGGGGAAGACTGCCGAGCAGTTCGATCTGGTCGCGCCCGACCGGAACATGTCGCGTGCCGCGGTGGAAGGATGGATTACGCTCGAGCAGACGAAGGCCCTGTTCGCGATGGCGGGGCGCAACTTCGACGCGCTCAAGGCGGAGGCCGCGACGCCGGCGTTCAAGCCGGTGCCGCTCGGCGTCACCGCTTCGGTGACGTTGCAGAACACGCTCCGCGAAGTGGCGTCACGCAACATGGTCGCGAAGCTGGACGGCAGTGATCCGGCGCTGAAAAACGAGGTCGTGGTGTACTCCGCCCACTGGGATCACTTCGGTATCGGCACGCCGGTGAAGGGCGACTCCATTTACAACGGCGCCGCCGACAATGCCACCGGCACTGCGGGGCTGCTCGTGCTCGCGAAGGCGTTCAAGGCGATGAAGACGCCACCGAAGCGTTCCATCGTCTTTCTCGCCGTGACCGCCGAAGAACAGGGGCTGCTGGGTGCGGCGTACTACGCCATGGTGCCGCTGTATCCGCTCGCGAAGACGATCGCGAATATCAACATGGACATGTTGAGCCTGTGGGGGCCCACGCGTGATCTCACCGTGATCGGACTCGGCAACTCCGAACTGGATGACTACGCGCAGGCCGTCGCGACGGCGCAGGGCCGCGTGCTTAAGCCTGATGCCGAGCCGGAGAAGGGCTTCTACTACCGCTCCGACCACTTCAACTTCGCCAAGCAGGGCGTGCCGGCGTTCTATGCCGAAGCGGGCATCGAGGTGATCGGCAAGCCCGCCGGGTACGGGCTCAAGATGCGCGAGGAGTACACCGCCAACGACTACCACGCGCCGCAGGACGAGATCAAGGCGGGGTGGGACCTCACCGGCGCCGTGCAGGACCTCGCACTGTTTCTCACCATGGGGTACCGCGTGGGGAACGCGGCGAAGTTCCCGGAGTGGCGCGCGGGCAACGAATTCCGTGCGGCCCGCGAAGCGATGCTGAAGAAGTAACCGGAGGGGCGGGAGCAGTTGACCGCTCCCGCCCAACCGATGATTCTTCCTGCGTACGACATGGTCGACCGGGTAGCTCAGTCGGTAGAGCAGCGGACTTTTAATCC
>DCZC01000065.1:4571-10152 GCA_002331565.1 Gemmatimonas sp. UBA2094
GGGGCTGTAGCTCAGCTGGTTAGAGCAGCGGACTTTTAATCCGTAGGTCGTGGGTTCGATCCCCACCCCGGTCATCGCAAACAGAAGCGGAGCTCGCGTATGCGGGCTCCGCTTTCTCGTTCGAAGGTCGTCGCTTGGAGGCACTCGGGCATCACGGCTGAGTCTTCGCCAGCCATTCCCCGCCGTCCACCACGAAGATGCCGCCGGTTATCCAGTCACCGGCCGGTGACGCCAAGAACGCCACCATGTTGGCGATATCGCGCGGCGTCCCCCACCGGCCAAGCGGAATGCCCTTGCGCGCATACTCGGCCATCTTCTCCTCGGCGGCGGCGAACACGTCGGGTACACCGCTGTCGGCGGGCGGCGTGAACGCCTTGCGCACCCCGTCGGTGGGAATGGGGCCCGGCGCGATGGCATTCACGCGAATGCGCTGCGGCGCCCACTCTACGGCGAGCGTTCGCGTGAGCGCATCGACCCCGGCCTTGGCCGCCGTCGCGTGCGCCATGAGTGGCCAGCCGCGATAGTGCAGCGTCATGCTCGTGCTCACGATGCGCCCGCCACCCTGCCTGGCCATGATGGGATACACCGCCTGCGAGCAGTAGAAGGTACCGTAGAGATCGATCTCCACCACCGCCTTCCACGCATTGGGCGAGAGCGTCGCACTGGGGGCGTAGAAGTTGCCGGCCGCGTTGTTCACGAGGAGATCGATGCGCCCGTGTGCAGATGCCACGCCATCCACGACGGCCTTCACCTGTTCCGGATCACGCACATCGAGTGGCACGACACTCGCCCGATGCCCGCGGGCCGTGATGGCGGCGAGGGCCGCGTTGAGGTGCTGCGGTTTCCGGCTGGCGATCACCACATGCGCCCCCAGCTCGGCGAGCAGTTCGGAGATGCCGAGGCCGATACCGGTGCCGCCACCGGTGACAAGCGCGACCTGCCCGTTCAGCAGGCCGGGAGCGAACACCTGCGGGAATGCCGTGCTGTCATTCATCGGAGAATGCCTGCGTGACCGCGGGGGATGTGACGTCGCCGAACACGAGGGAGACCTGTTCGTCGAGACAGAAGCTTCGACGATGATGCGCCGTGAGCCCGTGTTCCGCGAGGGCGTGGCGATGCAACACGGTGCCATACCCACTGTTGCGCTCCCATCCGAAGTGCGGGTATCGCCGGGCGAGTGCGGTCATGAGCCGGTCGCGCGTAACCTTGGCGACGATGCTGGCACACGCGATGGCGTAGCACTTGGCATCGCCCTTCACCACGGCGGTGTGTTCGACGCCGAGAGTGCGCAGCGGCTTGCCGTCGACCAGCACGTGGTGCGGCGACTGCCCGAGGCGCACCGGCACACGTGCGAGCGCCCGGCGCATGGCGAGCACCGTGGCATGGTAGATGTTGATGCGGTCGACTTCACGGGCGCTCGCGGCGCCGACGGCGATGACGAGGGCCTGCTCGCGAATGCGGCCGGCAAGTTCGACGCGCGTGGCGTGATCGAGCTGCTTGGAATCGTTGACGCCGGCGATGGCGCGCCTGTCGGGCGGCATGACTACGGCACAAGCGACAACGGGGCCCGCTAGGGGGCCCCGTCCGACTTCGTCCACACCGGCCAGCAGCGGTCCGTACTGCTCACGCAGCGTCCGCTCGATGGGGCTCCAACGAGCCACCGGTGCGCTGTCCTGTGCGCCTTACTTGGCGGGACGGACGACCTTGCGCTCCTTGATGCGGGCGGCCTTGCCCGTCACGTCGCGCAGGTAGTACAGCTTGGCACGGCGAACCACACCGCGACGCACCACCACGATTTCGGCGAGCATCGGGCTGTGCACCGGGAAGATACGCTCCACGCCCACGCCGTTCGACACCTTGCGGACCGTGAAGGTCTCGCTCACGCCGGCACCACGACGGGCAATGCACACCCCTTCGAAAGCCTGGATACGCTCCTTGTCGCCTTCCTTCACGCGCACGTTCACGCGCACCGTGTCACCGGCGCGGAACGGGGCGACTTCCTTCATCCACTCTTTCTGGGTTTCGATAAACGGATGCATGGTAACTCCGGGGCCGGGAGAGCTGGCCCGTTTTGTGGTGCTGCGGATCCGGCGACCCGCCGCTCGCCGTGTGAGGCGCGCGATCCGGGATGCGACCGGTGCGAGAGGCCAGGACGTGGACACGGAAGCGAATTCTTCCGGCCGAATCGACGTGGCATCGCCACCTGGCGGGACCGCGGTTGCGGACCGGCCGAGGGACTGAAACTCCTCCCCACATTCAGGGGAAGCTTCGAAACATATCTGCGCCCGGGGTTGCGTGGTAGGGGGACGGTCCAGCGGCTGGCCCTGCTTTTGACTAACCGGCCGCTCCAGTAGACTGCGGCATGCCTGCCCTGCCCTATCCTCCGACCCGGAAATCCGACCAGGTCGACCGCTACCACGGGACCGCGGTCCCCGACCCCTATCGCTGGCTCGAGGACGACCTGTCCGACGAGACCGCCGAATGGGTGGCGGCACAGAATCGCCTGGCGTTCGGGTATCTTGACCGAATCCCGTTCCGGGACGACTTGCGACGCCGGATGACCCAGCTCGTGGACTACCCCCGCAGCTCCGCCCCGGAGCAGAAGGGCCCTTGGCTGCTCTTTGCCCGCAATGACGGCCTGCAGAACCAGGCCGTGTACTACCTCCAACGGGGCGAGGATGGTGAGGAGGAAGTGCTCCTCGACCCCAACGTCCTGTCGCCCGACGGGACCACCCGCGTCGCCGGTCTCACCTTCGATCATGCGGCCCGGTTCATCGCCTACATGGTGAGCCATGCCGGTTCCGACTGGCAGCAGATCCGCGTCTTGGACCTCGCGACCCGCGAGATCCTCCCCGACACCGTGGACTGGGTGAAGGTCTCCGCCATCGCCTGGCATGGAGACGGTTTCTATTACAGCCGCTATCCCGAGCCGGGCGAGGACGAAGGGGCCTACTCGGCCCGCAACGACGACCATCAGGTGTTCTACCACGCGCTCGGCACACCGCAGAGCAGCGACCGGCTGGTCTATCACGACCCCGACCGCCTCCAGCGCTTTCATGTGCTGGGCACCACCGAGGACGAGCGCTTCGCCGTGCTCTCCATCAGTGATCGCGGCCAAGGCAAGGACGGCAACGCGCTGCTCGTGAAGGACTTGCGTGAGGCCCACGGCGACTGGCTGCCGGTGTGGACGGAGTTCGACGATCAGTTCACGGTGCTCGAGAACGACGGCGATGCGCTGTTGGTACTCACCAACCGCCACGCCCCCAATCAGCGCGTCGTGCGCATCGACCCGAGGCACCCGGCGGAAACGGCGTGGACCACCGTAATCGCCGAGCGTGAGGAGCCGCTGGAAGGCGTCGGCACGGCCGGTGGCCGGTTGTTCGCCCAGTACCTCGAGGACGTCACCTCCCGCGTGCACGTGTACGGTTTCGACGGCACGTTCGAACGCGAGGTGGAGCTACCCGGGCTCGGGACCATCGTGGGGTTCGCCGGCGAACACGACGCCACGCAGCTGTTCTACACGTTCACCAGTTTCACGGCGCCGGCCACGGTGTACCGCTACGACATCGCGCGTGGCGCGAGCACGGTGTACCGCGCAGTGGAGCTGCCCTTCGATCCGTCGCAGTTCGAGACCACGCAGGTCTTCGTGACCAGCAAGGACGGCACGCGAGTGCCGGCGTTCATCGTGGCGAAGAAAGGGCTGGTGCTCGACGGCAACAATCCCACCCTGCTCTACGGGTACGGCGGGTTCAATGTGTCCCTGCCCCCCGCGTTCAGCGCCCTGCGCGTGTCGTTTCTCGAGCAGGGTGGCGTGTACGTACAGGCGAACCTCCGCGGCGGTGGCGAGTACGGCGAGGGGTGGCACCAGGCCGGCATGAAGGAGAAGAAGCAAAATGTCTTCGACGACTTCATCGCCGTGGCCGAGTGGCTCATCGCGCACGGATATACGCGAAGCGGGCGACTCGCCATTCAGGGCGGCTCGAACGGCGGGCTATTGGTGGGCGCGATCATGACGCAGCGCCCTGAGCTCGCGCGCGTGGCGCTGCCGGCTGTGGGCGTGATGGATATGCTGCGCTTCCACACCTTCACGATCGGCTGGAACTGGATTGCCGATTACGGATCGAGCGACGACGCGGACGGTTTCCGCTACCTGTACGCCTATTCGCCGTTGCACCGTCTGCGCGACGGCGTGGACTACCCCGCCACGCTCGTGACCACTGCCGACCACGACGACCGCGTCGTGCCGGCGCACTCGTTCAAGTTCGCGGCGCGATTGCAGGCGGCGCACGGCGGAGACACGCCGGTGCTCATTCGTATCGAAACGAAGTCGGGGCACGGCAGCTCCTCGCTCACCAAGCAGATCGAGGAGATGGCCGACGTGCACAGCTTCATCTATCACAACATGGAGGTCACGCCGGTCTTCGGCTGACGCGCGCGCGAACACGAAGGGGGCCGGCGTCGAGATGACGGCGGCCCCCTTCGCGCGTCACTTCACCGGGAAGGGGCGGTGCGGCGGCAGCTGCTCGGCAAACCGCCACGGCGCGGCCCCGTCGCGTGTGAGGGGGGTACCGGCAATGCGCGCGCGCACCATCGCGATCGGCATGGGGCCACCACGATACAGCGCATCGTGGAACTCACGATCCTTCATGCGGCCGCTCATCACGAGCTCCTTGTACAACGCGCGGAGCTGCAGGCCGCCGAGCATGTACGCGGCCTGGTAGATGGGCGAGTACGATCCGTTGAACGAGCGGCGCACCTCGGCTTCGCTGTTGGCGCGCTCGAACGGCACCTTGTCCACCAGATATTCGATGCACTGCTCGGGCGTCATCTTGCCCAAGTGGAAGCTGAGCGAGAACACGATGCGCGCACTGCGGTGCATGCGCCACGCGAGGGCGCCCAGGCGATCTTCCGGGCGCACGTGAAAATCGTGATCCCAGAGGAAGAACTCCCAGTACAGCGCCATTCCCTCGTTCCAGAACGGCGTGTTGAACAACCGGCGATGCGTGTTGTACCGTGCACTCATGAACCCCTGCAGATGATGTCCGGGATTGAGTTCGTGGAACACCGTGGCCCGTGAGAAGTGCGGGTTGTTGCCCCGCATGCTCATCATCTTCTCGTCATCCGTCATGTCGTTGGTGGGGTACGACACGAGGATCATCTCGCCGCCAAGGAAGAATGGACTCACGCGCTGGCGCTCGGGCGACAGCATCTCCATGCGCCAGTCTTCGCGGGCGAGCGCCGGGATGGTGACCCAGTCGTGCTTGCCGAAGAACGCTTCGGCTTCGTTGGCGAGATCGCGGATGAGATCGGGCTGCCTGCCCGGCTCCACATAGGCGTTCTTCACCTTCTCCATCGCCGCCTTCCAGTCGTCGCCGAAGCCCATCTGCCGTGCCGCCTTCTTCGCCTCGTTCTCGTTGAATGCGTATTCGCGCTCGGCGATGGCGATGAGCTCGTCGGCCGTATACGGAATCATCGCGTGCCGCAGGTCCATGGCGAGGCCGTCGGCGCCGATCGGATCGCCGATGATCGGTTCGTTGGCCCCGGCGGCGTTGCGGGGGGCCGCCGCCGGTGCACCCGGCGC
>DCZC01000062.1 GCA_002331565.1 Gemmatimonas sp. UBA2094
CCAAGCGGGCCGCCGCCAAGCGGGCCGCCGCCAAGCGGGCTGCGGCCAAACGTGCGGTTGCCAAGAAGAGCTCGGGGAAGACGACGGCGTCGAAGAACGCCTCGGCGAAAGGACCGTCCGCCGGGAAGGCCTCCAGCAAGTCGAAGGCCTCATCCACGAAGAAATCGACCGTCCGGAAATCGGCGCCCACGCAGTCGTCGGCCAAGAGCGCAACGAAGAAGAGCGCGAAGAAAAAGCGCCCGCCGAAGAAGTAGCCCGGCCCCTGTGCTTCGGCGCCGACCCGGCGATCCCGAACCGGGCACCGGGGATTGCCCTACCGACTATAGTTCGGCATGGACCCCGTCACGCACGACGCCATGAGCGAACAGCCGGACCTCCCGAGCGCTGAGGCCGAATCGGCCGCCGAATCCGGCGCCGATTTGCCGCCCGGCGTGATCACCGCCGATCAGGCCAAGCTGGCGCTCCGGCGCGTGAAAGACCCCGAGTTGAATCTCAATATCGTGGATCTTGGTCTCGTGTACGAGGTCGCCGTGGACGGTGGCACCGTGCGTGTCGACATGAGCCTCACGTCGCCGGGCTGCCCGTCGGGGCCGGAGATCATGGGCGAAGCGGAACAGCAGATCCGTACGCTCCCCGGCGTGACCGACGTGCAGATGAACCTCGTCTGGTCGCCGCCCNNCCCGCACCGCGGCGAAGAAGCCCGCAGCCAAGAAGCCCGCAGCCAAGAAGCCGGCAACCAAGAAGAAGGCCGCCAGCAAATAGCACGTCCGACATGACCGCGCAGCAATCCCGAACCGGAACCAAGGGATTGCGCGGGGCGCTATAGTACGACATGGACCCCTTCATGGACGAAGTCATGAGCGATCAGCCTGAATCGCTGACCGACGCGGCCGCCGAGCAGAGCCCGGAAGGCCCGTCGGCGGACGGTGCCATCTCGGCGGATCAGGCCAAGTTGGCCCTACGCCGCGTAAAGGATCCCGAGCTGAACCTCAACATCGTGGACCTCGGCCTTGTCTACGACATCGTCGTGGACGGCTCGTCGGTTCGGGTGGACATGAGCTTGACCTCCCCCGGATGCCCATCCGGCCCAGAGATCATGGGGGAGGCAGAGCAGCAGTTGCGGACGGTACCCGGCGTGACCGACGTGGTCATGAACCTCGTCTGGTCGCCACCCTGGACCCCCGAGCGGATCGAGCCGCGGGTGCGGGCGTACATGGGCTTCTGATAGCCGCCCCCTGCTCCATGCTGCAGCCCCTCCGCAGTGGGCGAGGCAGGAGCCCCATCATGCCATCGCAGCGTCCGCCGGGAGTACCGCCACCCGGGGACGCCCGCCCCGTCAGCTGGGCTTGTAGGGGGAATCGTCCTTGGCCGCGAAGCTCGCCAGCGCCTTCACGAAGTCGGCGCCGAGCACCTCGACCTGCCACTTCCGGAGCTCGGTCAGCTCGGCGAGCTCGTCCACGTGGCGCGGCTTGCGGCGCGCCACCGCTTCCATGCGGTCGCGTGAGCAGAGTACCCCGGGATCGAGGTCGAGCTTCGTGGCGACGACATCGCGCACGCTCTTGAGCTTCGCCACCCGATCGTCGAAGTCGGGATCACGATCCCAGCGCACGCTCTTCGGGAATCGCGGCAACTCCGATTCGGGCACCGCGTTGCCGCGCACCACCGCTTGCAGCGCATCGGCGGCGCGCACGTCGTTCATGCCGCGCGGGAAGCCCTTGATGGAGAAGAGTGCCTCGCGCGTCGTGGGGGCCATGCGCGCGAGATCGAGCAACACTTCGTTGCCGGCCACGCGGAACGTCGCGCGATCGAGTTCGGACGCGATGTTGTCGCGCCACTGCACGAGCTCGCGCAGACGCGCGAGTTCACGACGCGTGAGGTCGCGCGCACCCTTGAGCCGCAAGAACGCCTGATCGGCACCGTCCGTCTCCCAGCGGGTGCCCTCGGCGCGGGCGAACTCTTCCTTCGCCCAATGGAGTCGACCCTGCTTTTCGAGTTCGTGGTGCAGTCGCTCGCGCAGGCCGAGCAAATGGCGCGTGTCCTGCGCCGCGTAATCGAGCATGTCGGCCGTGAGCGGACGCATGCTCCAGTCGGCGCGCTGATGCTTCTTGTCGAGCTTGAGCCCGAAGAACTGTTCGAGCAGCGCTGCGAGGCCGAAGGCACGAATGCCGAGCAACTGCGCGGCGACGCGCGTGTCGAAAAGATTCGTGACGCGCCATCCGTAATCCTGATGCAGCAGTCGCAGATCGTAATCGGCGTCGTGCAACACCACCTCCACGGCGCGATCTTCGAGCAGCGCACCGAGACGGCTGGGCGTGCCGATCGGCAGCGGATCGATAACGGCTTCGTGGTGTGGTGTGGAGAGCTGCAGCAGGTAGATGCGATCGACGAAGCGGTGAAAACTCGCGCCTTCGGTATCAAGCGCGAGCGTGCGCACGCCGGTGAGTCCGGAGAGGAATCGATCGACGGCGTCGGCCGTATCGAGATAGAGTGGAGCGGGCGGCAATGGCATGTCTCCCTGTAACCTACACTGGCAAGTAGTTTCGAGACCATGACCATTATCGACGAGACTTCGCGTCCGGACCCGGTGCCGCCGGAGCGTCGCGGCTGGCGTACCGGCGATTTCGCCCGCGCGGCCATCACGGTGCTGGCCGTCTGGTTCGGTCTCCAGCTGCTATGGTCGGTACGGTCGCTGGCCATTCTCGTCTTCCTGGCCTCCCTGTTCGGCATCGCGGTCGCCCGGGGGGTGGATGTCCTCGAGCGCTACCGCATCCGCCGCGGCATCGCCTCGGCGCTCATCGTGCTGGGCACGCTCGGCGCCATCGGCGGCGTACTGGCCCTTACCGCCCCGACCCTCATCGAGCAGGGGCGCGAGCTGCAGCGGGAGTTCCCGGCGGCAGTGACCAAGGTCCAGACGTGGATCGACAGCCGAAAGGGGGGCGTCATCGGCTCGCTGATCGCGTCGATCGGCCCGGCGGTCGGGCAGACGGAGGCGGCTCGTCCCACGTCAGGCGCGGCGGTAACGGCACCGGCGGGCGACAGCACGCTGTACGCCGTGGCATCCCCCACCGACGCGATCAAGCGACGGATCAGCGATGGGCTCGGGACGGCGTCGAAATACCTCTTCTCGTTCGTGTCCAACACGCTCGCGGCCCTCGCGGCGTTCGTGCTGCTGGTCTTTCTGGCGATGTACATCGGCGCCGAGCCCGAGGTGTATCGCGGCTGGATGCTGAGTGTCGTGCCCGCGCCGTCGCGCGCGCAGGTGCGCGTCGTCTTCGACGGGATCAGCACCGTGTTGCGCAAATGGCTGGTGACGCAGTTGGTGGCCATGGTGGTCATCGGCACGGTGTCGTTCGTCGTGCTCATGCTTCTCGACGTGAAGGCGGCGTTCGCCCTCGGCTTCATCGCCGGGCTGCTCGAGTTCATCCCCACCGTGGGGCCGGTGCTCAGTGCCGTGCCGGCGGTGCTCATGGGCTTCGTCGACTCGCCCGAGAAGGCGCTCGCCGTGGCCGTAGCGTACTGGGGGATCCAGTTCCTCGAGAACAACCTGCTCATCCCGTTTCTCATGCGGGGAGAGATGGACCTGCCGCCGGCCATCACCCTCATCGCCCAGACGCTGATGACCCTCGTCTTCGGCTTTCTCGGTCTCATGGTGGCCGTGCCGCTCACGGCCGCGGTGCTGGTGCCGCTGCGCATGATGGCCGAGCGGGAGAACGCGAGGGAGAAGGCCCTGCGTGCGGGGGACACGGCGCACCCGGAGCGCCCGTGATCGCGCAGCTGCCGGGATTCCAGATCGGCTACGACGATCATGGCGATGGGCAGCCGGTCGTCTTGCTGCACGGATTTCCGCACGACCGGACGCTGTGGACCGCCCAGCGGGTGGCGCTGGCTCCGCAGGCCCGCTGCATCGTGCCCGACATTCGCGGGTTCGGCCATTCCAGCACCCACGGCCCGTACAGCATGGATCAATACGCCGACGACGTGGTGGCGCTGCTGGACTACCTGGGCATCGAGCGCGCGGTGGTGTGCGGCTTGAGCATGGGCGGTTACATCGCGATGGCCATGTGGCGCCGTCATCCGGACCGGGTGAAGGCCCTCGTGTTCTGCGATACGCGGGCTGGGGCCGATACCGACGACGCGAAGCAGCGGCGCGACGAGTTGGCCGTGATGGTGAAGCACGGAGGCACGCGGGTGATCACCGACGCCCAGATCACCGGCATGGTGGGCGCCACCACGCGCGAGCGGCGTCCGGAGGTGATGGCCGCATTGCGGGCCATCATGGGGCGTCAGTCGGCGGCGGGAGTGATTGGCGCGCTGCAGGCGCTGCGCGACCGCCCCGACTCACGGGAGACGCTCCGGTCGATTAGCGTTCCTTCACTGGTGATCGTGGGGGAGGACGACGTGTTGACGCCCATCAAGGAGGCGCGTGCGATTGCGGAAGCATTACCTTCCGCCGCGCGGGTGCGCCTCGAGATCATCGCCAGTGCGGGTCATGTGCCCTGCCTCGAACGTCCTGCTGCCACCACGCACGCGCTCTCCGACTTTCTCGCCACTCTGGCATGACCACCGACGCCACCGCGCCCGCCATTTCCGAAGCCGAACGCTCCACCGCCGCCCGCATCGGGCAGGTGCTGTTCAAGAATCGCGGCTGGCTTCCCGTGCCCTTTCTCGCCGTGCCGCTGCTCGCGCCCGGAGGGCAGAGCCGCACCACGTGGATCGTGGGGCTCATCATCGTGGCGCTCGGCGAGCTCATCCGTACGGCCGGTGTGGCGGCGGCAGGCACCGTGACGCGCCGCCGGTCGCGCGAGGTGCAGCGTCTCGTCACGTACGGTGCGTTCGCGTGGTGCCGCAACCCGCTCTACGTGGGCAACTTCCTCGCGTGGATCGGCTTCACGGTGGTGAGCGGCGTGTTCTGGTTCATCCCGGTGGCCATCGCCATCTTCGCCGTGGAGTACACGCTCATCGTGCGCTACGAGGAGGGCGTGCTCGAGTCGATTTTCGGGCAGGAGTATCTCGAGTACAAGGCGCGCACGCCGCGCTGGTTCGGTCGTCCGCCCGCCGGCGCCACGGAAGGACAGCACGACTGGAAGGAAGCCTTCTGGAGCGAGCGCTCGACGATCCTGCAGTATGTGGTGCTGATCGGGGCGTTCTGGTACAAGGGGCAGCTGTAGTCGCCGGCGCCCCGCCCCATTTCCAATCGTTTCAGAGGGGCAACGTCGTTGAACAACGGTGAAATGAAAGAGGGGTCAGCGTCGCGATGCGACGCTGACCCCTCTTCTTCGCTTACGCC
This sequence comes from Gemmatimonas sp. UBA2094, assembly GCA_002331565.1. Taxonomy (GTDB): domain Bacteria; phylum Gemmatimonadota; class Gemmatimonadetes; order Gemmatimonadales; family Gemmatimonadaceae; genus Gemmatimonas. The sequence goes on from DCZC01000062.1 coordinate 5,288, forward strand.
GCCGTTCAGCGCGTCGGGCGCCCTGGCGGGTTCGGGCCGCTGAACACTTCGCGGTTCTTGCCGACAAAGCTCTTGAGCTGCACCGGCACGTCTTCTTCGGGGAAGATGGCCGTCACGGGGCACTCGGGCTCGCAGGCACCGCAGTCGATGCACTCGTCGGGCTGGATGTACAGCTGGTCTTCACCCTCGTAGATGCAATCGACGGGGCAGACGTCCACGCACGACTTGTCCTTGACGGAGATGCAGGCTTCAGTGATGACGTAGGGCATGTGACGAAGCTCGGGTGTAGCCGACCGGGAATGGTCGTGGCTGGCGATTCGTGAAGATACATCGGTCTTTGCGCGGAACAAGTTCAGGAGGTGCCGGGACGATGTGCGGCATCTGCTTCCTGCTTGCTGCGTCCTATTTCCGCCAGGGCGGCAGGTCGCCCCGCTTGAGCTCGGGGTTTTCGCGGAACAGGGTGAACGTCCGCCCGATTACCTGTACGACCTCGGCGCCCATTTGCAGAGCGGCGTCGTTCGCAGCCTCCTTGGCGGAGAGGTCGCCGGCCTTCGCCACCTGGACCTTCACCAATTCCTTGGTGCGCAGGACGTCGTCGAGACTCTGCAGCAGCGCCGGCGTGAGGCCGGCGTGGCCGATGTGCACGAGCACGTCGAGGTGATGTGCTTCGGAACGCAGCCCTGCGCGTTCCTTGCCGGTCATGCTCATGGACGAATCCCGTCGAAGGCGAAATACGAAAACGGATTGATCGCGGGCCCGTCCCACCAGGCCCGCCCGCGCCCGCGCTTCATCACCTGGAAGTGCAGGTGCGGCGTGTCCGGTGGCGCGTTCCCCGTCGTTCCAACGTAGCCGATCACGGAGCCCTTCGCGACTCGGTCGCCTACGGCCAGCCCTCGACGGTAGCGATCGAGGTGCGCGTAGTAGTACACGAACCGCGACGCATCGTCGTAGGCGTAGATCACGATGCCGCCAATGGGCCCCTCGAACAAACGGCCGATCACGTGGTCGGCCGCGGCCATCACCGGCGTGCCCTTGGGCGCCAGAATGTCGAGCGCGCCGTGGATCTTCCCGTTGCTCCGTCCCGCCGTGTAGTTGTCGCGCAGCGCGAGGCGGCTCACCCCTTCCACGGGGATCATGATCTGACGGCGCCAGAGCTCGGCCAGATCGTCGTCGGTGATCGCCTCACTACGCGGACCCGTGTGTGCGGGAGTCGGGCTGAGCCAGGGTGTGGTTTCCACTGGGGCCGGCGCCGGCCGCGGCGCTGATTCCGGGCGTCCGCTGGTGCACGCCGCGAGCATGATAACGACACCAACATAGCAGCATCGGTGCGCCGTGTGCCAAATTGACACGGACTGCCACCGATCTAAGGCTCGACGACTGCCAGTCACCCCTTCACGACATCCGGGCGGAAACGCGATCGCCCATCACGTTCGATGGACCCGCGATTGATTCGCGACGCGCGGAAGAGCGCGGACGCACCGAGCAGCAATACGACGATGGCTACTGAACCGGACAGTCGCACTACCGCGGTCTCCGCTGGAGAGATGGACCGGTCCGCCTCGGCGGCACCAGAGGCGGTCGATCCCGGTGATGGATGGTGGGACTACGTGCGTACAGTACACGAAAGGCCTATCGAGGGAAACAGGGCGAGGACGTTGGGCCCACGGTCTCGCCTGGTGCCACCATGCCGACCGCCGACGACTCGATTCGTCTACACTTTCGTTGACGAAGGCACTATTCCCGAGCTATAATGTCGGCATGGAAGATGTCGTTGGCGCGTTAGGTGGGTTTCGGGGAGTCCGGGCCGAGTTGCTGGTGGCGCTCAAGAAAGCGCAGCCGCTCACGGCCCACGAGCTGGGCGAGCAGTTCGGCCTGACGGCCAACGCGCTGCGCCGACATCTCAAGGCTCTCGAGGAGGATGGATTGGTTCGCTACGAGCGCGCGGTGCGCGGCGTGGGCGCACCGACCTTTGCCTACTCGCTCACCGCCACCGGCGAGGCGCTGTTCCCCCGGTCGTATGTGCAGGTGCTGGCCACGGCGCTCGAAGCGCTTCGGACGCAGACGGGCGACCAGGCGGTGGAAGCGGTCCTCGAGGCAGAATGGCGCCGTCTGGCCGATGAGGCCGGCCCGGTGCTCGAGGCCTTGCCACTCGAGGAGCGCGTGCCGTTGGTGGCCGAGTTGCTGACGGCCAAGGGCTACATGGCGGAAGTCGTGACGGCAACGCCAGCGGAACCCGTGGACAGTGGAGAGGACGCCGAACCGCGCGTCACGCTCCGCATTCATAACTGTGCCGTGCGCGAGATCGCCGAGCGATTCCCGCAAGCGTGCGCGGTCGAGGCAAAGTTCGTTGAAGGACTGCTGGGCGTTCCGCTCGTGCGCGGCGCGCACCGGCTGGGCGGCTGCGGTCATTGTGATTACGGCGTGTCAGGTCACCTTTCGACGGTGAAACAGGAGCAGGCATGAGTTCGACCATCGAGCAACTGGTCAATCGCGAGTACCAGTACGGCTTCAGCACGGACATCGAGACGGAAACGCTGCCGCCGGGGCTCACCGAAGACACGGTGCGCTTCATCTCGGCGAAGAAGCACGAGCCGGAGTGGCTGCTCGAGTGGCGCCTCAAGGCCTTCCGCCGCTGGCAGACCATGACGGAGCCACACTGGCCCAACGTCACCTATCCACCCATCGACTATCAGGCGGCGAGCTACTGGAGCGCGCCCAAGTCGGTGAAGCCGCTCGCATCGCTCGACGAAGTCGATCCGGCGCTGCTCGAAACGTACAACAAGCTCGGCATCTCTCTCACGGAGCAGAAGCGTCTCGCCGGCGTGGCCGTCGACGCCGTGTTCGACTCCGTGTCGGTGGGCACGACGTACAAGGAAGAACTGGCCAAGCACGGCGTGATCTTCATGTCGTTCGGTGAGGCCGTGCGCGAGCATCCCGAGCTGGTGCAGAAGTATCTCGGCTCGGTGGTGCCGTACAGCGACAACTTCTTCGCCGCGCTCAACAGCGCCGTCTTCTCCGACGGCTCGTTCTGCTACATCCCGAAGGGCGTGCGCTGCCCGATGGAGCTGTCTACCTACTTCCGCATCAATGCGGCGGAAACGGGCCAGTTCGAACGCACGCTCATCGTGGCCGACGAGGGCTCGTACGTGAGCTACCTCGAGGGGTGCACCGCGCCGAAGCGCGACACCAATCAGCTGCACGCGGCCGTCGTGGAAATCGTGGCGCTCGACCACGCCACCGTGAAGTACAGCACCGTGCAGAACTGGTACGCCGGCGACGAGCACGGCGTGGGTGGCATCTACAACTTCGTCACGAAGCGCGGCAAGGCGATGACCAATGCCAAGATCTCGTGGACGCAGGTGGAGACGGGCTCGGCGATTACCTGGAAGTACCCCAGCGTGATCCTGCAGGGCGACAACTCGGTGGGTGAATTCTACTCGGTGGCCGTGGCCAGCAAGAAGCAGCAGGCCGACACCGGCACCAAGATGATTCACATCGGCCGCAACACGAAAAGCACCATCGTGTCGAAGGGCATCAGCGCCATGCAGGGGCAGAACAGCTACCGCGGCAAGGTGCAGATCCTGCCCAAGGCGGAAGGCGCCCGCAACTACACGCAGTGCGACTCGATGCTCGTGGGCAACGCGTGCGGCGCGCACACGTTTCCGTATGTGGAGGTGGGGAACAACAGCGCGACGCTCGAGCACGAGGCGTCCACGAGCAAGATCGGCGAAGACCAGATCTTCTACCTGAAGGCGCGCGGTCTCGATGCCGAGCAGGCCGTGAGCATGATCGTGAGCGGCTTCTGCAAGGAAGTGTTCAAGGAGCTGCCCATGGAGTTCGCGCTCGAAGCGCAGCAGCTGCTCGGGATCACGCTCGAGGGGTCGGTGGGGTAGTCGGCCACCGCGAACACCTGCAGGGAGCTGCCAGCTGTCAGCTCTCGGTCATGAGTCTACCGACAGCTGGCGACTGAACGCCGAAAACTCCTCCGCCAACACATCAATCTTTTCGTTTTCACCATATATGCTCCAGATAAACGACCTCCGCGCCTCCATCGACGGCAAAGAAATCCTCAAAGGCATCTCGCTCACCGTGAACGCCGGTGAAGTGCATGCCGTGATGGGCCCCAACGGCTCCGGTAAGAGCACGCTGGCGCAGGTGCTGGCCGGTCATCCGGCCTACGAGGTCACCGGTGGCGAGGTGCTCTACAACGGCGAGAATCTCCTCGAGATGGACGCCGAGGTGCGGGCACAGCATGGCGTGTTCCTCGCCTTCCAGTACCCCGTGGAAATCCCGGGCGTGAGCAACGCGTACTTCCTGCGTGCCGCCTACAACGAAATCCGCAAGGCAAAGGGGCTCGAAGAAGTGGATCCCATGGAGTTCCTCGATCTGGTCGAAGAGAAGCTCAAGCTGGTGGACATGGATCCGTCCATGCTGAACCGCTCGGTGAACAGCGGATTTTCTGGCGGCGAGAAAAAGCGCAACGAAATTCTGCAGATGGCGGTGCTTCAGCCCATGCTCAGCATCCTCGATGAAACCGACTCCGGTCTCGACATCGACGCGCTGCGCATCGTGGCCGAGGGCGTGAATGCACTCAAGCGCCCCGACAACGCGGCGATCGTGGTGACGCACTACCAGCGTCTGCTCAACTACATCGTGCCCGACTATGTGCACGTACTGGCCGGTGGCCGCATCATCAAGAGCGGCGACAAGTCGCTCGCGCTCGAGCTCGAGGCGCGTGGCTACGACTGGGTGCTGGAGACGGCGGCGTGACCACGGCCCTCCGTTTCGCGGAGCAGGCGGTGGCGGCGTCGGTCGCCGACGCGCCCGGCTCCATCAAGGCACTGCGCGCCGCGGGCGCCGAGTCGTTCAAGACGCTCGGCTTTCCCACCACGCGCAACGAAGACTGGCACTACACCAGCGTGCAGGCGATCGCCATGGCGCAGTTCACGCCCGCCATCGATCGCGCGTCATCGGCCGGTGTGACCGCGGCCTCGCTGGCGCCCTACACCTTCGGCGCCGACTGGCCGCTCGTGGTGTTCGTGAACGGGCTCTTCTCGGCTGCGCTCTCCACGCTGGGCGCGCTCCCCACCGGCATCCGCGTGCTCGACATGGCCAGCGCGTCGGCTCAGGACGCCGACACACTCGGCAAGTTCCTCGGCACGGCCGCCCCCGCAGACCGTGACGGCTTCACCGCGCTCAACGCCGCGTTCGCCGGCGAAGGCACGTTCATTCACGTGGCGAAGGAGATGGTGATCGAGCATCCCATCCACATCGTGCACGTGATGGACGAGCGGGGGGCGGGCAGCATGAGCCATCCACGGCACGTGATGGTGGTGGAGCGGCACGCGAAGGCCAGCGTGGTGGAAAGCTACGTGAGCCTGGCCGACGTGCCGTACTTCACCAACAGTGTGGTGGAAGCGTTCGTGGACGATGGCGCCACCCTCAACGTGGTGCGCATCCAGCGCGAAGCGCGCTCGGCATATCATATCGGCACGGTGGAAGCGCGTCAGGGCCGTGACAGCCACTTTCTCACCTTCACCTTCCAGACCGGCGCCGCGCTCTCGCGCAGCAACGTGTACACGGTGCTCGGCGGCGAAGGGTGCGGCTGCACCATCAACGGGCTGTACATGCTCGACGGTGAACAACACGGCGATCACCAGACGCGCGTGGAGCACGTGAAGGAAAACTGTTTCAGCCGCGAGGCGTACAAGGGGCTCATCGACGACCGCGCCCACGGCGTGTTCAACGGCAAGGTGTACGTGCACCCCGAAGCGCAGAAGACCGACGGCAAGCAGACCAACCACACGCTGCTGCTGTCCGAGAAGGCGCAGATCGACACGAAGCCGCAGCTCGAGATCTTCGCGGACGACGTGAAGTGCACACACGGCGCCACTGTGGGCCGCATCGACGAAACCTCGCTGTTCTACCTCAAGAGCCGCGGCGTGGGCAAGGTGCTCGCGAAGCAGCTGCTCATGTACGCGTTCGCTGCCGATGTGCTGGAAACCATCGAGAACCCGGTCATCGTGGAAGCGCTCGAGAAGCTCACCGTGGAGCGGTTCACGGGGAGTTCGAGTCACTGAACAGTTCGGCGTTCAGCGCGGTGTACTGAGCACTAGAAACTCTTACTACACACTACACACTCCTGGCTGCAACGAGTTTGTAGTGTGTAGTGAAAGTCTTCGGTCACAAGTCTTTACTCCCCATGACTGACCTTCAGGAGCTGTACCAGTCCGTCATTCTCGATCACAACCGCAAGCCGCGCAATTTCGGCGAGCTCGCGGGGGCGAATCGCGAGGCGGACGGCAAGAACCCGCTCTGCGGGGACGAGGTGCACGTGGCGCTCGTGGTCGACGGCGACATGATCACCGAAGTGAAGTTCACCGGCCACGGCTGTGCCATTTCGAAGGCGTCAGCGTCGCTGATGACCGCCGCGGTGAAAGGGAAGACGCGCGCGGAGGCAGAGGCGCTGTTCGAGCGGTTCCACACGCTCGTGCTGGGCAAGGATGCCGATGGCGGCAAGGACCTCGGTCAGCTTGTCGTTTTCAGTGGCGTGTCGCGGTTCCCTGTGCGGGTGAAGTGCGCGTCGCTCGCGTGGCACACCCTCAAGGCGGCGCTCGAGAGCGAGGCACCGGCCCCGGTGAGTACGGAGTGACACGCACGCAGGCGGCCACGTGAGTGGTGCCGACGTTGGCACCTGGGAGCCGGTCGCCCGGGTAGACGATGTGCCGACGGACTACCCGCTCGCGCTCGCGCTCGTCGATGGTCGTCGGATCTGTCTGGTTCGGGTGCACGACGAGGTCTTCGCCGTGGAAGATCGGTGCCCGCACCGCGACTTCCCACTGTCCGGTGGGGACGTGGTGAATGGATGTCTCGAGTGCCCGTTTCATGGCGCCCGGTTCGACGTGCGCACCGGCAACTGTGTGTCAGGCCCGTCCGAAGGGGATGCCGTGAAGGTGTATCCCGTGTTGCAGGTGAATGGGGTGGTGCTGCTTGGCGGTTCGTACCCGGTACCCGGAGCGCGAACGCACGACCCGTAACTGATCAGTTCCGCGTAGTGAGTTCGACTTGGTGGGGGGCGGGCCGACCACCGACGTGGCACTCTCACCCGTCTCTCGCAGTTCACGTTGTTCACGAGATTTCTCCATGGTCTCCCCACTCGCGCCGCGCGCCGATTTTCCGTTGCTTGCCGCCAACCCCGGCCTGCACTATCTCGACTCCGCCGCCACGTCGCAGAAACCGGCACCGGTACTCGATGCCATCCGCGGGTTCTATGAAACGGCCAACGCCAACCCGCATCGCGGCGCCTACGCGCTGAGCGCCCGGGCCACCGATCTGTACCACGATGCGCGCGGCACCGTGGCCCGGTTCGTCGGCGTCCGTGACAGCGATTGCGTGATCTTCACCCGCGGCACCACCGAGGCCATGAATCTGGTGGCGTCGAGCTGGGGGCGGGCAAACGTCGGTGCCGGTGACGAGATCGTCGTCACGGCCCTCGAGCATCACGCCAACTTCGTGCCGTGGCAGCAGCTCGCATTGGCCACCGGCGCGACGCTGCGCATCGTGGAACTCACGCCGCAGCAGACCATTGATCTCGATCTGCTGCGCGATGCGGTGAACACGCGCACCAAGCTGGTGGCCCTCACCCACGTGTCGAATGCCGTGGGCGCCATCACCCCGCTACAGGACGCGGTGCACATCGTGCGCGCGCGCTCGGCGGCCGTGATCGTGGTGGACGGCGCGCAGGCCGTGCCTCACCTGCCCGTCAGCTTCGACACGCTCGCCATCGACTTCTACGCCTTCAGCGGACACAAGCTGCTGGGCCCCATGGGCATCGGCGCGCTCATCGGCCGCCGTGCCCTGCTGGAGAAGATGCCGCCCTACCAGTTCGGCGGAGACATGATCGAGTGGGTGCACGACACTGACTGCACCTGGAACGTGATCCCGCACAAGTTCGAGGCGGGAACACCCAACGCCGCCGACGCGGTGGGGCTCGCGGCCGCCATCCGCTATCTCGAGGCGCTCGGCATGGCCAACGTGCGGGCCCACGAAGTGGCGCTGCTCGAACGCGCCGACGCTGCCGTGCGCGCCCTGCCGGGTGTGACGGTATACGGCCCGCCCCCGGCGCTGCGCAGTGGCGTGCTGAGCTTTGCGCTGGCCGATGTGCATCCGCACGATCTCGCCACGATTCTCGATCAGCATGGCGTGTGCATTCGGGCCGGACACCATTGCGGGCAGCCGCTCATGCGCCGGCTCGGCGTGAGTGCCACGGCGCGCGCGAGCTTCTACGTGTACAGCGACGAGTCGGACGTGGAGGCGCTCGTGGGCGCCCTTACTGCGGCGCAGCAGCTGTTCGAAAGCGTGGACTGAACACGGCCGCATTCCGCGGTCGTTCGCTGGGATGCATGAGTGACACGGAACCGTCGGCGAGCATCGCCGACCCGACGTTCAGCGCGAGCGGCAGGTGGAAAACACCGCCAGCCCGTTCCCGACGGGCCGCTCCACGGGGTCCGAGGGGCGGTTCACGACACGATCGTCGACGCGCAGCGACCCGTCGGTAGCGCTGCGCCGCGCTTCTCGCACGGCGAGCGCACTCGAGCCGCCGCCGTCGAGGTTGAGGGCGCGCGTGGCTCCGAGCGCCTGCATGAGCTCCCCCACCTGCCGCAGCGTCATGCCGGCACTGTAGCCGGGCCGACGGCCGTCGATGACGGCCAGCCAGGCGCGGCGTCCGGCGCGGTCGAGCCCCAGCGCTGACCGGGGGTTGAGGCCGCGGAATCCGTCGTTGCCTTCCTTGTCGACATCGGGGGTAATCCCGCTGTCCGCGAGGACGATGGGCCGTCCCCCCACCGCTTCGGTGATGGCCGCCGGCTGTCCGTGCCACGTGAGCGACGCCTGCACCTCTACCGTGTCAGCGACCTGGAGCACGAGCGTATCGCCGCGCCCGCGTGCAGGGCCGCGCACCGGCAGGTGCAGCAGGAGGGTATCGCCAGACACGAGCGTGTCGGCCGCGCGGGCAACCTGTACCACGTAGCGGCCGCGCAATTGCGCCGGCTGCTCTCCCACGTGCGCCGGATTTCCAGGCAGCGGGTCGAGTCGCAGCAGGCGCCGTCGCACGAGCGTATCGAGTGGCACGTTCCACCGCGCGTCCACCACGCCCACACGGGTCGCGACCGGCCGGTTCCATGCTGTGATGGCCATCGCCGACCCGCCATGGCGCACCTGCCCCTGCACGCCGATGGAGTCGATCTCGGCGCGGCCGCCCCGCACGGTGAACACCGGCTTGCCACCAGGGCCGGCGAGCAGCACCCCGCGCTCTACATGAAGGTTGGTGGGTACCCCCGGCGGCGTGAAGGCGAAGAAATCGGCGTTGATGGTGGCGACCGCCCCACTGTTGGCAGGCAGCGACGCCAGCAGCCCGCTGGTCGTGGTGCGTCCCACGGCGGTCGCCCCGCCCTTCATGGCGTGTAACGTCGTGCACGCGAGGTCCACTTCGAGCACGTACGCCCGCCACGGCGCGCGCAGGTTCACGATGCGGTGCAGTCGGGCGCCGGGCGCCACTGGCGACGTGAGCACGGAGTCGGCAACCGACGGGTCGAGCCGCACGGGCCTGAATGCGCGAACAGGAGCACACCCGGCCATCAGGGCCGTGATGAGGCTGAGGACGCCAAGGCGCGGAAGAGAATAAGCCATGCCGCAAGCTACTACGCGGTTAGTTTCCCGCTGTGCCCGATTCGCGCCCCTCTTTCGTCGCCCGGCTCCACGCCCGACTGCAGCACTGGGTCGACCGTGGGTGGTCCGACCGCGTCGTGCTGTTGTGGGGACTGTTGCAGGGGTTCGTGTTTCCCGGCGTCGCCGACCTGTTTTTTCTTCCGCTCGCGCTGGCCCGCCCGGAGCGCGCGTACCGACTCGCCCTGGTGGCGACGGCCGGCACCCTGACCGGCAGTGTCACACTCTACTGGCTCGGCGCCGGCGCACTCGAATGGCTGCAGGGGCCGGTGTCGCAACTGGTCGGCCTTTCGTCGGCCGATCTCGACGCCTACCGGGCCAGACTGGCCGAGTGGGGGGGGCTAGCCATCTTCGCGAGCACCATGAGTCCGCTGAGCACCAAGCTCACGAGCATCGCCTCCGGCGCCGCCGGTGTGCCATTCGGCGTGTTCACGGGCGCCCTGCTCGCCGGCCGTCTCACCCGCACGCTGGTGTTGGCGTGGCTGGTGCGACACGGCGGGGCGGAGCTGGTGAGGCGGTGGGCCGAGCCGGAAACAGCGGCACGGCGGAAGCACGAATAGCGGAAGCACGACCGAACTTCCGTCGTTCCGCTGTTCCCTCGCCGTTCTTGCTGAGCACCAACCGCTGTAGTTTGCGGCATGTCCTTCACCCCCGTCGACCTCCACGGCACTCTCGAGTTCCTTCGTGCCGCCGAAGCGCTGAAGCACACCACGCGCGTGGCATGGACGTCGACGGGTGAGCAGGAGAACGTGGCCAGCCACACGTGGCGCCTGTGCCTCATGGCGCTCGTGCTCGCGCCGCGCTTCCCCGGTATCGACGTGGGCAAGCTGCTCCGCATCTGCATCGTGCACGACCTGGGTGAAGCCATCAGCGGTGACATCTCGGCCAAGCTGCAGCTTCTCATCCCCAACAAGGCGGAACAGGAGCGGCGGGACCTGCTGCAATTGTGCGAGCCGCTGCCCGCGCACACGCGCGACGAGATTGTGGCGCTGTGGGACGAGTACGAACAGGCGGCGTCGCCCGAAGCACGGATCGCCAAGGGGCTCGACAAGCTCGAGACCATCCTGCAGCACAACCAGGGCGCCATGCCGGACGACTTCGACTTCCGGTTCAATCTCGAATACGGCGCGAAGTACACCACCGACGATCCGGTGCTGCGTACCATCCGCGCCGTGCTCGATGCGGAGACGGAGCACCGCGCGCAGGAACGCGAGTCGCGCAACGTACGACCCGCGACGTGAGTCCGACGGCGTGAGTGACGGCACGTGAGCGGCTTTGCCTTCCGCACCGGCGCCAGTGAGGGCGCGGCGCGCCTGGGGTGGTTCACGACGCCGCACGGCACGGTGGAGACCCCCGCCTTCATGCCGGTGGGGACGCACGCCAGTGTGCGCGGGCTCGCCATGCACGAAGTGCGTGAGGCTGGCGCGCGCATGATTCTCGCCAATGCCTATCACCTGTACCTGCGGCCCGGCGACGAGATGGTGCGCGCGCATGGTGGCGTGCATGCCTTCGCACGGTGGAGCGGCCCCATGCTCACCGACAGTGGCGGCTATCAGGTGTTTTCGCTCGCCCGCTATCGCAAGGTGACGGAAACCGGCGTGGAGTTCCGCAACAAGCTCGATGGCTCGCTGCACCAGTACACCCCCGAACGGGTGATGCAGATCGAGCGGAACATCGGCGCCGACGTCATCATGCAGCTCGACGAGCTCATCGAGGGCGGCAGCGATCATCGCGCGTCGCGCAAGGCGATGGAGCGCAGTCTGCGCTGGCTCGAGCGGTGCCGCATGGAGTTCGACCGGCTCTCGCACGCGGGGCGCGCCCCGGTGCCGCACGTGGCCGCGACCGAGGGATCGCCGCTGTTCGCCACGCAGCACGGCGACGACGAGTGCATGGCACCGCCGCAGGCACTCTTCCCCATTGTGCAGGGCGGCACGTTCGCCGATCTGCGCACCGCGAGCATTCAGGGCATTCTACAGAGCGGCGACTGGGAAGGCCTCGCCGTGGGCGGCCTGTCGGTGGGCGAGGCGAAGGAAGCGATGTACGCCACCTTCGACACCTGTGCGCCGCTGCTACCGTGGGACAAACCACGCTACCTGATGGGCGTGGGCTTTCCCGACGACCTGCTCGAGGCGGTGGGGCGCGGCATGGACCTCTTCGACTGCGTAGCCCCCACGCGCATGGGGCGCCATGGCACGGTGTTCACCCCCGACGGCAAGGTGCAGGTCCAGAAGAGCAGCTACCGCACCGACCGCCGGCCACTCACGACCGAGTGTCCCTGCCCCGCCTGCACGCACTACGACCGCGCGTACCTGCGTCATCTCATGGTCACGGAGGAGCCCCTCGGCCCGCGACTCCTCGCGCTGCACAACATCACCTTCCTGCTAGCACTAATGGCCCGCGCGCGCGCGGAGCTGCAGCGGGGCGGGTTCGCCGCGTGGAGTTCGGAGTGGTTGGCGCGCTACCGCGCCGGGATCAGGCGGTAAGCGAACGCCAGAGCAGCGTGGCGAATGTGGCGCCGACCATCGGGCCCACCACGGGGATCCACGCGTACCCCCAGTC
>DCZC01000128.1 GCA_002331565.1 Gemmatimonas sp. UBA2094
CCGGCGTTGCCGCCGCCGTGACGGCGGGGTTGGGCACGGCTGGCGCCACGTGGGCCGTAGCTCGCGCGGACATGGGCCTGCTACTGGCCCAGCTGGGGTTGGAGCGGTTCCGCGAGCAGGTCACCGTCGCCGGCAGCGACCTGATCACCACGGTGGTGGGGCAGCCGGGGCTCGACGCGTTGCGCGGCAGCTCCCCAGAGGTGACGGCGCTCGCCATGGGGGCCTTCGTGGCCGTCGCGGGCATGGGGGTGGTGGGCATCCGCACCCTCGCCTCGTCGTCACGCACCCGCTGACCGGACTCGCCCTGTGCTGACCGCCGCGCTCGTCGCTGTCGCCGGGACTTTCGCCATCGGCATGATCATCGGGCTGGTGGTGCTCATGACGGCCGAAGATGCCTTGCTCGCGGTCGCCAAAAGCGCTGCGCGGGATGTGGGAGGCAGCTTCTGGGCGGGCGTGCTGGCCCAGCTGCTGGCCGTGCCGGCGCTGGTCGTCCTGCTCATCGCCTGCGCGGTCACCATCATTGGTATTCTGGCCATGCCTATCGCGGCTCTGGCTTGGGCGCTGGCGCTCTCCGGCGCCGTCACGCTCGGCGTTCTCGCCGTGGCCATGGTGATCGGCCGCGCCATTGCCGGGCGCGGCGCCGGCGTCACCGAGCGCAGTGCGGCCCTGCGCGGCCTCACCGTGGGACTCGTCGCCCTCAGCCTCGTCTGGTTCGGTGCCGCCCTCGCCTCACGGCTTCCTCTCTTGGGCGCCGTGGCGCGCCTCGTGGCCGTCTCGTTCTCTTGGGCCGTGGCCACCGTGGGGCTCGGTGCCGTGGTGAAGAGCCGCATCGGTGTGTCGCGTCTGAGTGTGCAGTTCGGCCGCTTCGGCGGCAGCACATTCGGTGGCCACGCAACCACATGGGGCGCGCCGAACCGTACGGGCGTGAACGAGACGCCGATACCGGTGAGTTGGCAGACGCCGACGCCGGTGCAGGGCGTAGTGGCGGTGCCGCGACCGGGCGCGGAGCGGTCAGCAGACGGGTAATTGCGAGCGGCAGACGGCAGACGGCAGACGGCAGACGGCAGGAGCCGCAGCGAGCCATCACGCCATCCGCTACCCCAGCACCACGCCATCCCCCCGCGATACGCCCAGCGAGGCCGCTGCATTCCCCTCGCGCACCGCGACCTCAACGAAACCACTCGACCCGATCAGCGCCACGAGTTCGCCGCGCGCCGCCTCGCCGTACGTGCGCAGCATGCGCGCGGCACGACCGGCGATCTTCACCATGCCGCGCGACTCCCGTGTGAGCAGATTGGTGATCACATTGCCGAAGCGGTCGATCGTCAGCACTTCGCCGTGCAGGAGTCCGTGCGCGTCCCGAAACGGTGGCGGTGTGCGCAGGCGCACCGCGTCACCGAATGCCTCGCCCACTTCGTCGAGCGGGGTGCCGGTGGCCAGCTTCGCGGCGATCGGCGCGAACACATCGCGACCGTGAAACGTGGCTGATGCTGCCGTATCCACCGACAGGCGCACCACCCGCGCGTCGAGCGAAAACAGCGCGGGCGACAGCACGCCGTTGTCCGGTCCGACGAGAAAACGTCCCTCGCTGCGGATGGCAATGGCTGCACGCGTCGTGCCGACGCCGGGGTCCACCACCACGAGATGCACGGTGCCGGCCGGGAAGCGCTTCCAGTAGCGCGCCACGGTCAGCCGGCCAAACGCGATGTCCTGCGGCGGAATGTCGTGCGATAGATCGACGATCGGGATACCTGGCGCGTGCGTGACGAGTACACCCTTGAGCTCGGCCACGTAGCCGTCGGCCGTCCCGAAGTCGGTGAGCAGCGTAATGGCGGGAGTCGACATGGCGTTAAGGTAATCCCCGCATCGCTCACACCACCGATTTCCGCCAGCGTCCACCGGCCCACAACAGCGCCATCACCACACCGCGCGCGGCAGCGGTGATCGAGATGGTCCACCAGAGCCCGGTGGTGCCCCACTGCGCGGCTGCCCACGCACCCACCGGCAACCGCAGCGCCGTGATGGCCGTGCTGAGCAGCATCGGCACGAGCGTCCATCCGGCGCCGGCCATCGCACTTTCCAGCACCACTTCGGTACCGAGAAAGAGCTGAGAAAACGCCGAGATGCGCAGGTATTGCGCCGCTTCCGAAATCACCGCGGGGTCGTCGGAAAACAGCCCCGCGAACTGATCGGCGAAGCTCAGACTCACGACCGCCATTGCCAGCCCCACGACACTCACGATACCGGTGCTGATCCAGCCGGCCCTGGCCGCCCGGGGTGCATCTCCCGCGCCGAGACTCTGCCCCACGATCGCCGCCAGCGCGGCACCCATGCCCACGCTCGCCACGTACACCACACTCTCCATGCGGAAGCCGAGTCCGAGGGCGGCGAGGGCGGGCGTGCCGAACTGCGTGGTGATCCGCGTGAGCAGCACGTAGATGAAGCTGAACACCACGCCCGTCGCGGCCGCCGGGGCGCCCACCCGCACGATCGTGGCCAATACGGGCCAACGCGGCATGCCCCACGCGAGCATCCCGCGGCGGCGCAGCAGCAGCACGCCGGCGATGCACGCGAGT
>DCZC01000061.1:0-10862 GCA_002331565.1 Gemmatimonas sp. UBA2094
GCGCACCCCTGCCATTCACGGTGCCGGCCTGGGCCTTCCCCACCCAGCGCGCGAGCGGCCCCACGCCGCCGCCCGACAGCGTGGCGCTGCTGCGCGTGCCCAACTCGTCGCGTTTCTACACGCGCACGCAAATCGCAAACGGGTTCGATATCCCTGACTGGTTTCCTGGGCAGCATCCGCCGATGCCGGCATCGGTGCAGTACGGCGTGCGACCCGACGGCCGTGCGTGCGGCTTCTGTCACCTGCCTGACGGGCAGGGGCGCCCGGAGAACGGCACGCTGGCCGGACTACCGGTGGATTACACGGTGCGGCAAATGCGCGCCTTTCGCACCGGAGAGCGTACGAGCGCCAATCCGGCCACACCGACGGGGCCCATGCACACGGTGGCCAAGGGTTTCACAAACGAGAACGAGGTGCGCGCAGCGGCCCGCTACTTCGCGCGCCTGCGCCTCACGCGCCGCAACGTGATCCGCGAAGTGCGCGACGTGCCGAAGACGCGCATCGCGGGACTGCTGTACGCGTACGACGGCGAGGGTACCGAGCCCATCGCCGGGCGGCTCATCGAAGTGCCGGAGTCGCTCGAGCGGCACGAGTTGCGCGATCCGTGGGTGCGCTACGTGACGTACGTGCCGACCGGCAGCGTATCGCGCGGCCGTGTGCTCGCCACGCGCGGGCCGGCTGGCGCGGCGACCGCCTGTGCCACCTGCCACGGGCCGCAATTGCTCGGCGTGGGCGAGATCCCGCCCATTGCGGGGCGATCGCCGAGCATGATGCTGCGCCAGCTGATCAACTTCCGCACCAGGGCGCGTCAGGACAGCACCGCCGCGCCGATGTATGCCGTGACCGACGCCCTGTCACTCGACGACATGGTCGCGCTCTCCGCCTACGTAGGCAGTCTTCCGCCGTCGGCCCGACGGGCTCCCTCCACCGCCACCCGCAAGTAATTCCATGCGCCACGTGCGAACCACACACTCGGGCCCGCGTAGCCGGACCGACATCGCGTTGGGCCTCACGGCCATCGTCACCGCCATCGGTGCCGTGCCGTTCACGCCGCAGGTGCTGACCGCGCAGCGCGCCACGACGCCGGCCACGCCGTTCACCGTGATCGAAACGAGCATCCCCGACCTGCAGGCGGCGCTCGCCGCAAAGCGCATCACCTCGCGGCAGCTCGTCGAGCAATACCTCGTGCGCATCGCCACCTACGATCAGAAGTTGCGCGCCACCATCACCGTGAACCCGCGCGCCCTCGCTGACGCCGACGCGCTCGATCGCGAACGTGCGCAGGGCAAGCTGCGCGGGCCGCTGCACGGCATTCCGGTGGCGCTCAAGGACAACATCCTCACGAAGGATCTGCGCACGACCGGCGGCGCGCTCGCCTTTGCCGATCTCCTGCCGCCCTACGACGCCACGCTCACCACCAACCTGCGCAACGCCGGCGCGATCATCATCGCCAAGGCACAGCTCACCGAGCTCGCCAACTGGGTGGCCAGCGGCATGCCCGGCAACTACAACGCCGTGAACGGACAAGGGCTCAACCCGTGGGATCCGCGCACCGATCCGCGCGCGGGCTTCGACGACGGCCGATCCGTGATGCAGACCGGCGGTTCCTCGAGCGGCATCGGCACCAACGTGTCGTTCTGGGCCGGCAACGTGGGCACCGAAACGTCGGGCTCCATTCTCTCGCCGGCGCACGCCAACATGCTCGTGGGCATCAAGCCCACGGTGGGGCGCATCAGCCGCCACGGTGTCATCCCCATCACCGCCGATCAGGACACGCCAGGCCCCATGACACGCACGGTGGCCGACGCGGCGATCATGCTGGGCGCCATGGAGGGCGCCGCGCCCGATCCTAACGACGCCGCCACCAAAGTGTGCACGCCGCCGGCCAATCGTGACTATACGAAGTTCCTCGACGCCGCCGCGCTCAAGGGCGCCCGCATCGGCATTCCGCGCGCGTTCTTCTACGACAGCGTGGTATCGGGCGGCAGCACGCGCCCGCGTGGCGGTCTCACGCCGGCACAGCGCACCGTGATGACCGAGGTGATCGCCGTGCTGCGCGCGCAGGGCGCGACCATCGTCGATCCGGTGGTAATACCCAGCATCGTGGCGCCCAAGGCCGACGACAACCTGCTCGACTGGAATCCGTGCAGTGGCCTCGACAACGCGCGCGGGCAGGATGCCAACTGCTCGAACGTGCTCAAGTACGGCATGAAGCGCGACTTCAACGCCTTTCTCGCCACGCTCGGCGACAAGGCGCCGGTCCCGTCGCTCACCGCGCTGCGGCAGTGGAACATCGCGCATCAGCGCGCGGGCGCGATCAAGTACGGCCAGGCGAATCTCGACGTCTCCGATGAGATGGACCTGCGCCTCGACCGCGAGAAGTACGAAGCCGATCGCCGCAAGGATCTGCGCCTCACCGCCACCGAAGGACTCGACGTGGTGCTCAAGGCCAACACGCTCGATGCACTGCTCTTCCCGGGCGCGAGCAGCGCCAACATCGCGGCGCGGCCCGGCTACCCGAGCATCACCGTGCCGTACGCGCTGCTCCCCGTGACCGCGCCGTTCCCGGCGGGCTTCGACGCCAAGCCGGCGCCGTTCGGCGTGACGTTCACCGCGGGCGCCTGCGCCGAGCCCAGGCTCGTCGCACTGGCGTACGCCTTCGAGCAGGCCACGAAGAAGCGCCACGCACCGGCGGGGTTTCCATGAATACCGTCGGACGTACCATTGCTACCATCGTGGCGCTCGCGTCCGGCGCAGAGGCTCAGCCGGCGTGGCAAACCGAGGCCGACGCCTACACCCGCTACGAACTGCTCGCGCCGGGTACGGCCAAGTTCCGCATCCTGTACGACGTGACCGCCACGACGGCGGGGGCGCGCTACTACTTCAACCCCATCCGCACCGGCAGCGTGGCCACCGACGAACGGGTGTTCGACCGGTCCACCGGCAAGCCGCTGGTGTGGGACGTGGTGGGTGGCGCCGTGGCGCGCGCGGGTGGGGTGCGGGTGAGCGATACCACGCAGCAGTACATCCGTGTGACCCTTGCGCGCCCAGTGCCCGCCAACGGCGGCGAGGCGCGTGTGTTCATCGACAAGACGTACGAAGATGCGCGCAGCTATTTCCTGCGCGGCGATACCATCGTGTTCGACCGCGCACTTGGCATCAAGCGCAACGCGGTGGTGCTGCCCGCGGGCTACGAACTGGTGTCGTGCAATTATCCGTCGCAGGTGCTGCAGGAGCGGGACGGACGCCTCGCGATCAGCTTCTTCAACGTCACGCCGGCCGAGGCGCCGCTGGTGCTGCGCGCGGTGCCGTCGCGGGCGGTGGCGCCGGCGGTGAGTGCGATGGCGAGCGCGGTGGCGGCACGGCTCGACGAGCGCGCGAAGCAGACACGCGAAATCGTGTACTTCCTGCAGCAGCCCGAGACACACGCGTTCGACCTGTACCACGATTACACCGAGTCGCGTCCAGGCGTGGACCACTACATCAACGTGGTGCGCGCGGGGAGTACGGTGAGCAAGCCATACGCGCGCAATCTCGATGCGGGTGATTCACTCAGGCACGACGTGCTCAAGGGCGAGGCGATCACGCGCGCGGGGCTCGACGTGCCGGGCGTCACGCCGACCACCGAGGCGGTGGTGTTCCGCTTCCCCGCGGTGAAGGCGGGCGAGTCGGTGCGCCTCCGCATGTCGGAGACCTACACCGACAGCGCGCGCTACACGGTGAAGAACGGGGATCTCATCTGGGACCGTGCGTTCGGCCGGCCGGCCAACGCGGTGGTGCTACCGGCGGGGTGGGTGCTCACCAACAGCAGCATCCCTGCCACCGTGAGCCGCCTGCCCGACGGACGGGTGCGGCTCGACTTCAACAACCCGCGGTCGGACGAGGTGGCGGTGCTGATTACGGCGCGGCGGCGGTAGCGCGGGTTACCGCTTCTCCATCGCGTCGCGCACGTCGAGCAGGATCTCGAAGTACAGCTGCTCGCGGCGGTACGAGAAGTCGAGCGCGGCCATCTGGGCCGGATCACCCGTCTCCTTGGCGCGGTCGAAGGCCTCGCGGTACATCTCTTCCAGGTTGTTCAGGATGCGTTCACGGGAGCGCGACATACGGAAGGCCTCGAGGGCTTTGAGGGTCAGGCGGGGCGGGAGATCGTCCACTGTCTCGACACTTTCTTCCGTATCGAAGAACTTCGTCAGGCGCTCGAGCACGTAGCGCCGGCCGCGATCGGGAAGGTTCACAGGAGACGGGAAAGACAGCACGGTGAAACGCTCAGCACTCTTCGCCCGCGATGGCGGCCGCTGCGTCTACTGCGGCCTCGAATACGAGTACGAGGAGCTGAGCGTGGACCACGTCCAGCCGCGGATGCGCGGCGGCGACGGGTCTCCGGGCAACCTAGTAACCGCCTGCAGGGGCTGCAACGCTCGCAAGGCCGGACGCTCCCTGCCCCAGTTCCTGGCCGAGGAGCCGGAGGCCCGCCGGAACTTCTTCCGGCTGGCGCGGTATGTATGGCCACGACATCTGAAAGCGGTGGCCGAGGAGCTCGCGCGCCGGGGTGAAGTGAGCACTCCAACGGAGCTCGTGGAGGGGATCCGGGGGCTGCGCGGCTCCGAGGCCATCGCTAATCTTCTTGAGAAGCAGGACCGCAGCACCGAGCGTTCGAAGTCGGACGGGGAGTAGCCGGGCGAGACCTTCACACGCCATGCCACCGCGGCTCCCACGGAGCGGCGACGGGCTTGGGTGCGAAGGCTCGCCTTTTTCGTGTGCCGGCGGCTCCCTGCCTTGCATTCGTGCAGGACGATTACCCCGTACCAACCATGAATAACATCAAGGTTTTCGTGCTCATGGCCGGTCTGACCGGCCTCGTGATGGCCATCGGTCAGCTCCTGGGCGGCGGGAGCGGCGCCATCATGGGGCTGCTCATGGCTGCAGCGATGAACCTCTTCATGTACTGGGGCTCGAGCAGCATGGTGCTGCGCTCGTACGGCGCCCAGGTGGTGAACGCGCAGCAGGCCCCCGAGCTGTACGAGATGGTGGATCGTCTCCGTCAGCGCGCGGGGTTGCCCATGCCCATTGTGGCTATTGCGCCGCACGAGCAGCCCAACGCGTTCGCCACGGGGCGCAACCCGGAGAATTCGGTGGTGTGCGTGACCGAGGGGCTCCTGCGCCTGATGAGCCGCGAGGAGCTCGAAGGGGTCATCGCGCACGAACTGGCGCACATCAAGAACCGCGACATGCTGCTGCAGACGATCGCGGCCACGATGGCGGGTGCCATCGGCAACATCGCGCAGTTCGCGATGTTCTTCGGCGGCGGGCGTGACGACGAGGACCACGCGAACCCCGTGCTCGCGATCCTCATCATGATCATCGGCCCGATCATCGCCATGGTGATCCAGTTCGCGATCAGTCGGCAGCGCGAGTTCAAGGCCGACGCGGTGGGCGCCGAGATCAGCGGCAAGCCGCTGGCGCTGGCGAGCGCGCTGGGTCGGCTCGAGATGGGGGCGCGTCGCATCCCGATGCAGGTGAGCCCCAACGCGGCCCCGCTGGCCATCGTGAACCCGCTGGCGGCGTTCAGCCTGCGCGGCGTGAGCAAGTGGTTCAGCACGCACCCGCCCACCGAAGAGCGCATCGCCGCGCTGCGGCAGATCGCCGGGGCGTACTGAGCGCGAGACGGGAGGAAACGCACCCCCGCGGCCAAACCCGGGCCTACGCCGTGCCGTCCGCGCCCGAGGACGTCCCGAGCCTGTGGAACACCAACTCCTCCACCACCTGGCCGCCCTTGAGGTGCTCGACCACGATGCGCTCCATAAGCTCCGGCGTGACGCCGTGGTACCACACCCCTTCCGGATAGACGGCCACGATGGTGCCACCGGAGCACACGCCGAGGCAGGGCGCCTCGCTGCGCTTCACGCGCGTGGGGCCGAACAGGAGGCCGTGGCGCTGCAGCAGCGACGCCAGCTTGGCGTACACGGCGCGCCCGCCCCGGTTCTCCGTGCAATAGCCCCCCGTGCACACGAGCACGTGGCGCGAATAGGCCTCCATCTCCGGCTTCAATCCCACCCTGCGATACCTCGACTGACGTCTGCGTGTGAACTCACTCCGCCGCAGACGGCTTGGGCGGCCGTGCGGCGGTTCCCCGTGTGCTGGAGCCAGCGTGCGGCGGCGGCGCTCGTCCGGAACCCGACACCGGCATAGAAGAGCTCAGCAAGCTGAGTGCCGCCGAACTGGCCACTACGCGCATGCCGCCGCGCGGCACCAAAGAGCCAGGCGCCGCCGGAACCGACGACGGCGGAAGCAATCGTATCGCGGTCGAAGTGCATGCCCGGGAGTTGGAGTGTTCCCGAAAGCTACACCGGCGGGGGGAGGGGGAGGGGGAGATCCGGGAATTGAGCGGGAGAATCGAGGCGAGAGGCGGAGACGTGAGCCCGGATCGCGGTGAGAGTTGAGCTGGCTAGCAGTGAGAATTGAGGGACGCCCTCAATTCTCACCGCTAGAACCCTCGTGCTCACCGCTATCCGGGCTCAACTCTCCGCCTGCCAGCTGAACTCCCGAGCCTCAGATCTCAGGGCCGAGTAAGCCCGACCACCAGCTCCACTACGATCAGCAGCACGATCGCGATCTCCAGCGTCTCGCTTCGCGCCGACTGGGCTTCCCCGTTCAGCATCGCGTACGTCTCGCGCAGGATCGCGAGCTTGCGGTCGATCCCCGCGCGCCATGTGCGGCCGCGGAAGAGTTCGAGAGCGGCCGAGTACACGCGGGCGAGATACACGTCGTCGGTCACCTTGAGGGCATTCTCGACGCGCTCCACCAACTCGGTACTGTCGGCCACCTGCGCCTGCAGCCGCTGCAGCAGCGCCGCGAAGCGCCGGCCCGGAAACACCGCGTGCCTGGCGCGCGCGGCCTCGATGTCGTCGTACAGACGCGGCAACTCCGCGTCGAGCAGCGCGTCGTAGTAGCGCAGTTCGAGCAGCTGCGCGTTGGCGAACTCGAGAATGTACTGCAGGTCGGTGTCCTGCTCCCCCGGCTCCACCACGAGCGCGTTGTCCCACGTGAGAATGGCGAGATCGTCGCCGTAATAGCTGAAGCGGTGCGGCAGCAGCTCCCGGCGCGCGTCAGCACTCAGCGGACGCGTCTCGTTGAGCAGCAGCGGCACCACATCCAGCGCGGCGAGCGCCTCGGCGTCGAGCGGTGCACCATCCGTGCCACGAACGTGCGCCACGCGGAACACCGTGTAGTCCTCGTGCAGCGCCGCAATGGTGGGCCGTTCCACCGCCGGGGCGATGCGCCCGGTAAGCAGACGCAGATGATGCTGCACGATGCCGGTGATGGCGGGATGCTGATGCAGCTGCTGCCCGAACCCGGTGAACTCGTCCCAGCGGCACGTCGGCGCGGCCCGCACCTTCACCCGCAACGACACCACGCCGAAATCGAAGATGCGCGCCGACAGCTCCACCTCGTGCGCGTGAGTGGCCACCATCAGCGACTCGCCGCCCAGCATCACGGTGATGGGCGGATTGGCAATCTGCAGGGCCTGCCCCTCGCCCCGTACCGGACGCACCCGTTCCGGACCGCTGGTGGCGAGCAGGTCGAGGGCCCGGTCGAGATCGATGGCATAGCCCACGTCGAACAACCGGTAGGCGATGGCGGCGCCGGTCTCGACCATCACGAGCGTCCCGTCGATCGGTTCCATGCCTACCAACATACCGCCGGGAACGCGCCGCGTAATTGATTTCACGGCCGCACGCCTTAGCGTTGACATATGACTCCCGTCACCGCTCTGCCCGGTCTGCCGGACCCGGCCATGGTTTCCAAGGGCTACGCCCACCCCGAGCGCCTCGTGAGCACGGCGTGGCTCGCCAGCAACCTGTCCAACCCGTCGCTTCGCCTGCTCGAATGCAACGAGGACGTGCTGCTCTACGATGTGGAGCACATCCCGGGCGCGCAGAAGCTCGACTGGCACGTGGACCTCAACAACCAGGTGGAGCGCGACTACCTGGGTCGCGCCGGTTTCGAGGCCCTCCTGCGCCGGCTCGGCATCGACGACGGCACCACCGTGGTGTTCTACGGCGACAAGAACAACTGGTGGGCCACCTACGCGTTCTGGGTGTTCCAGCTGTTCGGGTTCGACAACACGGTCGTGCTCGACGGCGGCCGCGCGAAGTGGCTGGCCGAGCACCGCGACACCACCGACACCAAGCCGTCGTTCGAAGCGTCGCAGTACGTGGCCCGTGAGCGCGACGATTCGCGTATTCGCGCCTACTTCGCCGAGACCAGGGCGCACATGCAGGCGGGGCTGCCCATGGTCGACGTGCGCTCGCCGCAGGAATACACCGGCGAGAAGCTTCACATGCCCGACTATCCGCAGGAAGGCACGTTGCGTGGCGGCCACATTCCCGGCGCGCGCAGCATGCCGTGGGCGAAGGCGGCCGAGGCCGATGCGTCGTTCAAGAGTGCCGACGCGCTGCGCGGGTTGTACGAGGGAGAACTGGGACTGCGGTCGTCGGATTCCGTGGTAACGTATTGCCGGATCGGTGAGCGCTCGAGCCACACCTGGTTCGTGCTCACGTACCTGCTGGGCTACACCAACGTGCGCAATTACGACGGTTCGTGGACGGAGTGGGGCAACGCCGTGCGTGCGCCCATTCACAAGGGAGAACAGCCATGAGGACCTCAACGTGAGCAACGAGTCGCTGAAGGACGCCACCGCCATGCCCGCCGTGGGCAAGCCGCCCAGCAAGGTCACGGTGACGTGGGCGGGTGACCATCGCTTCGACGGCCAGCGTCAGAGCGGCGGCCCCGCCATCCGCATGGACGCGAGCGCCGAAACGGGACCGAGCCCGGTGGACACCCTGCTCTGCGCCCTCGCGGGGTGCACGGGCGTGGACGTCGTGGACATTCTCGCCAAGCGCCGCACGCCGGTGCAGGCGCTTTCGGTGGACGTGGAAGGCGAGCGCTTTGCGGGCGTGCCGGGACGCGTGACCGCGATCACACTGCACTACCGCATCATCGGGGCCGACGTGGAGCGCACGCACGCCGAACGCGCGATCGAGCTGGCCGTGACGAAGTACTGTTCGGTGCGGGACTCGTTGGACCCGAACATGCCGATCACGTGGACGCTCGAGCTGAACGGGGCTCAGAACTGAGGCCTCAGGGCTGAGACAAAGAGTCGAGTCGGGTGACGGGAGAATTGAGCCCGGATAGCGGTGAGGCGGAGGGTTCTAGCAGCGAGAGTTGAGGATCACGCCTCAATTCTCACCGCTAGAACCCTCCGCCTCACTGCGATCCGGGCTCAACTCGTCGTACTCACCATCTCGACTCTACGTCTGAGAGCTGAGGTCTCAGGTCTCAGCAGTTATTTGATGAGCCAGATCCGCTGGTTCGTCGGGTACAGCCACTCCACTCCCCGTTCCGTCACCATCGCGTCGTCTTCGAGCGGGATGCGCACCTTCGCGCCCCCCCACTCGGGATTCGGGGTCCACGCGAACAGCTCGATGCTGAACGGGTTGAACGGCTTGATGTTGAACGTCATCTGCCGCGGATTGAACAAGGCGATGCTCGGACCGCTGCCGTGCCCGCGGTCGCCCACGCTGTGGCAGCCGATATTCACTTCCACCGCGCTGTCGGTGCCCACCTCGTTGAAGGTGCCCTGCATGCGGAAACCGCCCTTGGTGATGTCGGTCCGCAGCTGTTCCATCATGGCGCCGGCGGTGGGGCCGGGCTTGATGGTGCGATGGATGATCTCGCGCACCTTGAGCGCGTTGTCGAACGCGGTCTGAATGCCCTTCGGTACCGCGGTCTCGCCGGGCTTGAGTACGTAGGCCATGCGCTTCACGTCGGTCCACGTGTTGAGATAGCCCACGCCCCAATCGATGATGAGCAGGTCGCCGCGCTGAATGATGCGCCCGTTGCTCGTAGCTTCGATGCCCTTGGGCCCGGTGATGTACACGCTCGGCATGTCGAAGCTCGAGCCCAGGCCACGCTGCTGCAACTGATCCACCATCCACCACGCCACGTCTTCGAGCGTGGTCACGCCCGGCGCGATCACCTCGTTGCTCAGTGCGCGTTCGGCGATGCGCCGCGACAGCTCACCGGCTTCACCGAGTGCCACGACCTGCGAGATGGGGAAGCCGCTACGGTAGTCGCTCACCACCTTCTCGCTGCTCACGAGCTTTGCCGCCCACTCGGGGCCGATCTCCTTCACCAGGCGATCGTAGCTCGTCTTGGAGAGCCCGTCGGCCGCGCCCACCTCCTCCGACATGTTGATCGCGATGCGCTTGGGATTCCGCTCGGCGATGAACGCCTTGAGGTTCGCCAGCGCGAGCACGCGATCGTACACCTTGCACCCTTCGAGCATGCCGCCGCTGGCGCCAATGGCCACGCGCTCGATGCGGTCACCGCCGCGGTCGGTGAAGATGTAGTAGCCCACGCTGCCCACGTACCCGCGACCGAAGTCCTCGTACATCGGGTCGAACTGATTCTCCTTCTGCATGGTGATCCACATGTCCACGCCGTTGTCGCGGAGGGCACCCGGGAGAATCCGGTCGAACTTGTCGCGGCGGATCTGGCAGAGCCGCTCCCAACGGATCTTGGCGGGCTCCGCAGCGGGCTGCGCGTGCGCGAGGACGGGGAGGGCGGCGAGGAGAGCGGAGAGTAGAGAGCGGCGCATTCGAGGGGGTTGGGGACCCCCGAAGATGCGTCTGCGCCGGGTTTGAGACTAGAGCGGTGAGACGAAGAGTTGAGAGGCTGGGAGACTGAGAATTGAGCCCGGATAGCGGTGAGAGTTGAGCTGACTAGCGGTGAGAATTGAGGGGCCCCTCAACTCTCACCGCTAGAACCCTCGTGCTCACTGCGATCCGGGCTCAATTCTC
>DCZC01000061.1:11033-12006 GCA_002331565.1 Gemmatimonas sp. UBA2094
CACTGCGATCCGGGCTCAATTCTCCGCCTCAGCGTCTCGACTCTTCCTCTCACGGCGCACATCTCACGCCCGACTCACCGGAGGCGCCGTTCAGCGCAGCGGTTCGGCGACCTTCTGCCCCTGATTCACCGCGATGGGCTGGGCCGCTCCCACGCCCAACTGACGCGACGGATCGCGCAGCACCGACGTGAGGAAGCGCTGCCCTTCGCCGATGCGCTCCACTTCGATGGCAATGCTTTCCACCGCTTGCCCCATCTGTTCGAGCCGGTCGGTCACCTCGTGTGGTACGGGCGCAATCACGGTGCTCCCCCGCTTCCAGAGTCGGCGGGCGTACGCGATCGCGATGGGGCAGAGCACGAACAACGTGAAACAGATACTCACCGCGGTGATCGCGTCCATCTGGTCGTTCGCGCGCGTGTCGGGCGGCGGTGTTTCGACGACCGCCCCCGGCACCGCGGCCGCCTTTGCCACGGCGAGGTCGGCCTGCGCGATCTGCCCCTCGATGTTGGAAATGCGGGCGTCGGTTTCCTTGAGTCGCGCGGCCAACCCGTCACGGTCCGGCGCCGTCATGTCTTCGGCCTTGAGCCAGCGCGCGATCTCGTTGCGCTGCTCCTGCATCCGCTCGAGCTGGCCGCGCAGCTCGCTGCGCTGCGCCTCCATGGCCCGGAGCACCGCGGTCGGCGAGGCCCCGTCGGTGCTGATCGTGACGGGAAACTCGTTGCCCTGAACGGTCGGGACGGGTGGCGGGCTGGGCTGCATAAGGGCGGCTGAAGCGGGAGTCAGGGCGCGTCGCGTCGACACGGGCGCGCTCACGGACGTACGTTCTGCCAGCTCCGCAGTTTCGGCAATGGCGGCCGCGGGCCGGACACCCTCAGGCGGCGAGCAACCGCGAATTCTTCCAGTGCGCGCGCACCACGCACAGCGCGCCGGCGGCCACCGCCGCCCCTTCGGCCACCACGCCGGGCGCCAGCGG
>DCZC01000191.1 GCA_002331565.1 Gemmatimonas sp. UBA2094
ACACGAGAAAGGGCACGTCGGCGCCGAGCGTTCCGGCCATTTCGAGGAGTCGCGGCATGCCGAGCGGCGTGGGGCAGAGCCCCTCGAGTGCACGCAGCACCGCTGCCGCATCGGCGCTCCCGCCACCGAGGCCGCCGCCCACGGGAATGTGCTTCTCGATGGCGATCTGCCAACCGGTGGCCCACTGCGCCGCCTCGCAGTAGAGCGCGGCCGCGCGCCACGCGAGGTTTTGCTCCGGGGCGCCGATGCCCCCGGCGGGCATGCTGGGGCCGTCGCACGTGAGCGCGCACGGGGCCTCGTTCACCGCGATGTGCACCACGTCGTGCAGGGCGAGTCGCTGAAAGAGCGTCTCGATGCCGTGGTACCCGCTCGCTTCGCGCGCGAGAATGCGCAGCAGCAGGTTGATCTTCGCATGCGCACGTTCCGTGCGCGTCACGCCGCCATGCGGGAAACTCACGTCAACGCTCTCGGCTCACCGGTGAAGGTCACGTCGTGCCGGGGCCACGCTGCGCCTGTGTCACATCGCGCACGCTGAGCCCCATGCGCGCGAAGTATACCGCGCCAAGAACGGTGATGGGAATGAAGCTCAGCAGGTGATACCCGAGGGCCCAACTCACCGCGAGATCCTTGGGCACCCCGTACACGTCCAGCCCCACACTCGCTGCCGCTTCGAACACGCCGAAGAATCCCGGCGAGCTGGGAACGGCCACGCCGATGGCGATGACTCCCTGCAGGAAGAGTGCTGCGCTGAGCGGGGCGTCCACGCCCACGGCGAGAAAGCCGAGGTATAGCGCCAGCGCGTGTGTGAGCCAGTGCAGCATGGTCCACCCGAAGAGCGCCGCGAACCGGCGCGTGTCACGCAACACGGCCAGGCTCCCGACCGCCAGCTCCACGAACCCCACGATGAGGTCGCGCTGCTTCGGCAACACGCGGCCGGCGATGCCACTCACGATCCCCGTGACCCAGGCTGGGCGGAGCACCACCACGTAGCACACCATCAGGGCCGTCCCCACGAGCGTCACCCCGCCGATGGCCACGTCGCTCATGCCGCGTCCCGCCACGGTGGCCCCGTCGGGAAAGCGCGGGTCGAGCATGGCCGCGAACATCAGAAGAAACACCACGAGCGCATCGAAAATGCGGTCGACGGCGAGGGAGCCGAGCGCCGTGGTCATCGCCACCTGCGGCGCTTCCCGCGTGAGTGCGAACGCGCGGGCGAACTCACCGGCGCGCAGCGGAAACACGTTGTTCATCATCACGCCGATGGCGGTACTGCGCCACAGGGCGCCATACGGCAGCGGGCCGACCGCCGGCTCGAGAATGGGGCGCCACTTCCGCGCACGAATGGGAACGATCACCGTTCCTGCCACCGTGCAGAGGGCGAACAGCCCCCCGTTGGCGTGGCGCAGTACCTGCCATACTGCGTCCAACTCGACGTCGCGGAGCGTCCACCAGAGGAGCAGGGCGCTGAGCAGGAAGCCGACCGCCGTGCGCCCGTGCTTCATCTCAACGGCCCTGCTGGGTGCGCCGTCGGCCGCTCATGGGTCAGGTGGTCACGGCGAGATCGAGCAGGTCGCTCAACTCCTCGAACAGCGCATGCGCTTCGGGTTGCGCAAGCGATCCCCGCTGCCAGTGCACCTTGAGCTGGTCACGCACCTCCCGGGCGCGCGTCACGGCCGAGTGGCCGCGATACAGCAGCGTTTCGATGGACACGATGGCCGCGTCGGGGGCCGGTGCGCCGCTCCATGAGAGATTCGCCTGCTTCACCTGGGCGGCGAGCTGCGCGTCGGTGAGTTCCCGATTCATGAGCAGCTGCGCCACCGCCTGCACACCGGCGCGTTCCACCCCACTCGTCAACGGCGCGCGCGCCATCCTGGTGGCGAGTCCGGAGATGCTGGCCGCGCCGTAGCTGTCGGCTGCGTCGGCCAGCCCGAGCAGGGCTCGGCGGACCGCGTCGGCCAATGCCAGCTGCGACGGGCCGGCCTGACTACGCACGAGGGCCTCGGCTTCGCGCGCCACGCCGGTCGCGGCCGCGGCGATATCGTTGCGGAAACGCTGCGCGAGCGTAATGGCCGGTGCAGGATTCCGCTGAACAATCGCGGGCATCCCGTCGTCCGGGTAGAACCGGGCAATGGGCACCACCTGCAGCACCGGCGACTCGGCCGGTGACGACGTAGCGAGATATCCCGCGGCGACGCTGGCCAGCGTCACCGACTGCATGCGGGCGCGCCGCTGGTCAGGCTCCCCCCATACCGGGGCGCGTTGGACGAGCACGCGCAGTTCGTCGATCGCCCCACGCACCGCGAAGTGCAGCCGCTGATCCCACCGCAGCTCCCCGTCGCGCAGCCCCGTGGCGATGCGCTCGAGCGTGCTCGCGAAATCGGGGAGCCCGTCGAGACGGGTCATGGTCGCGCTGCCGCGAAGTGCCCGGGCACTGGCCAGGAAGGCCGCCGCGTCAGGAGTCCCCGTCTCGACCAGCTGATGTTCGAGTTGGTCGAGATACTCGCCAGCTTCCTTCTGGAAGAATTCGAGCAGCGCCTGCGGTGCCGTCATGCGCGGGGGAGCGATGGGGAAACGGACAATGCGAAACAGTGAACGCCTGCTTACAGCAGACGATTGGACTCCGACACTAGAACATGTCCGCTTCGCGGGCTTCGTCCATGGCGGCGCGCACTTCGCGCACCGCCGCGTCGAGTCCGATAAAGATGGCGCGTCCGACGATCGCGTGCCCGATGTTGAGCTCCTCGATCTCCGGAATCGCTGCCACCGGGCCCACGTTCTCCACCGAGAGCCCGTGACCGGCATGAACGGCCAGCCCCAGCGACGCACCCAGCGCCGATGCCGCCTTGAGCGCGGCGAGGGGCGCGGCGGTCCGCGGATGATGGGCGTACGTCCCGGTATGGAGCTCGATCGCATCGGCGCCCACCGCCTGCGACAGCCGCACGGCGGCCTCGTCGGGGTCGATGAACAGACTGGTGCGGATCCCGGCCCGCTTGAGCCGCGTCACGGCATCGCGCACGGCCGCCTCGTGGCGCACCACGTCGAGCCCGCCCTCCGTCGTGATCTCCTCCCGGCGTTCGGGCACGAGCGTCACCTGCGCGGGCCGAAGTGTTTCGGCGATGCGGAGCATGTCGTCGGTAATGGCACACTCCAAGTTGAGCAGCGTCGTCACCGCGCCGGCGAGCCGGGTGATGTCGTCATCCTGGATGTGCCGGCGATCCTCGCGCAGATGGGCCGTGATGCCGTCGGCGCCGGCCTGCTCGCACAGCACGGCGGCGGCGACCGGGTCGGGGGTGCTGCCGCGCCGAGCCTGCCGCACGGTGGCCACGTGATCGATGTTGACGTATAACCGCTGGTACTTGAGCGCCATCTTTGGGGTATTCGGTATTGTAGGTGAGACCGAAAGCTGAGAGCTGCGACTCGAAACTCACAACTCCCCGGTCGCCGCGAGGCCTCTCCGGCGCGTCACGATGATAGCTTACACCAATGCACGTTCACACCGAAGGTAAGGAGGCCTTGGTGCCCGCTCGGCGGAAGTCCGGAATGCGATATGGTTGGGTGATGCTGGCGGGGGCGCTCCTCACGAGCGCTTGTGCCCGTCAGGCGGTTTCCACGGAAACGAGTCTCCCAGGCGCGGCCATGCCCTCGGCCGGCGCGGCGCCGGGTACTCTGGGCGCGGCGTCTGGACGCGGCGCCGTGGAGACCTTCCTGGCGGCGGTCCGGAATCAGGACCTGCAGGCCATGTCGGGGCTCTGGGGCAACAGCAAGGGGCTCGCTCGTGATCAGCTCAAGCGGGATGAGCTGGAGAAGCGGCTGGTCATCATGCAGTGCCTCATGCAGCACGACAAGTTCGTCTTTGCCGAGGAGCGGCCGCGGTTGCAGGCCGGTGGCCGGCAGGAGCACGTGGTGACCCTCACCAAGGGACAGCAGAGTGCCACCACCACGATCGCCACCGTCACCGGTCCGGGCGGTCGCTGGCTCGTGGAGGACGTGGACGTGACGAAGCTGCGCGAGTTCTGCCGCTGAGGCCTGACGCGGCTGGACGGGACGACTAGTATTCGGACAGTTCGACGAGTACCCCGCCGGTCGAGCTCGGATGGAGGAAGGCGATCCGCTTCCCCTCCGCGCCGATGCGTGGGGTTTCGTCGATGAGTCGGAGACCGGCGTCACGGCACTTCTGCAGCATGCCGTCGAGGTCGTCCACGGCGAAGCAGACGTGATGGATACCGGGGCCGCGCTTGGCGACGTATTTGCCGATCGGCGTGTCCTCGGCCTGTGCCTCGAGCAGTTCCACGAGCGACTCGCCCGATGCGAGACCCACGATGGTCGCGCCATCGGAGTTGCCCAGAGGGACTTCGGGCATGTCCAGCACGTCTCGCATGAAGGGGAGCAGCTCGTCGATGGCGCGGACCGCAACGCCTATGTGGGCGATGCGCGTGCCGCGGCGAACGGGTTCGGTCATGTCGGTCTCGTCGGATCGGGGTGGCGGAACTGAATTCTAATCCTGAAGCGGGACGACCGTGTTGCGAGACGCGCGTCCCACGGAGCACACGATGGCCAACGCAGTCGAAGTGAAGGATGACACGTTCGCGGCGGAGATCGAGCAGCAGGCCGGTCTTTCGGTCGTGGATTTCTGGGCGACGTGGTGCGCGCCGTGCCGCATGATCGCCCCGATCGTGGAGCAGCTCGCTGCCGACTACGCCGGCAAGGTGAAGGTCGCCAAGCTCGACGTGGACAACAACCAGCGCACCGCCGCGAAGTTCAACGTGCGTTCGATCCCCACGATCCTGTTCTTCAAGGACGGCAAGCTGGTGGATCAGGTGGTTGGCGCGGTGCCGCGTCCGGCGCTCGAAGCGAAGTTCAAGGAACACGCCTGAGCATTTTCTGAGCAACGCTCTGAGCCACAGCGCGCTCACGGAACAGGCATGTGCACTCTGGCCCCAGGCGATCACGCCTGGGGCTTTGCACGTGGTGAGCACTCCCATCGGGAACCTCGGCGACATTACGCTTCGCGCGCTGGCCGTATTGCGCCAGGCAAGCGTGATCTGCTGCGAGGACACCCGTCATGCCCGGCCGCTCCTCGACCGCTACGGAATCGGCACGCCCACGCAGGCGTTGCACGAGCACAACGAGGCGAGCGCCGTTCCGCGCCTCCTCGACCGGCTGCGCGCCGGCGAGGCGATTGCGGTCATCAGCGACGCCGGAACGCCACTCGTGAGCGACCCCGGTGGCCGTCTGGTGGAGGCCGCGGTAACCGCCGGAATTCGGGTCGTCCCCATTCCCGGCGCATCGGCCACCCTCGCCGCCCTCGTGGCCTGCGGACTCGCCGCGCACCCCTTTACCGTGCTCGGGTTTCCGGAGCGGAAGGGCAAGGAACGGGAGGACGCGTTGGCCATGGCCGCGCGTCTGCCGCACGCCGTGGTGCTCTTCGAATCGCCCAACCGGCTGGTGGACACGCTGCGTGATCTGGCCGCCATCGCAGGCGGTGGCCGTCAGGTCGCGGTAGCCCGGGAACTCACCAAGCATTTCGAGGAAATCCGCCGCGGAACGCTGGAGGAGGTCGCCGCGTATTACGAGCAGGTGCCCCCCAAGGGGGAAATCGTGATCGTACTGGCCGGCGCGACGACGGCGGAACCCACGGAAGACGGTCTGCGCGCAACGGCGGATGCATTGCGCGCCGAGGGCTTCCGTCCCCGTGACATTGTCCGCATGCTCATGGACGAACACGGCGCCAGCCGCAACCTCGCGTACCGCCTCGCCCACGACACCTGAGCCCGTCCTTCATGCGGTTCACGCAGCGCTTCCGTTCCATCGTTCTCGTCGCTGCGTGTGCGGGGCTGTCGCTCGGGGCTGTGGCGTCGCCCATGGCGCGCGCCCTGCGGGAGGCTGGCCCGGGACGGCTCGCCATCGCGCGGCTCCAGTACGAGGGTGGCGGTGACTGGTACGCGAACCCGTCGAGTCTGCCCAACCTCATTCGGGCCGTGGCCGAGCGTACGTCGCTCCCCATCGAACGGGTGGAAGGCAAGGTGAAGCTCACCGACTCCGCGCTCTTCGACTATCCGTTCATCCACGCCACTGGCCATGGCGAGATCAAGCTGAGCGACGTGGAAGTGCAGCGCCTGCGCGAGTATCTCACGCGCGGCGGCTTCCTGCACGTCGACGACAATTACGGCCTCGACGAAAGCTTCCGCCGCGAAATCGCGCGCGTGTTTCCTGACCGCCCGCTGGTGGAGGTGCCGCACGGGCACCAGATCTATCACCTCGTGTACGACTTCCCCAGCGGACCGGTGAAGGTGCACGAGCACGACGGCAAGCCGGCGAAGGGATACGGGATCTTCATCGGTAACCGACTCGCTCTGTATTACACGTTTTCCGCCGACCTCGGGAATGGCTGGGAAGACGTGGGCACGTACCCGGATCCGCCGGCGCTGCACGAGCAGGCGCTGCGGCTGGGAGTGAATCTGTTCACGTACGCGACGACCAGTCGCGTGCAGCCGTGATCATTTCTTCGAGACCCGCATGACCGCCCCGGCCATCCGCGGACTACCCGCCGCCCCCAGCACGCCCCCCGCCGGTCGTGCCCTCGAGACGCGACTCGATCAGGAGCGGCAGGCGCTCTCGACCCGAGGGACCGTGGCGTCGGCACTCATGGCGGCGGGCATCGTCACCGCGCTCATCGCCATGGCCGCCTTCGTACTGGGTGGCGGTCGTTGGATCGATCTTCCGGCGCCATTGCCACTGTTCTTCGCCGTCGTGGCCGCGTCGGGGGCGGCGTTCGCGTTCGGCCTGCGTCACCGTCGGTTGCAGCAGCAACTCACCATGGCCGGTATTGCCGGCGCGGTCGAGCAGGAACAGCAGCTGCGCGAAGGGTCGTTGCGCGGGGCGCTCGAGGTGGCCGCCACCGGACTCCTCGGCGCTCGTGCCGCCGACGACGTGGCGCGTCGCCTCGTGCCGGGCGCGC
>DCZC01000007.1:0-689 GCA_002331565.1 Gemmatimonas sp. UBA2094
CCGCATCGTCGGCGGCCGCCGCGCGCGCCTCGGCCTGCGCCACCGCGCTCGTCAGCGTCGGGGTGGAGAACACCGCGAGCGTATCGCCCGCCCGCACCGCCTCCCCTTCCTGCACCAAGACACGTACGGCGCGGGCGGCCTGCAGCGGCCCCACGTTCACTTCGACCACTTCCAGGGTCCCCACGGCCGTCTCCGGCGTGGAACGGCGATCACAGGCGGTGAGCATGAACACCGCCGTCGCGACGAGCAGAGGGAGGAATCGCATAGACACTAAATCAGCAGACCGGAGCCGCCGCCGGCCAGAGTGGAATCCCCGGCGGGTCCGGCTAGTTTACGGGATGCAGGAACCGCCCGACAACTTCCCACCGGCACTCGCCCGCACGCTCGAGCAGTTCCGCCTGTTGGGACGTGAGGACAAGATGGCCGCGCTTCTCTCGTGGTCGAAGAAGCTCGAACCGTTGCCCGAGCGCTTCGCCGCGCTCGACCGCGCCGAGTTCACCGTCCCCGAGTGCCAGACCCGCGTCGACATCTTTCCCGAGCGGATGGATGACGGCTCGATGCATTTCTACGCCGACGTGAACGCCCGGCAGTCGCCGACGGTCGCGGCAGTCCTCGCCATCGTGTTCGCCGCCGTCAACGATCAGCCCGCAGCCGTCACGCTCGCACTGCCCGCCGACATCGTGCGCCAG
>DCZC01000007.1:855-1181 GCA_002331565.1 Gemmatimonas sp. UBA2094
ACTGCCCGCCGACATCGTGCGCCAGCTGATGAGTGACATCGGGCTCGGCGCGCGCGAGAGCGGGCTGAATGCGATGATCGCCCGGCTCAAACGGTACGCGGCGGCCACCTAGTTCTTTCTTCATCATCCCTCTCCAGACAGTTCATGCCCATCACCATCACCGTCCGCAAGAACGGCTCACTCGGCATCAGCGCCGAAGATGCCGCGCAGATCGTTCTCCTGGACCACGAAGGCAAGGTGATCCCGCCGCGTGCCGAAGGCCGCCCCATGTCCCTCTGCCGCTGCGGTCACTCGGCCGTGAAGCCCTTCTGCGACGGCGCCCACAA
>DCZC01000007.1:1298-9329 GCA_002331565.1 Gemmatimonas sp. UBA2094
CCGGTAAGACCTACTACTGGTGTTCCTGCGGACACAGCAAGAACCAGCCCTTCTGCGACGGCGCCCACAAGGCGGCGGGGTTCTGTGATCCCGCCGACCCGATGGACAACGCGGCGCTCCCGCAGGGCTGAGGCTCGACCATGCTCGGCACGGTGCTGAATGCGTGGGCGTGGGTGGCGACCGTGTCGGTCGTGATCCTCGGCACCCCTGTGGTGGCGATCGTCTGGCTCTTCACGGCACCGTTCGACCAGGGCCGGTATGCGGCCGGTCGTGCCTTCCGGCTGGTGGGCGTGACTGCCATGCGCCTCAACGGCCGCTGGAAATTCCGCGCCCGCGGGACGCTCGCCGATCCGCGCCGACCGTACATCGTGGTGGCGAACCACGAGAGCTACGCCGATGTGTTTCTCATCAGCTGCTTCCCGTGGGAAATGAAGTGGCTGAGCAAGGACACGATGTTCAAGATCCCCTGCATGGGCTGGATGATGCAGATGGCCGGCGACATCAAGCTTGTGCGCGGCAACCGCGATAGCACGCTCGATGCGATTGCCCAGTGCCGCGACCGGCTGGCGAAGCAAGTGAGCGTGATGATCTTCCCCGAAGGCACGCGCTCCAGGACGCAGGAGATGCTGCCGTTCAAGGACGGGGCCTTCCGCCTCGCCATCGAAAGCCAGGCGCCGGTGCTCCCCATTGCGGTAGCGGGCACCCGCAACGCGATGGCCAAGGGGACGTTCCGGTTCCTGCGCGCCCGCGCGCTGGCCCAGGTGCTCGAGCCCATCGACACCACGGGCATGACGATGGACGACGTCGGCCGGCTCAAGCAGACGGCCCGTGAACGCATCGATGCCGGCCGTCGCGCGCTCGCGGCCGAACTGGGCATCGCGATGCCGCCGGTGGAGGCGGAAGCGGCAGTCGCGGTGTGAATGGTCGTGTTCCCCACCCACAGCAGGCACCGATGTCCGCCATCGACAGCGCGCCCACGTCCGAAGACTCGCTCGAAGCCCGGCTCGCCGCCCCCGACGAAGAGACCGTAGCGGCCCTCGAGCAACTTGACGGCGACATCGTCATCCTCGGCGCGGGCGGCAAGATGGGGCCCACGGTGGCACGCATGGCCCGCCGTGCCCTGCACGATCGCACGCGCCGCGTGATCGCCGTGTCGCGCTTCAGCGATGCGGCCGCCGCAGCGCAGCTCGAGACCGACGGCGTGGAAGTGATACGTGCCGACCTCGCCGATCCGCGGGCCGTAGCGTTGCTCCCCTTTGCGCCCAACGTGGTGTGGATGGCCGGGCAGAAGTTCGGCACCACCGGCGATCCGGTGGGGACATGGACGCACAACGTGGTGGCCAGTGTACACGCCGCCGAGCGATATGCCGGGGCGCGCATCGTCTGCTTTTCCACCGGCAACGTGTATGGCCGCAGCACCGTATCGCGCGGGGGGTCGCAGGAAGGCGACGCGCTCATTCCCGACGGCGAGTACGCGGCCAGCACCATCGGCCGTGAGCGCGTGTTCGAGAGCGTGGCGCGTCGCACGGGATCACCGCTGCTGCTCTATCGGCTCTTTTACGCCTGCGACCTGCGCTACGGCGTGGTCACCGAAATTGCGCGCCGCGTACTCGAGGGCGAACCGGTGGACGTGACCACCGGCTGGGTGAACGTGATCTGGCAGGGTGATGCGAATCGGCTCGCCCTGCGCGGCCTGCTCGTGGCCAACAATCCCGCATTGGCGCTCAACGTGACGGGACCCATGGTGCGCGTGCGCGAGCTGGCCGAGTGCATCGGCACGCACGCCGGGGTCGCCCCGCAATTCACTGGCGAAGCGCAGGCCGACGCGCTCATCGGCAATGTGGACCGGCTCGCCGAGTACCTGCCGTACACGGCGTTGCCGCTCGATACGTTGTGCGCGTGGGCTGTGGCCTGGATACGTGCTGGGGGCCGCCTGCTGAGCAAGCCCACCAAGTTCGAGGTGCGTGATGGGAAGTTCTGACTTGGGCCTCTCGTTCAACGTGCGCGCGCACCTGCAGGCGGGGCATGTGATACCGGCGCATCCGCTGGCGCTCACACCCATGCGCGACATGGACGAGCGTCATCAGCGGGCGCTCACACGCTATTACGTGGCGGCCGGCGCCGGTGGCATGGCCGTGGGCGTGCACACGACGGGCTTTCCCATTCACGACGCGAAGGTCGGCCTCTACCGGCCGGTGCTCGAACTCGCCGCGGAAACTGCGAGCGCGTCGCTCGCCGTGTCACCCCGCCCATTCGTTCGCGTGGCCGGCCTCATCGGCGACACCGCGCAGGCGCTGCGCGAAGCGCAGATCGCGCTCGCGCTCGGCTATCACTGCGGTTTGCTGTCACTGGGCGCATGGCGTGATGCCACCGACGAGGCTATTCTCGCGCATTGCCGCCGTGTAGCCGAGGCGATTCCGCTCTTCGGCTTCTACCTGCAACCAGCGGTCGGTGGCCGACGACTCGGTTACCGTTTCTGGCGGGAGTTCGCCGAGATCGCGAACGTGGTGGCCATCAAGGTAGCCCCATTCGATCGCTACGCCACGCTCGACGTGGTGCGCGCGCTCGCCGACGCGGGGCGTGACGACATTGCATTGTATACGGGGAACGACGACGCGATCATCG
This sequence comes from Gemmatimonas sp. UBA2094, assembly GCA_002331565.1. GTDB lineage: Bacteria > Gemmatimonadota > Gemmatimonadetes > Gemmatimonadales > Gemmatimonadaceae > Gemmatimonas. The sequence goes on from DCZC01000007.1 coordinate 3,924, forward strand.
CCGACCTGCTCACCGATGTTCCCGTAACGAGCGGTGGACGCGCGTACACGCGCCACTTCGTGGGCGGTCTGTTGGGCCAGTGGGCGGTCTGGACGCACACGGCGGTGCAGATGCTCGAGGAGATCAAGGCATGGCGCGCGCGCGGCGACAACGACGTGCCCCGCGCATGGCTTACGCGTGGAGCGGCGCTTACCATGGCCAATGCGTTCATCTTCGACGCAGCGAACAACTACACTGGCTGTCTGCCAGGTGTTCTCGAAATTCTGCGGCGTCAGGGACTCGTGCGCGGCACGTGGACCTTCGACACACACGAGCAGCTGTCACCCGGGCAGGGCGACATGTTGGCGCGGCTTTCGATCATGCACCCGGAGCTCGCCGATGACGAATTCGTGGCCGAGCACCGGGATGGCTGGTTGAGTTAGGGAAACAGCTCGTCGGAGTTCACGGAGCTGTTCACCCCACCTGCGGCAGCAACCGCGCGTGCCAGCTCGCACCCGCCGGCTTCTCGAACTCGCGGCGCCACGCGCCAACAGAGGTAATCGTCGGGTCGAAAACCGGCGTCTCCGCCGTCACCGCACCGGCAGCCGCGGCCGCGCGGAACGCTGGACGATCCGCGATCGACACCGCGCCGCCTGCGTCACGCCAATACACCGCACCGTTGCCAAGCAGCGATGTGCCGAGCTGCGTTTCGAGCCCGTGTAGTACATGGAACAACGCGTCGATGGAGCACCCCGACGCATGGCTCGCCGCTTCGTCCACGCCCACGGCGAGGAAGCGGTCGTCCCTCCAGTCGCGCGCACAGACGAGTGGCATTCCGTGCGCTCTCCACCGCGCGAGATGCTCGTCGACGTCACGCAGCAACACATCGGCGGCAGCCCCGGTTACCGGCGCTGCCGCCGAGAAGACCCACACGCGCGCCTCGTCGGGCAGCGCAGCAAACGGCACGAGCGGCATGCCGGAACTTACGGATTCTTCACCGCCCCGGGCAACTGCATCATCGGCATGGCCCCACCGGTGACTTGGGGCATCTGGCCGTTCCACCGCTTCGCCATTTCGTACTGCACCAGGTTACCGGTGAGGCTGCGCGACAACAGATCGTTGGCCTTGGCCTGCGCCTCGGCCTCGGTGAGAATCGCCTTGGCACGACCCGCCGCCTTGATGCTGTCGCCCTGCGCCTGGAAGGTATTCTTCTGCAGCTCGTTCTGCGCTGTGAGCGCCTGTTGCTGCATCACGTTCTTCAGCGAAATGGCGTCCATCACGGCCTTCGGTGCGCGGAACTCGTTGAGCGTGAACTGACGCACCGAGATGCCGTACGGGTCGAGGCGCTTCTGCAACGCCGCCTGCGTGCGCGTAACGGTCTCGGCCTTCTTGGGACCGAGAATGTCGGCGATCTGTTCCTGTCCCACCACTTCCTGCAGCGACTGACGGATGGCCTGCTTGATGAAGCCGTGCGAAATCGTCTCGATGGTGGTGCGGAACGTCTGGTAGAGCGCGGGCACCTTGGTTCCGTCGAGCTCGAACGACATGGACACATCGAGCGACAGCGGCTGCCCTTCGATGGAGTTCACGTTGATTTCGTCGTTGTTTTCCGAGCCCTCGGTGCTCGCCCGGGTGAGCACGAGTGTCTGCATGAACGTGGGGTACTGTTCGATGGCCGTGAACAGCGGGTTGCGCACGTGAAACCCTGGGCCGAGCGGCTGCGGCGACACACCGCCCCCCGCACGGTTGATCACGATGCCGACGTGGCCGGGCTCGATGTACGTGATGGTCGGACGCACCAGCAGAATCGCGGCGACGAGCGCCGCGCCGGCAAGCGCGAGCCTCTTGTACATGCCGTTCCCGCCGGCCCCGCCGCCGGTGGATTGCATGGAATTGCGCATGGAGCTGCCGATCGAGCTGCGCAGCCCCTCGATGGTTTCATCAAGTGAGGTGGCCATGGACCGCTTCCTTGTAGCAATGAGGACACAACGGTTCACCAGTGGGCAGCCGCACGAGATCGCTCTCCTGCTGCTGCCCATGGATGGGGCATGTGAGATCCGCCTGCTTGTCGATGCGCTTGCGATTGGCCGTCTGGCGGAGACGGCGGCCAAGGGGTGTGATGCCCAGCGCCGTAACGAAAAGCGCCCCCACCACCGCCAGCAGGGCGATGAAGAGGACACTCTCGAGGATGATCGCGTTCATGTACCGCAATCTACGAGCGGCGCACGAAAAGGTTTCAAGCCCCTCCGCCGGGCCCAACCCCCAGTTCGAAGCGCAGCATCTGCTCCAGCGTGGCGTGCCGCCACCGGAATCCCTTTGCCTGCAGTACGCCGGGCACCACCCGCTGACTTGCCAGCACGGTCGCGTCGGCCATTTCGCGGCCGAGGGCGAGGCGCAACGCGAACGCCGGCGCCGGCGCGAGCGCCGGGCGCGACAGCACCTGTGCGAGCATTCTGGTAAAGGTGTCGTTGGTCACCGCCTCGGGCGCCACGAGATTCACCGGGCCCTCGATATCGTCACGCATGAGGCAGAAGTGCATCGCGCCGATGTGATCGTCGAGCGCGATAGGGCTCACCCATTGCGATCCGCTGCCAAGCGGCCCACCGAGCCCCAGCTTGAAGAGCGGGGCCTGCTTGGCCAGCGCCCCGCCCGCGGCGCCCTGCACGATGCCGGTTCGCAGATGCACCACGCGGATGCCAGCCTGTTGCGCGGGGGCCGTGGCCTGCTCCCACGCACGTCCCACGTCGGCCAGAAAGTCGGTACCGAAGGGGCTGCGTTCGTCGAGGCGCTCGTCGCCGCACGATCCGTACACGCCGATGGCGGAGCCACTCAGGAGTACGCGTGGCTTGCGCGACAATCCGGCCAGCGTGTGCGCCAGCAGTAACGTGCCCTCCACGCGGCTGTCGCGAATGGCCCGCTTGTGCGTCTCGCTCCATCGCTCGGCGATGCTGGCGCCCGCGAGGTGGATCACCGCATCGACGCCTTCGAGGGCCCGACCGTCGAGTTGCCCGCGATGCGGATCCCACGACACGTCCACGATACCGGGGCGCACCGCCCCCCGCCCGATACGCAGGACCTCGTGCCCACCTGTGCTCAGGAAGGCGGCGAGCTGCGAGCCGATGAATCCGGAGGCCCCGGTAATGGCAATGCGCAGTCGCGGACGGGCGGCGTACTCGGCGTGCCGCTCCAGGTCGCCCAGCGTGACCGCGTGCCGGTATGCGAACACGCGCGCCAGCGTGCCGGCGGCGAATCCACCCGCCACGGCCTGGCCGAGGCCGCCGAGCGGCAGCGCGTAGGCGATGTGATCGTCGAGGACGCTCGCCTGGTCGCCGTCCGGCGAGAAGCCGTGGGTGTGCACCCACGACGTGAAGGGCCCCTCGAGCAGCACATCGCGAAACTGCCGGTTGGCGATGTAATCGCGATGCTCGAGTTTCCAGGTGGTGGGCACCGGTCCCGCATGCACCCGCAACTCGACGCGTGCGCCGTCGCGGATACCGCCGACGTGGGATACCACTTCCGGCTTGTCCCACGGTGGCGAAAGACGCAGAAACGCGCCCGGCCGCTCGTGCCAGGCGAACAGCGCCGCAACCGGCACGGGCACTCGAATGCGCTTGTGAAACTCCACCATCACCAGCCTCCAGCGTCCTCCAAATCCAGCACACGCCAACAGTACCAACTGGCAACGCTCGCCCACGGGCGCCAGTTCCGCGCGATCTTCGTGAGCCGGGTGGCATCGGGGAGCGCCCGTGTGCGGTAGATGCGCTGGGCACCCTTCCGTACGCCCAGATCGAGCACCGGCAGCACGTCGGGGCGACCAAGGCGGAACATGAGAAACATCTGCGCCGTCCACGGGCCGATGCCGCGCACCGGCACGAGCGCCGCGATGATCTCGTCGTCGCTCATGCGGTCGAGTGCGTGTAGCGGAAGCCGGTCGTCCACCACGTGACGGGCCAGATCCTGCACGGCTCTGACCTTGGCGACCGACAGCCCGCAACGGCGCAGCGCGTCCTCGTCGAGCGCAAGCACCGCGTGCGGATCCGGGGCCTGCGCCTCACCACCCACCAGCGCGGCGAAGCGCCCGTGGATGGTGGCGGCGGCGCTCCCCGAGAGCTGCTGGTAGATGATGTTGCGGGCGAGATGCCCAAAGTGCGTGCCTTCCGTACGAGGCAGCAGCGTGCATGGCCCCACCCGTTCGATCACCGCGGCCATCTTCGCATCCCGCGCGGAGAGGTCTGCCTGTGCACGATCGAGGGCCGAGCGTGTGAGGGAGGCCGCAGTGGCCTGCTTGCCTGCCCCCTCCCTCCTGCTCCCTGCCCCAAGCTTCATCACATGCTCGCGCTGAACATGATGTGCGCCTTCGGCGTGCCGGGCAGCATCAGCCACGGCTTGGAGTCGGACGGCACCGTGCTCAGCCCCGTCGTTGCCGCGGTCGCAAACGGCACATACACCACGAACAGCGACCGGCCGGCGGTCACCGTCTGCGTGGCCGGGTCGTAGCTCTTGGCGAAGATCTGATACAAGGCGGCTGGTGCGGTGGGCATGCGCAGCTTGCCGGACTTCACTTCGGCGAAGCGCGCCGTGTCGACCTGCGTCCCCTTGACCCCGCTTGCCCGCAACGAGCGGCCGCGGGCCATGAACGGCTCCATCGTCTCGGCGTAGCAGGACACATGGAACTGCTCCTCGGCCGGATCGTCGGCCAGGCACAGCATCCCGTTCTTCACGGGGCGCAGCAGCTCGAGCTTGCCAGCCGTGCGATAGCCCATCACCCCGGCCCCCTCTCGCATCTCCTTGGGGAGTGCGAGCACAGCGGCGGCAATCTGCTCGGCGGCAGGCGGCGGCGACTGGGCCTGTAGGCCGGCGGCAAACGTGACGAAACTCACGATAGCGGCGGACAACGTGCCGAATTGCATTTCTATACCTCGGTTGAAGTGGTCGTAATCCGAGGCCGCATCAGCGGACCTCATGCTTTCGTTTCACGATGACGCCAGACATGTCGCGCGACGAGGCACCAGCATGTGGCGATGGGCAGACCCAGTCAATCTACCGTTGACATGTCCATGCCGACGCATGCGTCGGAAAACCAGGAGCCGGGGAACGCGTGCCGGCCGCGGGCGTAGCAAGAACAGCTGCGACCCGGGCTCCCGGGCGAAGAGCGCCGCGCCGGCGTGGCGCACGGCTTCTCCCTCCGACTATCGTCCTCCTCATGGCGCAATTTCCTTCTTGCAGTCCGGTCTCGTCCCGTGTCGGCGTGTGCCTGTTCGTGGGCGCGCTCGGACTCGCCGCATGCCGTGATGATGACACGGTGCGACAGTCGGCGGTCGATTCGGCGCTGTCGCGCGATCTCACGCTGGCGGCGTCGGCCACGCCGGACGTGGCGATCGGCGACACGGCCGTGACCGGCAAGCCTGCCCCGGCGGCGGCGCCAGC
>DCZC01000006.1 GCA_002331565.1 Gemmatimonas sp. UBA2094
CAGCCTCGCGGCCAACCGCGCCGACGTGGACATGGAGGTGGAGGTCGTCGACAACGCGTCGGGCGACGACACCGTGGCGGTGTCACGTGGCCACACCTGGGTGACCACCACCGCGCTCGACGAGAACGTGGGCTTCGCGCGGGCGAACAACGTGGCCATGGATCGCGCGCGCGGCAGGGCGGTGCTGGTGCTGAACCCCGACACGGTGGTGCCGCCCGGCGCGCTTCGCGCCTGCCTCGATGAGCTGTGGCGTGACCCGTCGGTTGGCGTGCTCACGCCACGGCTCGTGGACCGTGAGGGGCGGCTCGACCGCCGGTGCCACCGGGGCTTTCCCACGCTGTGGTCGTCGTTCTGTTACTTCACCACGCTCGACCGCGTGTTCCGCGGGCCCCGATCGCGCCGATACACCCTGGGCCACCTGCCCGAGACCGAGGCGGCAGACGTGGAGGCGGTGTCGGGTGCCTTCATGCTGATGCCCCGCGATGCCATGGTGGCGGTGGGCGGCTTCGATGAGCAGTTCTTCATGTACGCGGAGGACATCGACCTTTCGCTGCGCTTCATCGAGCACGGATACCGCGTGCGGTACTGGCCGGGCGTGGACGTGGTGCATGTGGGCGCAGGCTCGAACGTGGCCGGGCAGCGCCCGCCGGCCGCGAACGCCGCCTACTTCCGCACCATGGCACCGTTCGTGCGCAAGCACCGCAAGGGCCTGCATGGCTTCTTCCTCAGCGTCACCGTGTGGGTGACGGGCGAACTGATGCTTGCGGCCACCGAGGCGAAGCGCAGGGTGAAGGGCGCCGGGTGAGGATCGCCCTGGTCTCGTGCGTGTATCCGCCGTACAAGAGCGGCATCGGCAACGTCGCCGCACGCCACGCCAGGCAGCTCACCGACATGGGCCACCGCGTGACGGTGTACTGCCCGTCGCACGACGACCAGCCGGGCCGCGACATCGTGGACGGCATCGTGGTGGAGCGCCTGCGGTCGGTGGTGCGACACGGCAACTCCGCGCTGGTGCCGCAATTGGCACGGCACATGAAGGGCCATGACGCCGTGTACATCATGTGGCCCTTCTTCGGCGGCGCCGAATCAGCGGCCCTCGGCGCACGGCTGCACGGCATCCCGTACATCGTGTTCTTCCACATGGACGTGCTGTGGAATGGCTGGCGCGGCGCGGTACTGCGCGCCTACGAGCGCACCGCCGAGCCGTGGATCATGCGCCACGCGCACGCCGTGCTTGCGAGTTCCACCGAACTGGCGCAGGCATCATCACTCGGCGGCGTCACGGGCATCCGCGTGCAACCGTCGGCGTACTCGCTCGACCTCTCGCGCTTCCATCCCCCGGGGCCGGATGAGCCGCGACCGGAGGTGCCGTCGGTCGTGTTCGTGGGCGCCATGGACAGCGGCCACGCATTCAAGGGCGTGCCGCAGTTGATCCAGGCCTTCACCCGCGTGCGCGCCAACATCCCGTGCACCCTCGAGCTGGTGGGCGACGGCGATCTGCGCCCGGGCTTCGAGGCACAGGCGCGGGCCAGCGGAGTTGGCGACGACATCCACTTCCTGGGTCGCGTGGACGACGACGAACTGGCGCGCACGTACCGCATGGGCAGCGTGGTGGTACTGCCATCCACCACACGCGAGGAGGCGTTCGGCGTGGTGCTGGCGGAGGGCATGGCATCGGGCTGCCCGTGCATCGCGAGCGACTTCCCCGGCGTGGATGCCGTGGTGCAGAGCGGTGACGGCATCCTGGTTCCGCCAGGCGACGTGCCGGCGCTCGCCCGGGCCATCGAGTCGGTGGTGGGCGACCCCGTGCGGCAGGCGCAGATGTCGCAGGCTGCGCTTGCCGGCGTGGCACGGTATTCACCGGAGGCCGAGCGCGAGCGGCTGGCCGAGGCATTCAGCGGCATCCCCCGGCGGGCACGCCCATGACGCGCGCGCAGCGCATCACGATCGAGGTGCTGGTGGTGCTCGCGGCCACCGGGCTCATCGCCGTGCTCCTCACCTGGCCGCTGGCCACCGACATCAGCGGGCTGCTGCCCGGCAACGGGCAGTCGTCCGACGTCACCGGATACTTCTGGGACGTCTGGAACAACCATACGAACGGCATGGACCTGTGGGGCGGTTCCGTGCAGCAGTCGCTGGGGTTCCCGTTCGGACGCCCAGGAGTGGGGGGAGCCAACCTCACGCTGCTGGTGTTCACGGGCCCCACCTGGCTGCTCACCAACGTCGTGTCGGTGGCTGCTGCCCTGAACATCGTCACCCTCGCCGGCGTGGCCCTGAGCGGTGCCGCCATGTACCTGCTGGTGCGGTGGCTCGGGCTTGGTCGCGGCCCCGCCGCGTGGGCCGCCGTGGCCTACGAGCTGTCGCCCTACATGTTCCTGCGCATCGGTGCACACCCACCGCTCGCGCACATCGAGTTCGCACCGCTGCTGCTGATGGCCGCCATCTTCTGGGTGCGGCGCCCGGGCTGGCGCGCCGCGCTGCTGCTGGCCCTGGCGGTGCTCTTCGCGTGGCTCAGCAACCCCTACTACGGCACCATGGCCCTCATCTCAGCCGGGGTGGCCATCGTGGTGGGGGCAGTGCTCATCGCGCGCCGTCACGACTGGCGCAACGCACTCCGGCGCATCGGCGAGGCGGTGGCGTCGCTCGTCGCCATCGTGGTGGTGCCGCTGCTCATCCTCTTTGCCGCCAACGGCCAGTCGTCAGACATCATCAGGCGCAGCAGCCGCGAACTGAGCGACTACGGCGCACGCATCTGGGACTACATCGTGCCGCCTCCCGGCAGCCAGTTGATCTACGGAATCACCGGGCGGAACGCCTTCAGCACCGTGTACAGCCCGGGCGGCGAACGGACGGCATTCCTGGGCTGGCTGGTGATCGCCCTGGCAATCACCGGACTGGTGATGGCGTGGCGTCGGCGCCGCACGCTCGCGGCCCCGATCCGCGTGGCGGTGCTGGTGACAGTGCCCGTGCTCGTGGTGATGGCCCTGCTCAGCCTCGCAAGCCCCACGCGCATTCTCGGCGTGGATATCCCCATGCCGTCGGCGCTCGTCTATCAGGTGCTGCCGTTCCTGCGCGTGTACGCCAGGTTCGGCGTGATGGTGCTGGCGTGCGCACTGGTGCTGGGCGCCATCGCACTTCGCCTCATCACCCGCGACCGCGGGCCGCTGTTCCATCACAGCGTCATCGCGGCCGCCATCATCATCACGGCCGTCGAGATGCCCCTCGGCTTCGGTGTGGCAACCGGCCCGACGCTGGTCATCGACGGGAGGGACGCGGCCACCACGCCCACCTGGCAGTGGCTCAAGGCGCATCCCGATGGCACCGCGGTCATCGAGGCGCCGGCGTTCACCAACGAAGACCTGGACCGCGAGTACATGTACGGCCAGACCGTGCACGGGCACCCCATCGCGAACGGTGGCCTGAATGAGAACAGCGCTCCCGCCGACTTCGACGAGGCCTTCGGGAACCCGCTGTTCCCACGCGCGGCCACGGCGTACGCGACCGCCGGCATCCAGCGCGTGGCCATCGAGCCATGGGCATACCGCATGCGTGGTCTTGCACCCCCGGATGCCGCGCATCCGCCGGCCGGCTACACGGTGGAGGCCACATTCCCCGACGGCAGTGCCATCTGGAGGGTCACGGCGGCGCCGGATGCCGCAGTGGCATTCCCCGTTCGCAGCACCTGGGGCCTTCCGTATTCGTCGGCGGGGCTGCGCTGGAGGTATGCGCTCCCATCCGCCACCATGCGCGTGTACGCACCCGCCGCCCGGCGCACCCGCATCGCAATTCCGGCGCGCGGGCGCGACGCGGGCACCACCTACGCCGTCTCAATCACCGACCCGGATGGAACGATTCATCACTTCACCGTCAGGGGCACGACCGTGCTCCACTTCACGAGCGCCCTTCCCGCCGGGCTCACCGAGTTCCACGTGACCACACCCGCCGGCGCGTCGCCTGCCGAGGGCACCGTCGCGATGGCCGAGTGGACCTTCCCGCCCCGATGAGCGCAGACGCAGCGAGCCCGGTGGCGTGGGTGTGCGTGCCCACGTACAACGAGCGCGAGACGGTGGAGGCCCTGGTGTCGGCGGTGCGGCAGCAGCTGGACGCCGCGGACATCGATGGGCACGTGCTGATCATTGACGATGGCTCGCCCGACGGCACGGGCGCCATCGCCGACGGCCTGGCAGCGGCCGACCCGCGCGTGCATGTGCTGCATCGCACCGCCAAGGAGGGCATCGGCCCGGCCTACTGCGCCGGGTTCCGTCACGCCATGGCAAACGGGGCCGACCTCATTCTCGAGATGGACTGCGACTTCTCGCACAACCCGGCCGACGTGCCCCGGCTCATCCGGGCGGCAAGCGGCGCCGACCTGGTGCTGGGTTCGCGCTACGTGCAGGGCGGCGGCGTGGCGGAGTGGGGACTCGTGCGGCGTGCCATCAGCCGCGGGGGCTCGCTGTACGCGCAGGCCGTGCTGGGAATGCGGGTGCGTGATCTCACCGGCGGGTTCAAGTGCTTCCACCGCCGCGTGCTCGAGGTGATCCCGCTCGACGAGGTGGGCGGCGCGGGCTACGTGTGCCAGATCGAGATGACCTACCGCGCGAGC
>DCZC01000121.1:0-10058 GCA_002331565.1 Gemmatimonas sp. UBA2094
CTCGGGGCTGGCGCCACGCCGCGCATGCTCACGCGGCTCGCGCGGTCGGTGTCGGTGGCCAAACGCGTCGCGCGCGGATACCCGCGCGCGCGCACGTTCTCTGCCGCATTCGTGGCGTTGCTGCCGATGCTCGGCTTGCTGCTCGGGCGCACGGCGCTGCAGCCCAAGGCCGTCGCCATGCAGATGGTGGAGCCCGTTTCCCGCGATGGCTTCGTCTGGGTTACCGATACCGCCGCGCCCATCCCCGTTTCGCTCGGTGTCGTGTTCGTCGACGGCCGCGGTTTGCCCACGCCTCGGGCGCCGGACTCGGTCACCGTGTCGTTCGAGACCGAGCGCGGTTCGGGGCGGCTGATAGGCGTGACGCGGCGGGCAGTCACCAACGGTCGGGTGAAGTTCGATGGTCTCGAACTTTCGGCGAGTGCCCTCGGCCGGTTCGTGTTGCGCGCCGATGACCTGCCTCCGGTACGCTCGCGCCAACTCGCACTGATTCGCTCGCCGGAAACCGCCCGCATCGAGCATCTCGAAATCACTGGGGGCCAGCTCAACGGCCAGACTCTCGACGCGGTACCTCACCGCGTCACGGTGCGCCCCGGTGCGCCGATCACCGGTATGCTGAAACTTCGCAGCTTCACCACCGGCACCGCCGCCATTCTCGCCGGCGCTGTCGCGCTGTGGGGCGACCGCACACGCAATTTCCTGACGTTGATGGCCTTACCGCCCAATGGGCGTTCGGAGCACACCATCGTCTTCGAAGACAAGGTCGATCGCCTGCGCAAACTCCGTGCGCCCATGGTGCCAGGTACTTACCCGCTGCTCGTCGTGTTTGCCGCCGAAACGGAGTTACGCTTCGTGGCGAGCGGTACGAATTGGCTGCTGCGCGAGCCGGTCTGGAACGATGGCAACGATCTGGCCGACTTCACGCCCGAGCAGGTGGAGGCACTCCGCCGCGACGGGGTGGTGGGCAACTATCGCCTCATCCCGTCTCCAGACATGAAAACCATCGGGCGCGAGCTGCGCGCTCTGACGGGCACCGTCATCGACGTGGTGGTACAGCCGTAACGGCCTACTGCACCCGCAGGGCGTGCCACGGTTCAATTTCACTGAACAGTGACGGCGCGAAGATACTCGCCATCGCTTCGATACCGTCCACCACACGCGGGCCGGGGCGTGAGGTGAGCCCGTTCGCATCTATTGCCCATACCTGCGTGCCGCTCTCCATCAGCCAGCGCCACGCGGGGAGCGCAAGGCAGCGCTTCGCCTCCGTGGCCGCAGCCTCTACCGAATAGCCGCACGGCGCGAAGAACACGATATCGGGGTCGCTGGCCCGCAGGGCATCCATGTGCACGCGCGCCGAGTGCTGGCCGCCGACGCCCAGCACATCGAGTCCACCAGCGCGTTTGATCTGCTCGGGGCCCCAATGACCCGCGAGATAGAGGGGGTCGGTCCACTCCACCAGGGCCACGCGCGGCCGTGGCGCTTGGGCGGCCTTGAGCGTCTCGTGCACGTGCTTCACACGGTCGCGCAGTCCGGCGAGCAGTTCGTCGGCTTCGTCTGCCGCGCCGATGGCGTCGGCCACCCGGCGGATGTCGTCGTAAATGCCATCGAGCGATTCGCCACCGAGCGTGATGACCATCGGTGGCGGTGACAGTTTCGCGGCAAGCGCGCGTACATCGTGCTCACGCACCGCGCATACCTCGCACAACGCCTGCGTGATGATCACGTCGGGGTGGAGCGCCGTGATGCGCTTCTCGTCGAGCGTGAACAGCGCCACGCCCGCCTCGTGCGCCTCACTCACCGCCGTGTCGATGGCCGCCGGGTCGTGCGTGTCCGGCAAGGCGCTCTTCGTCACGCGCGCCCGCGAGCGCACGACCTCGGGGAAATCGCACTCGTGCGTGATGCCCACGAGGTGATCGGTGGCGCCGAGCAGGGCGACGATCTCGGTCGCGGCGGGGAGCAGAGAGACGATGCGCATGTCGACGTGTCGGCAAGGGAACTACGCAGGGACGCGCGGGACTACGTGCGGTGGACTACGCGTTGGGACCAACGCGCTGGGACCAACACGTTGGGATATACGCGTTGGGAACCACGTCGGATAGGCGCTGTGGCCTACGCCGCTGAGCCACGCAGAGGACTACGCGTACGACCGGCGCTTCGCGCGGTCGCCAAACGCGGAGGGCCACGTCGCGTAGTCCCCCGCGTCACGCGCCCGCCCGCAGGGCCGGGCGTAAGCGTTTTTCCCCGCGTCGTGCAGCCGCGTCGGCCACGGCGTCCCTCCCACGTAGCTCCCAGCGCGTAGGTCCCAACGTGTTGGTCCCAGCGCGTTCTTCCCAACGCGTAGGCCACCGCGCGTAGTCCCGCGCGTCCCAAGTTGTTACCGCGCCGGGGCTTCGTAGACGCGCCTCCCTCCCACCCACGTCGACAGCACCCGCGTCTGCAATACGAGCTCCGCCGGCACGCGCATGATGTCCTGATCGAGCACCACGAAGTCCGCGTACTTGCCCGGCGTGATCGAACCCAGCTCCTTCTCCTGGAAACCCGCGTAGGCGGCCCACAACGTCATGCTGCGCAGCGCGTCTTCACGGCTCATCTTCTGCTCAGGATACCATCCGCCCGCCGGCCAGTCGCGCGCGTCCTGCCGCGCGATGCTCGCGTGGAAGGAGATGAGCGGGTTCACGGCTTCCACCGGGAAGTCGCTGCCGTTCGGAATGATCACGCCGGTCTGCAGCAGCGACTGCCACGCGTACGCCCCGTAGAGCCGCGTGGGGCCGAGGCGCTTGCCGATCCAGTACATGTCGCTCGTCTGGTGGCTCGCCTGCATGCTGGGAATTACGCCCATCTGTGCGAAGCGCGGGATGTCGTCCTGATGCAGGATCTGCGCGTGTTCCACGCGGAAGCGGTGGTCGGCCCGGGGCGTGGCGGCGAGCGCCTTGTCGTACGCATCGAGCACCACGCGGTTCCCGCGATCGCCGATGGCGTGCGTGTTGATCTGGAAGCCCGCCGCGAGCCCTTGGCGCGCCACCTCTTCGATGTGCGACGGCGCGCTGAGCAGGAGCCCCGTGTTGTTGGGGTCGTCGCTGTACGGCTCCAGCAGCGCGGCGCCGCGGGAGCCCATCGCGCCATCGGCGTAGAGCTTCACGGCGCGTACCCACACCTGCCCATCGTACAAGGCGCTGCGAGGCCCCACCTGGAAGTAGTGCTTGAGCGCCTCGGCGTTGTCGCCGATCATCACGTAGAGCCGCAGGTCGAGCTCGCGCTTCTGCGCCATGTCTTCGAACAGCTCGATGTTGGCGCGTGAGGCGCCCGCGTCGTGCATACCCACCAGCCCCAAGCTGTGCATGCGCGCGATCGCGTCTTTGAGCGCGGCGCGCATTTCGTCGCGCGTGAGCTCGGGGACCTTGCTGCCGACGAGGCGCTGCGCGTTGTCGATGAACACGCCCGTGGGCGCGCCGTTGGCATCACGCTGGATCTTGCCGCCGCTCGGGTCTTTGGTGGCGGCCGTCACGCCGGCCAGCTTCATCGCGGCCGCGTTCACGAAATTCGCGTGGCCGTCCACGCGCGTGAGCAGCACCGGATGATCGGGCACCGCCGCCGACAGCGCGTCGTGGGTGGGGAAGCGGGTGTCGCCCCAGGCGTTCTGGTCCCACCCCCGCCCGGTGATCCACGTGCCCTTGGGGAGCGTGGCGGCCTTGGCCTGCACGCGGGCGATCACCTCGGTCACGCTCTTCGTGCCCACGAGATCGACCGCGCGCAGCGTCTGCGCGAGTCCGGCGAAGTGGGCGTGCGCGTCCACCATGCCCGGAATCACCGTGCGGCCGCCGGCGTCCACCACGCGCGTGGTAGCGCCCTTCAGCGTGGCCGCCTCGCGCGCCGAGCCGGTGAACACGATGCGGTTGCCACGCACCGCGAACGCTTCCACCAGCGGACGACTGTCGTCGGCGGTGTAGATGCGCGCGTTGGTGACGATGAGGTCGGCGGCGGGCTGGGGGGCACCAGCCGACGATTGGGCGAGGGCGGCGGCGGGCGCGGCGGCGAGGAGCGATGCGGCGACGGCCAGAGGAGCAGAGCGTGATAGATGCATGGTGTGGAAACTACTGGCGACAGCGAATGCTGGTTGATGTGGCCGAATATGGGCGTTTCGGGAGCGCTTGGCGACCTGACACGTCAGCCGGGAACCACGGACACCATGCACATCCGGAGAGCGACGCCCGGGCTGCGTCTCGCCACAACGAAAAACGCCACCCCGTAACCGGGGTGGCGTTCTCCGTAGCTCTCGCCCTCCGTGCTGCGAGGCCGAAGGGCGCAGGTTGCAGGCCGAACCTTACTTGGCCGGCGGCAGGATCACCGCGTCGATCACGTGAATCACGCCGTTCTTGGTGGCGATGTCCGTCTTCACGATGTGCGCGTTGTTGATCATCGGCGTGCTGCCCATGACGGAGATCTTGGCGTCGGAGCCTTCGACCATCTTGGCGCTCTTGCCGGCGAGCTTGAGCGCGTCGGCAGCCATGACCTTGCCGGCCACGACGTGGTAGAGCAGCACGGCCTTGAGCTTCGCCTTGTCGGCGGCCAGCGCCTGCAGCGTGGCGGCCGGCACCTTGGCGAACGCTTCATCGGTCGGGGCGAACACGGTGAACGGGCCCGGGCCCTTCAGCGTCTCCACGAGGCCGGCGTCGCCGAGGAGCTTGGCGAGCGTCTTGAACGAGCCCGCGGCCACCGCGGTCTCGACGATATCCTTGTCCTGCGCCTGGGCGGCAGCGGGGGCAGCAAACGCCAGCACGGCGGCGGTGGCGAGCAGGGAAAGCTTGCGCATTTGAGGCGACTCCATAGGAACGGGTTCCGATCAGTGTAGGACCACCCGGTCCTAACATGAGCCCGAACACCACGGAAGCGTACCCCGTTCCAGCCGTGATGGTCCCGTGACAGTCCGAGCAGTTCGGTCCGGTACCCCGGTCACGTTCGAGGCACCCTTCACCCGCGACCCCGGACCCCGAGCAGGGGTGCCGTCTTGGCCGCGCGTTGGCCCGCGACTTACCGTAGCACGCCCAGCACCAGCGACTCGACGATCCCCAACCCGAAGTACGCCACCAGCACGCTGATGTCGATCATGCCGATGGTGGGAATCACGTTGCGCAGCGGGGCCAGGAACCATTCGGTGAGCACGAAGCTCCAGCGCCACCACGTGGAGTAGGGGCCGCCGCCCACCCAGCTCGCGATCACCCGGGCGAAGAGGGCGATGCGCAGCGCGCTGAAGGTCCATTTCACGAGCAGCATCACCAGCCCGCCGCCGCTCTGTGACGCGTACGCCAGCATGAGGAGCTGGTCGCGCAGGAACTGTATCCCCGACAGGAGCAGCAGCCCGCCAAGCACCACCACCGCCAGCGCCCACCACGGCGCCGCGTACGGCGTGCCGCCGGCGCGGAGCAGCTTGCGCTCCATGGGCGTCACCAGCACGGGGTCGACTCGTTCACGCACGAAGCGCGCGAACGGCGAAAACGGCGAAATGCGCCGCGTGCGCACGGCCCAGCTGGTGATGGCGCCAACCCCGGCGACGAAGCCGGCGGCGAACACCAGCGGCCGCAGCAGCACCAGGACGGCATTCAGAACTCCGGCGACGGTCTCGATCATGACCGAAGCATACCCGGATGGCGGCGCCGAGTGCTCCCAGAACGCCAGCCAGGGCCCCCTCTCAGTGCCGCCACGGCCGCCGTGTGCATGCGCGGCGCCATCCTCACTTCAGCACGGCCTTCGCAATCGTCTGTAACTGCATGTTGCTCGTCCCCTCGTAGATCGTACCGATCTTCGCATCCCGGTAGAACTTCTCCACCGGGTACTCACGCGTGTAGCCGTAACCGCCGAACAGCTCCACGCACAGGCTCGTCACGCGTTCGCACATCTGCGACGCATACAGCTTGGCCATCGCGCCTTCGCGCGCGATGTCGCGGCCGGCATCCTTGAGTCGCGCCGCGTTGTACACCATGAGCCGCGCCGCCTCGAGCTCCGTGGCCGCCTGCGCCACCTGGAACTGTATTCCCTGGAACTCGGCGAGCGCCTTGCCGAACTGCTTGCGCTCCTTGAGATACGCCGTGGCCGCGTTGAGCGCGCCCTGCGCCACGCCCAGCATCTGCGCGCCGATGCCGATACGCCCCTCGTTGAGCGTTTCGATGGCGATCTTGTACCCCGTGCCCACTTCGCCGAGCACGTTGGCATCGGGCACGAACACGTGCTCGAAGTGCAGGCTGGTGGTGCTGCTGGCGCGGATGCCGAGCTTGTCCTCCTTCTTCCCCACCGTGAAGCCGGGCATCCCCTTCTCCACGATGAAGGCGGTGATGCCCTTGTAGCCCATGTCGGGGCGCGTGTTGGCGAACACCACGAACACGCTCGCTTCGCCGCCGTTGGTGATCCACGCCTTGCTGCCGTTGAGCGTCCAGCCGCCCTCGGCCTGCTCGGCGCGCGTGGCGAGACCGAACGCGTCGCTGCCGCTGCCCGGCTCGGAGAGCGCGTAGGCGCCGATCGTGTCGGCCGTCATGCGCGGCAGCATGCGTGCGCGCTGCTCGTCGTTGCCGTAGCGGTGCAGGGGGTAGTTCACCAGCGTGTTCTGCACGTCCACCTGAATGGCCGCGCTGGCGTCCACCTTGCTCAGCTCCTCCACGGCAAGCGTGACCATCATGAGTGAGCCGCCGGCGCCGCCGTACTGCTCGGGCAATTCGATGCCCATGAGCCCGAGCTCGAAGAACTTGGCCGTGAGCTCCGGGTCCACCTTGCCCGCTTCCTCCATGGCGCGCACCCGGGGGGCCACCTCCGACTGCGCAAGTTCGGCAACGGCCGAGCGGAACAGTTCCTCTTCTTCGGAGAGGACGGTGAGCGGCGGACGGGAGAGATCGGTGGTGGAGGGAGAGGTCATCGCTTCGCCAGCAAGTGGGAGGTCCGCCGGGACCGGCGGCAGGGGTGGGTGCAGGGGATCACGACAGATCGCGATGTACGCATGGATCGAAGGCCTTCACCGGAAACCAATCTTCCATGTCCACGGTGAACACCGGTACCACCCGCCCGAAGCCGGGCGGGCGTATGGTCAGGTCGGTATTCACCGCGCACGTGTCCTCACGGCGCGCTCACTTGCGGATGCTGTCCTTGCGCGCGCGGGGGAACTTCTCCGACAGCTGATCGGTGTAGTGGCGCTCACCGGACCCGATGTAGATCTGGCGCGGACGGGCGATCTTCTGCTCCTTGTCGAGAATCATCTCCTCCCACTGCGCCATCCAGCCGGCCACGCGGGCCACCGCGAAGAGCACGGTGAAGAAGTCGGTGGGGAACGCCATGCTGCGGTAGATGAGCCCCGTGTAGAAGTCCACGTTGGGGTACAGCTTGCGCGCGATGAAATAGTCGTCGCTGAGGGCGATCCGCTCGAGTTCGAGCGCGATCTCGAGATCCTTGTCCATGCCCACCTGCGCGAACACGTCGTCGGCCAGCTTCTTCACGATGCGGGCGCGCGGGTCGTAACTCTTGTACACGCGGTGCCCAAAGCCCATCAGGCGCTGCTCCCCCTTGCCACTCTTCACGGCTTCGATGAACGCCGGGATGTTCTTCTTGTCACCGATGTCGCTGATCATGCGCAGCACGGCTTCGTTGGCACCGCCGTGCAGCGGCCCGAAGAGCGCCGCGATGCCTCCGGCCACGGCCGAGAAGGGATCGACGCCCGAGGAGCCGATGGCGCGCACCGCGCTGGTGCTGCAATTCTGCTCGTGGTCGGCGTGGAGGATGAACAGCACTTCCAGCGCCCTCACGAACACGGGGTTCGCCTCGTACTTGGGCTCCGACATGCGCGCCACCATGGAGAGGAAGTTCTCCGTGTAGCTGAGGTCGTTGTCGGGGTAGATGAACGGCAGGCCCTTCACATGGCGATACGCGAAGGCCGCGATGGTGGGCAGCTTCGCCATCAGGCGCACCATGCTGATGTAGCGCTGCTGCGGATCGTGGATGTCGTGCGCCTGCGGATAGAAGCTCGAGAGCGCGGCGGTGGCGCTGCACAGCATGCTCATGGGGTGCGCGTCGTAGCGGAACCCCTCGAGGAACTTGCGGATGTTCTCGTGCACGTACGTGTGGTACGTGATGTCGTGCACCCAGGCGTCGTACTGCGTCTGGTTGGGCAGTTCGCCGTTGCGCAGCAGGTACGCCACTTCGAGGAAGGTGGCGTTTTCGGCCAGCTGTTCGATGGGGTAGCCACGATAGCGCAGGATGCCCTTGTCGCCATCGATGAAGGTGATGGCGCTGCGGCACGACGCGGTGTTCATGAATGCCGGGTCGTAGCTGAGGGTGCCGAACTCCCCGGCTTCGCGCTTCACCTGCTTGAGGTCGGCGGCGCGGATGTAGGTATCGCCTTCGGGGCCTTCAGTGCGGATGGCCGCGCTGTAAGTGGAACCGGTGCGGCTGTCGCGGATTTCGAGCGCGTCGGTGGGCGCGCCGGCTGCGGCGGAGGGCTGGCTCATCGGAGGCGGAGTGCTCCAGAAGACACTGGGGAGGTTGAACGGAACTGCGGGGATGCTGAAAACTAAATGGGCGCGATCACGTGCGTGGTAGCGGCAGCGCAAATGCGAGTGCCGTGCCGTGGCCGGTCGACCGGTCTGCCCGCTGGCGGCCCAGTGCCGCCAGCGTCTGCTGACACCTCGCGATGCCGACCCGCCGGATCGGGAAGCGCTACAGCCGGAACGGCCGCCGAGTGCGTGCCTCGTAGTCCGTGCGCTGGCTGTCTTCCACCTGACCTACCCCGAAGTACTTCGCCTCCGGCCGCCAGAAGTACCAACCGCTCACACTCGCCGCGGGGGACATCGCGAAGCTCTCCGTAAGTGTGATGCCCGCGCGATCGGGCACCTGGAGCAGCGAAAACAACGTGCCCTTCTCTGCATGGTCGGGGCACGCCGGGTATCCAGGCGCCGGACGAATGCCCTGATACCGCTCCTTGATGAGCCCCTCGTTGTCGAGCGACTCGCCAGCCGCGTACGCCCAGAACTCCGTACGCACCCGCTGGTGCAGCCGCTCGGCGAACGCTTCGGCCAGCCGGTCGGCTAGCGCCTGCACCAGAATCGCGCTGTAGTCGTCGTGCGCAGCCCGGTACTCGGCGGCCAATGCCTCCACCCCGTGACCGGTGGTCACGGCAAAGGCGCCTACGTAGTCGGTTACCCCGCTCTCCGCCGGTGCCACGAAGTCGGCCAGGCAGCTGTTGGGGCGTCCGTCCCCCTTCTTGTCGAGCTGCTGCCGCAGCATGTGCAACGTGGCCAGCCGCTCGGTCTTGGACTCGTCGGTGTACAGCACGATGTCGTCGCCCAGGGCATTGGCTGGCCAGAAGCCGAACGCCGCCCGCGCCTCGATACGGCCGTCGGTCACGAGCTTGTACAGCATGGCCTTGGCATCGGCCAGAAGCGTACGCGCCTGAGTACCCACCACGGCATCGTCGAGAATGGCGGGGTAGTATCCGGCGAGCTCCCACGTCTGGAAGAAGGGCGTCCAGTCGATGTACGGCACCAGGTCTTCCAGCGGGTACGGCGCCAGCGTGCAGGCGCCGGTGAAGGTGGGCACCGGCACCGGCACCGACAGGTCGATGGGCGCCTTGTTGGCCCGGGCGGCTTCGATGGAAACCAGCCGTTCGTTGCCACCGCGCGCCGCACGGGCCTCACGGATGTTGGCATACTCCGCGCGCACGCCGGCCACATACTCGCCGCGGCGCTCGTCGCTGAGCAGGTTGCTGGTCACCCCCACCGCGCGCGACGCGTCGAGCACGTGCACCACGGGACCGCTGTACACCGGTTCGATCTTGAGCGCCGTATGCGCCTTGCTGGTGGTGGCGCCACCGATGAGCAGCGGAATGGTGAAGCCCTGCCGCTCCATCTCGCTCGCCACGAAGCTCATCTCCTCGAGACTGGGCGTGATGAGGCCGCTCAGCCCGATCACGTCGGCGTGCACTTCACGCGCCTTGTCGAGAATGGCGGCGCACGACTGCATCACACCCATGTCCACCACGTCGTAGCCGTTGCACTGCAGCACCACGCCCACGATGTTCTTGCCGATGT
>DCZC01000121.1:10229-13373 GCA_002331565.1 Gemmatimonas sp. UBA2094
GTTCTTGCCGATGTCGTGCACGTCGCCCTTCACGGTGGCCATGAGCACACGGCCGTTGGGCTTGGTATCGGCGGTCTTGAGCTGCTCGATGTACGGAATGAGATGGGCTACCGCCTTCTTCATTACACGCGCGCTCTTCACCACCTGCGGCAGGAACAGCTTGCCCGCGCCAAACAGGTCGCCCACCACGTTCATGCCACGCATGAGCGGCCCTTCGATGACCTCGATGGGGTGCGCGACGGTTTGCCGGGCCTCTTCGGTGTCGCTTACCACAAACGCGTCGATGCCGTGCACGAGGGCATGCGTGAGCCGCTCCTCCACAGGCAGCGATCTCCACGCTGCCTCCTCCGTGGCTACGCTTTTCGCCGTGCCTCTGGCCGTTTCGGCCACGTCCATGATGCGCTCGGTGGCATCGGGACGGCGGTCGAGCACGAGATCTTCTACGCGCTCCCGCAGATCGGCGGGGATGTCTTCGTAGGGCATCAGTGCGCCGGCATTCACGATGCCCATATCCATGCCGGCCTTCACGCCGTGGTACAGGAACACCGCGTGGATGGCTTCGCGCAGCGGGTTGTTGCCGCGGAAACTGAAGCTCACGTTACTCACGCCACCGCTGATCTTGGCGTGCGGGAGCGTGGCCTTGATCTGCTGCGTGGCCTCGAAGTAGCTCACCGCGTACCCGGCGTGCTCCTCGATGCCCGTGCCGATGGCGAAGATGTTGGGGTCGAAGATGATGTCCTGTGGCGGGAAGCCCACCTGCTGTGTGAGCAGCTTGTACGCCCGCGTACAGATTTCGACTTTGCGCTGGGTAGTGTCCGCCTGCCCCTGTTCGTCGAACGCCATCACGATCACTGCGGCGCCGTAGCGCCGCACGAGACGCGCCTGGCGCAGGAACTCCGCTTCGCCCTCCTTGAGGGAGATGGAGTTCACGATGCCCTTGCCCTGCAGGCACTTGAGCCCGGCCTCGATGACGCTCCACTTGCTGGAGTCCACCATAATGGGCACGCGCGAGATGTCCGGCTCGCTGGCCACCAGGTTGAGGAACGTGGTCATCGCCTTCTCGGCGTCGAGCAGCCCCTCGTCCATGTTGATGTCGATGAGCTGCGCGCCGTTCTCCACCTGCTGACGCGCGATGGCCAGCGCCTCGGTGTAGTTGCCCTCGAGAATGAGCTTCGCGAAACGCGCCGAGCCCGTCACATTGGTGCGCTCGCCCACGTTCACGAAGTTCGTGGTGGGGCCCACGGTGAACGGTTCGAGCCCGCTGAGGCGAAGGAGTGGCTCCGGCTGCGGGATGGCGCGTGGCGCCACGCCCTGCACGGCCTGCGCGATGGCGGCAATGTGCTCGGGGGTGGTGCCACAGCAGCCGCCCACGATGTTCAGCAGCCCGCTCTTTGCCCATTCGGCGATGTGCTCGGCCATCATCTCGGCCGACTCGTCGTAGCCGCCGAAGGCGTTGGGGAGGCCGGCGTTGGGGTGGGCCGAAATGTGGCAGTCGGCGATGCGGCTGAGCTCCTGCACGTAGCCGCGCAGCTGGGCCGCGCCGAGTGCGCAGTTGAGGCCGATGGAGAGCGGCTTGATGTGGGCCATGGAGGCCCAGAACGCCTCGGCCGTTTGGCCGGAAAGGGTGCGCCCTGACGCGTCGGTAATGGTGCCGGAGATCATCACCGGCAGGGTGGTGCCCGTCTGTTCGAAATAGGTCTCGATCGCGAACAGCGCCGCCTTGGCGTTCAGCGTATCGAAGATCGTTTCGACCAGGAGGATATCGGCTCCCCCGTCCACGAGCCCGCGGGTAGCCTCGAGATAGGCGGCCACCAGCTGGTCGAAGGTGACGTTGCGGGCGCCGGGGTTCTCCACGTCGGGGGAGATGCTGGCGGTCCGGTTCGTCGGTCCAAGCACGCCGGCCACCCACCGCGGGCGGGTGGGGTCCTTGGCTTCGAACTCGTCGCACACCCGGCGGGCGAGGGCCGCGCCGGCCACATTGAGCTCGTAGCTCAGCGCCTCCATGCCGTAATCGGCCATGGAGATGGCGTTGGCATTGAACGTGTTGGTCTCGAGGATGTCGGCGCCGGCGGCCAGATACTCCCGGTGCACCCCCGCCACGATGTCGGGCTGGGTGAGGACCAGGAGGTCGTTGTTCCCCTTGAGGTCGCTTGGCCAGTCAGCGAAGCGCTCGGTGTTCCCTATCCCGCGGTAGTCGGCCTCGGTAAGACGGTGGCGCTGGAGCATGGTGCCCATCGCGCCGTCGAGAACGAGGATGCGGGACGCGAGGGCTGTGGCGAGGTTGCCACGAGACGCAGGAACAGCGGGCGGATTCGACATATCTTGAAAGGTATATATGACCACGATAGCCACGCATCCGAGTCCCGGCGCTGAATTCGGCGCGTCGCCGCGCGCCGCTCTGCTCGCCCGCCTTCTCGACCCAGCCGAGGTGGTGATGTTCGACGGGGCCATGGGCACGATGCTCTATGCCAAGGGCGTGTTCATCAACCAGTGCTACGACGAACTGGTGCTCCGCGCGCCCGATCTGGTGCGCGAGGTGCACGCCGCCTACGTGAAGGCCGGTGCCGAGGTGGTGGAGACCAACACGTTCGGGGCCAACCGGGCCAAACTGACGCAGTATGGCCTCGAGGGGCAGGTGGCACTCATCAACCGCCGCGCGGCCGAAGTAGCGCGTGAAGCGGCCGGTGAGAGCCGGCTGGTGGCCGGTGCCGTCGGACCGTTGGGCGTGCGACTCGAGCCATACGGCCCCACCAGCAAGGACGACGCCCGCGCGATGTTCGCCGAACAAATGACGGCGTTGGCAGACGGTGGGGCCGATTGTTTCGTGCTCGAAACCTTCGGTGATCTCGAGGAGCTGGAGCAGGCGGTGCTCGCGGCACGCGAGGTGAACGCGTCGATGCCGGTCATCGCCCAGGCGACCGTGGGCCCGGAACTGCGCACGGCGTACGGCGCATCGCCCGAAGACGTGGCGCGCGCCCTCGACAAGTGGGGGGTGGATGTCATCGGGCTCAACTGTTCGGTGGGCCCGCAGACCATTCTCGAAGCAATCGAACGCATGGCGGCGGTGACGTCCCGCAAGCTGAGTGCGCAACCCAACGCGGGTATGCCACGCGATGTGGGTGGCCGCTCGATGTACATGGCCAG
>DCZC01000115.1:0-222 GCA_002331565.1 Gemmatimonas sp. UBA2094
GCCAACCGCCCCTGCGGCAACGGCGCCCGCGCCCGGTGCGGCCACCACGGCGGCACGCCCCGCTGCGATCGTGCCCAACCCCGATGCCCCCAAGGTGCTCGTCATTGCCACGGGTGGCACCATCGCGGGCGTGCAGAACGCACCGGGCACGCTCGGTGCCTATCGCGCCGGTACGCTCACGGCGGAGCAGATCACGGCGTCGGTGCCGGAGCTTTCCCGCTA
>DCZC01000115.1:516-3560 GCA_002331565.1 Gemmatimonas sp. UBA2094
GGCGTGGTCGTCACGCACGGCACCGATCGGCTGGAGGAGACGGCCTTCTTTCTCTACCTCACCGTACGCTCCAGCAAGCCGGTGGTCGTCGTGGGCGCGCAGCGACCGGCCACGGGCATCAGCCCCGATGGTCCCATCAATCTGTTGAGCGCCGTGCGCACCGCCGCCTCGCCCAAGGCGGTGCAGAAGGGGGTCATGGTGGTGATGGACGACCGCATTCTGTCCGCGCGCGAGTCCCGCAAGTTGTATCAGCGCACCGGCGGCTTCAGCACGGGGGACATGGGGATGCTGGGCGTCGTGGCCTCGCAGGGTCCCGAGTTCTTCTTCGCCCCGGTGCGCCGCTTTGGTGAACGCAGCGAGTTCGACCTGAATGGCGTGGATACGCTGCCGAAGGTCGAGCTGACGATGTCGTATCCGGGTGGTACGGGGCACACGTTCACGACCAATCCGCAGGGCGTCGTCGTGGCCACCACGGGGATGACGACCGCCGAGAATGCAACCTATCGCGCGCTGCGGCAGACGGGTGTGGTGGTGGTCACCGCGTTCACGTCGGGAGAGAATGCGAACGGCGGTGGCGGTGGCGGTGACGGACCGCCCGCACCGGCGCGCCCGGATACGACGGCACGGCGCGATTCGGTCGCGACCCCTGCGACGCCCCCGGTACCACCCGCTGTCGCGGCACTGCACCTCACACCGACCAAGGCGCGCATCCTGCTGATGGTCGCGCTCACGAAGACGAAGAACCCGCGCGAGGTTCAGCGCATCTTCAACGAGTACTGACGGCAGCGTTCCGCAACGCGGCGTTCGTCATGTTGAAGGCGTGCGCCGCCTCGTACGGATCGTAGACGACGAGCGGCGCGCCGGTTCCGATCCGATTCGCCATGGCGTACTGCATCATCGCACGCGCCTGCTGCTCGGCGTCGACGCCCGCAGCATCGTGCGGCGACAGCCGGGTGAACAGCGCGTTGAGCGAGGGACGTACCCCGGGCTCGGCGAGTGCTGCGCCGATCATCGCGACGACGGCGTTGCAGAGGAAGTTCGCATCGAATCCGAGGGGGCTGTAGCTGCGCGCCGACGGCTGATGCGCGGCCAGCGCCGCAAGCAGCGCCTCCCGATTGTCCAGCAGGCGCTCGCGCAGTTCCTCGTGCTCGTCGCGGTGCGACCGGAACCAGCGCGGCGTGCGACCGGTGGCGAAGGTCGGATCGGCCGAGAGCCCGTTGAGCAACGCCTCCACGGTGCGCGCATGTTCGAGCCCGTCGACGCCCGCGGAACGCTCCGCCTCGAAATCGCGCAGGAGATTGAGCACGCCGTAGACCACGAACGGGTAATCGACGACGTTGTCCGCCTGCATCAGCGACACGTCCCGCCGATACATGTGACGCAGCCCCCAGCGCAGGTGTCCGCCGAGCACCGCGGCACAGGCCACGGCCATGCGCCGCCGTCGCACGTCCGTGAGCACATCGAAGCGACGGGCGATGCGCTCGTAGATCTGCTCGTCGGGGTGGTAGTGGGAGATCGCCGTGAGCAGCAGCGTCTCGACGTCGTCGACGAACCGGCAGGTGCTGCGGTCGTGACGCTGCAGCGCGTGGAGGAGCGTCGCGGCGCGGTCGAGATTGTCGTTCGCGTTGCCCTCGTCCCACGCCCGCACGACCACCAGTCCGAGGAGGGACACGAAGTAGTGATCGAGTAGCACCGACAGCGCGTTGCGCTGCCGGTCGACCGGTGTGTCGCCAAGTGCGAAGCGATCGAGCATCAGCACCGGCGTGATCTCGGGCGCAAACCGGTGTGCGACGTAGTCCCAGCTTTGCAGTACGTGCCACCCGGCGCGTCTGGCGCGGGCGTCGAAGCTCTGCACGATGGGGTGCAGACGCAGCGGCTCCGCGCCGGTGGGAAACGTGTGCGTGCGCATCGCGCTGCGCAGCGCGGCGGTGCAGTCCCCGAAATCGTCGTGCGCCATGAGCGCGTCCAGCATGCGCGAGCGCATGCCGTCGCTCAGCGCATGCTCGATATGGTCACAGGCGCTGGCGTACGTGATCTCGGTCCGTTGGTTCCTGTGGTGCCGGGACATGGTCGGCCAACGATAGGGGCCAGCTCACGACTCCGCAAACGCGTCTGGTACCGACGGAGGGCGCTGAGCGGCAGTGCGTTCACCACCAGTCCGGCAATGAGCGCCACCGGGAGCCCGCCGAGGGTGAGCCCCGACGCTGCGCTGAGGACGCGAACATCGGCTCAGGACGCTGCCGCCACGCGACGCACGAACGCCGCCACACGGTCGGGCGCGGTGAGCGGAATCATGTGGCCTGCGCCATCCACGAGGTCGAGATCGACATCCGGGAGATGCGCGCGCATCCCCTCGCCGTGAATGCGATGGTCGAGCACGCGATCGGCGGTACCGTAAATCACACCGACTGGCATCGTGAGCGTGCGATACTGCGCAATCAGTGGTGCAAAGTCGTCGCGCAGCGCCATCAGATCCGTGGATGCCGCAATGAACGCCGTGGGCCGCATGCCGAGGATCCCGCCGCCGGCGAGAGCAAAATCGGCGGGCACCGGATCGGGGCCGAATACGAAGTCGAGCACACGCGCGCGGCGGAGCATGGAGAGCGGGGTGGCCAGTGTCCAGCCGATCGCCCGCCGCACGGCCCGGCGCTCGATCATGAGGGCGCGGAACACGGCAGGCGTGATTGGCTGGACATGTGTGAGCGGCGCGACCAACGCGAGGGCCCGCACGCGCGAGGGATACCCGATGGCCGTGGCGAGGGAAATGGCCCCGCCGAGCGAATGGCCCACCAGCACGGGCCGGTCGAGCGCGAGCGCATCGATGATGCCGGCTACCACGTCGGCCTGCGCGCGCGGATCCGCGGGCGCGTCGTCGGCCCGCGTGGAATAGCCGGAGCCCGGGCGGTCGATGACGATCACGCGGAAGTCGGTGGCCAGACGGTCCACCAGCGAATGCAGGAAGTTGCCCGCGTTGCCACCGAGTCCGTGAATCATGAGCAGCGTGACCGGCCCGCTGCCGCGCTCCACGTAGTGGATGCGCGAGC
>DCZC01000115.1:3881-9876 GCA_002331565.1 Gemmatimonas sp. UBA2094
AGCCCCAGTCGCATGAGGGTCCAGTAGCGCACGGGCGCGAGGCGGGCGAGCAGCGACAGCCCCTTGGCATCGCCACCGACCAACACGCGTGATCGTCGCCGCTCGACGGCGCGCACGATCGTTTCTCCAGCATCCATGGGTGGCATGCGCAGAAATTTGCGGAACTGCTCCCGTTTGCGCGTCACTTCGTTCGGATCGACGTCTTTCGGCGCCCGCGCGCGGTCGGAAATGCTGGTGCGCACGCCACCCGGATGCACGACGGTGACGCCGACGGCGGAGCCGGCCAGCTCGTGGCGCAGCGCCTCGGTGAATCCGCGCACCGCGAACTTGCTTGCCGCATACGCCACCTGTTCGGCCGGCGCCACGATGCCGAAGATGCTCGAGATGTTCACGAGGCGCGCGTCGTCGCTGGCGCGGAGCAACGGGAGAAAGGCGCGGGTCATGCGCACCACGCCCCAGAAATTGATGCCGAAGAGCCATTCGAAGTCGTCTTCGGCGACCTGCTCGAAGGTGCCCCCCAGCGCGACGCCGGCGTTGTTCACGAGCACGTCCACCTGCGGGTGCGCGGCGCGCACGGCATCCGGGAACGCCGCCACCGCCGCACGATCGGCCACGTCGAGTTGATGCGAGGAAATGCGGAGTGTCGAGGGCAGCAGCCCCACCGTCTCCGCGAGACCGCGCGGGTCGATGTCGGCGAGCGCCAGGTGACAGCCACGCCGGGCGAGCGTCACGGCAATGCCGCGGCCGATACCGCTTCCCGCCCCGGTGACCACGGCCGTACGTCCGGTCAGGCGCATGGCGCTCATCGCCCGCTCCGTGCATCACCGGGGTGCGACGGTGCGCCACGGAATTCCAAGGCGGGATCGTCCAACGGTCCGTGCCTGAGCATCACGAGATCCTTGAGGTAGTTCTGATACAGACGCCACGGGGCCCGGTCGCCCTGTTTGGGCAGGCGGGGCTGCGCGCGCTGCACGTACCCCGACGTGAAGTCGAACACCGGCGTCTCTCTCATCGACGGGTCACGCCGCGGGGTGACCTGTGCATATCCGTGCGTGCGCATGTGATCGAGCAGGCGGCAGACGTGCTGCGCGATGAGGTCGCTCTTGAGCGTCCACGACGCATTGGTGTAGCCGACCGACGCGGCCATGTTGGGGACATTGCTCAGCATCATCCCCTTGTACAGCAGCTCGCGCGCGAAGTCGATCTCGTTCCCGTCGACCGTGAGCGTGACACCGGTGAGCACCGACATGCGGAGGCCAGTGGCCGTGACGATGAGATCGGCGTCGAGATGCGTGCCCGACTCGAGTTGGATGCCCGTTTCGTCGAAGTGCGCGATGCGGTCGGTCACGATCGTCGCGCGCTGCTCGCGCAGCACGCGAAAGAGATCGCCGTCGGGCGCCATGCACAGGCGCTCGTCCCACGGGTTGTACCGCGGCGTGAAATGCGTGTCGAGCGGAAAGTCGGGCCCCAGTTGCGCCCTCGCCTCCGTGCGCAGCGCCTTCTTGAACGTGTCCGGCCGTGTGCGCGCGATGTAGTAGTAGAACATGCTGCGCGCGATGTTCTTCCAGCGCGTGAGGCCATAGGCCACGCGTGGGGGCAACACTTTGCGCAACACATTCGCGAGGGCGTCTTCGCTGGGCAGCGCAGCGATATACGTGGGTGAGCGCTGGAGCATGGTGACGTGCGCCGCGGCACCGTCACCGTCGAGCATCGCCGGGACGAGGGTCACGGCCGTCGCGCCACTGCCAATCACGACGACACACTGTCCGCGATAGTCGAGACGCTCGGGCCAGTGTTGCGGGTGCACGATGCGGCCGCGGAAGCGCTCACGCCCCGGGAAGTCGGGGGTATAGCCCTGCGCGTAGTCGTAATACCCGGTGCAGCTGTAGAGAAACGCGCAGGTGAACTGTCGCCGCCCCCCGCCGCCGGTGGTCTCGACGTCCACCGTCCAGCGGGCATCGGCCGACGACCATGATGCCTGCACCATGCGATGGCCGAAGCGGATGTGCCGGTCGATGCCGTGCTCGCGCGCGGTCTCCTCGATGTACGCCTTGATCGACGGGCCGTCGGCAATCGCCTTCGCCGCACGCCAGGGGCGGAAGCGGTAGCCGAGCGTGTACATGTCGGAGTCCGAGCGGATGCCCGGATAGCGGAACAGGTCCCAGGTGCCACCCATCTGCTCGCGCGCCTCGAGTATGGCGTACGAGCGCCCCGGGCACTCGTGCTGGAGGTGCCACGCGGCGCTGATGCCGGAAAGACCGGCGCCGACGATCAGGACATCGACGTGTGGCACGTTGGACGACATGGGCGGAGTGAACACGGGCTGGTCGGTGACGTCACTCAACGATACCCGGTGACCGGCGGGGATCGTCATCGGGCAGGGCGGACGCCCGTCACTGGCCCTGCTGCGCCGCCGGAGCAGTCGTGGCCCGCACGAAGGCGGCGATGCGCCGGACGATCTCGCTGTCGCCGCGGCTGATCCGCGCGAACGCTCCCACGCTCACCCCGTGCGTTCCCGGCACCCAGAGTTCGTCTACCGGCACGTGCGACGCGCGCAGCGCGGCGGCCAGCGAGCGGGTGTTTCTCGGGTTCACGGTCTGGTCATCCTGCCCCATCACCAGCAGCGTGCGCAGGGAGTGCGGGGTCACGAAGTGCACCGGCAGCGCATCGTATTCCCGCTCCTTCGCACCGGCGAACGTCCGCTTGAGGAGGTCGGTGTCGAAGACGAAGTCGTAGGGGCCCGACAGCCCCACGAACCCGCCGAGGATGTCCGGGGTGGACCCGTGCTTCGCCAGGTAGCGGGCGTCGTACGCCACCAGCGCCGCGAGGTGGGCGCCCGCGCTGTGTCCCATCAGCACCACCCGGGCCGTGTCCCCGCCCCAGGCAGCGGCATGTGCCGTGGTGTAGGCAACCGCCCGCGCCACGTCGTCGACGAAGGCCGGAAAGCGGGTGTCGGGCATGAGCCGGTAATTGGGGAGCACGGCAACGAATCCCATCTGCGCCAGCGCTTTCCCCACCCAGGCGTAGGCCTCCTTGCTCCCGCTCTGCCAGCTGCCCCCGTGCACGAAGATCACCACGGGGGCCGCCGAGCCCAGCGGCGCCCCGGTGGTGTCGAGGGCGCGATACACGTCGAGGCGCTGCCGCGGCCCCTCGCCGTAGGCGACCTCGGTGTGCGGCACCGGGACGGTCTCGATGAGGTTGGCGGCGCCGAGCTGGATGTCGGTGCACCCGGTCGTGGCGACCAGAATGGCCACCAGGGCGGCGACCGGCGGCAGGTGTCGGAAGCGAAATGGCATGGGAATACGTTGAATAAAGATACGCCGTCTCTCTTTCGCGACATCCGGCGCCGAAACACCCCGGGAGCCAGATCCCTTGGCTTCCGCTCCTGCTCGCGCCGTCTCTTCATACAAATCCGTCGTCCTCCGTGTTCATTCCCTTGCTGTTGCTTGCCGTCGCCGTGGTACAGGCGTCGGCGCTTTCTGCTCAGGTAGCGCCGGCGGGCGCCGAGCGTCCGACGCCGCCACCGGCACCACTGGTGTACAACGGGCGCGAGGGTCGCACCACCGTGCGGATCCCGCGCTTCGAGACGCCCGTGACTATCGACGGGGCGCTCGACGAACCGCAGTGGGCCGACGCGGCGCAGTTGACCGGCTTCTCGCAGTTCAACCCGTCCGACGGGCGCCCCTCGCTCGACTCCACAGTCGCGCTGGTGTGGTACGGCCCCGACGCCATCTATTTCGCCGTGCGCGCCTACGCGCCCGCCGGGACGGTGCGGGGGACGCTGGCCGACCGCGACCGCATCCAGAACGACGACCACGTCCAGTTCATCCTCGACACGTTCAACGACCGGCGGCAGGCGTTCGTGTTCGCCGTCAACCCGCTGGGGGTGCAGAGCGACGGCATCCGTACGGAGGGTGGCGGTGGCGGTGGGCGCGGCGGACGTGGCGGCGGCGGCGGTGGTGGCGGGGGTGGTATGGGCGGCGGGTTTTCCCGGGCCAATCTCGGGAATGCCGATCTCAATCAGGACATGATCTGGCAGTCCCGCGGCCGCATCACCGAATGGGGGTACCAGGTCGAGCTGCGGGTGCCTTTCAAGAGCATCCGCTACCGGGTGGGCGGGACGATGCAGTGGGGGCTCAACGTCGTCCGCAATACGCAGCGCAACAGCTATCAGGACACGTGGACGCGGACGAACCGCGGGCTGGCGTCATTTCTGGTGCAGTCGGGGCGACTCGAGGGGATTCGCGACCTGCGGCGTGGCCTGGTGCTGGACCTCACGCCGGTGGTGACGACCGCGCTCCCCGGCAGTGCGACAACGACCAACGGCTGGCAGTACGCGGCCAAGCCGCAGTACGGTGGCGATGTCCGCTGGGGCGTGACGCCCAACCTCACGCTCAACGCCACGGTCAACCCGGACTTCTCCCAAGTGGAAGCCGACGTGGGGCAGATCCCGGGTGACGTGCGCTTCGCGCTCTTCTTCCCGGAGCTGCGCCCCTTCTTCGTGGAAGGAAACGAACAGATCGATACGCCCAACCAGCTCGTGTACACGCGCCGCATCATTCAGCCGCAGGCCGCGGCCAAGGCGACGGGCAAGGTGTCGCGCTTCGATCTCGGCGTGCTGTCGGCGCTCGACAACGCCACGTACTCCGCGAACGGGCAGGACAGCCCGCTCTTCAACATCGCGCGCATGCGGCGCGACCTCGGCGCGCAGAACAACATCGGCTTCACCGTCACCGACCGGCGCGAGGGGGCGAACTTCAATACCGTCCTCAACGCCGACGGCCGGTTTCTCTACCGGAACGTCTATACCACGTCGTATCAGGTGGCGACCAGCCGCTCGCGCACGGGTGACCAGTCGACACAAGGTGACATCTGGGAGCTCAGTTTCGACCGCGCGGGACGGTCGTACGGTTTCCGCAACTCCATCGAAGGGGTAAGCCCGGCCTTCGAGTCGCGCGCCGGCTTCGTACCGCGACTCGACTACGTGCAGCCGCAGTTCAATCAGCGCTACACGTATTTCGGCAAGCGCGGCCAGCGGGTGGAGCAGGCCATGTTCTTCC
Organism: Gemmatimonas sp. UBA2094; assembly: GCA_002331565.1. Lineage (GTDB taxonomy): Bacteria > Gemmatimonadota > Gemmatimonadetes > Gemmatimonadales > Gemmatimonadaceae > Gemmatimonas. The sequence continues at coordinate 8,942 of DCZC01000115.1, forward strand.
TGAGCGGGCAGGGAACGTGGGCGTACAACGACTTCTTCGCGGCCGAAAGCCCGCTGGAAACGCGGCTCTCGCTGTCGAGCAGTCTGCAGCTCCGCGGCGGCTGGGGGCTGGGATTCACGCCTTCGCTGGAGCGCTTCGCCTTCCAGCCGGAGCGGTACACCACTTACGCCGTGGAAACGCCACGCTCGGCGACCCGCCTCGATACGGTGGCGTTCGTGCCCGGTGTGCCGGTGCCAGCCCGTCAGCTGCAGATGCGCATCACGACGCCGCAGTTCGGCAAGTTCGGCGCATCCATCAACAGCACGATCGGCCGCGACGCCGAATTCTTCGAGACGGCGCAGGCCCACCGCGTAGACGTGAATGCCACGCTCGACCTGCGCCCCACGCCCAAAGTGCGCATCAGTGCCATCATGCTCCACCAGGAGTTCCGGCGCGCGCGCGACAACTCGGCCATTCTCCGCACCAACATCCCGCGCCTGCGCACCGAATTCCAGCTCAATCGCGCGATCTTCTTCCGCTTCGTTGGGCAGTACGAATCGCGGCTGCGCGATGCGTACCGCGATCCGCTCACCGAACGCCCCATCCTGATCAAGAACAGCAGCGGCACGTACGTGAAGTCGGTGCGCAGTCAGACCAACGCCGTGCGGGCCGACTGGCTCTTCTCCTACTTCCCGAGCCCCGGCAAGGTGGTGTACCTGGGCTACGGGGCCAGCCTCAACGAGGCGTTCGCGTTCCGCTTCCGTGAGCTGGATCGTACGAGCGACGGGTTCTTCGTGAAGGTGAGCTGGTTGTACCGGGTGCCGTAACCACGGCGACGGGCGTTGGCGGGCGGGCGCGGCGGGTCCGTTGCCGCTACGCCAACTCCCCGGCGAACCGGCGCGCCATCAGCCGCCGGTGCAGCGCCGGCCAGGTGGCCCACAACCATGCACCCAAGG
>DCZC01000133.1 GCA_002331565.1 Gemmatimonas sp. UBA2094
GCGGCCGCGCTGGGCTCCACGCTTGCCGGCATCGGCACCACGGCGCGCGTGCTCTCGGTGGCCGCGCACCCCGACGACGAGGACACGCCCATCATCGCGTGGCTCGCCCGCGGCCGGCATGTGGAGACGGCGTATCTGTCGCTCACGCGCGGCGACGGCGGGCAGAATCTCATTGGCAACGAACTCGGTGAGGCGCTGGGCGCCATCCGCACGCAGGAACTGCTGGCGGCGCGCCGCATCGACGGCGGCCGACAGTACTTCACGCGCGCCTTCGACTTCGGCTTCAGCAAAAACGCCGAGGAGACGTACCGGCACTGGCCCAGGGACAGCATCCTGGGCGACGTAATTCGCGTAGTGCGCGCATTCCGTCCGCACGTGATGATCGGCTTCTTCAGTGGCACGCCGCGTGACGGGCACGGTCATCATCAGGTGAGCGGGCTACTGGCGCGTGAAGCCTACGAGCTGGCTGCCGATACCGTGCGCTTCCCCGTCCGCGATTTCGGGATGCCGTGGACGCCGCAGAAGTTCTATCGCAGCGCGCGGCAGATGCCCGACAGCGCCTCGTTGCGCGTGAACACCGGCGAGTACGATGCGCTGCTCGGCCGCAGCTGGTACGAGATCTCGGCCGAGAGCCGTTCGCAGCACAAGAGTCAGGGTTTCGGCGTGTTGCAGAAGAAGGGGGTGGTGTGGGGTTATCTCGCGAGGGAGGCGACCCGCACCGGGCCCACCGATGCGCGCGCCGAGCGCTCGATCTTCGACGGGATCGATACCACCTGGGCGACTGTCCGTGCGGCACTGCCGGCCACGGTGCAGCCGGTGCTCGATTCGGCGCTGCAGGGCGTCGCGCAGCTCCGCGCAGCCTACCGGCCACAGGATCCGTCGACCCTCGTCGACCCGCTGGCGCGGGCGCTGCGGCAGTTCCGCCTCGTGCGCAATGCGCAGGGGAGCGGCCCGTTCGTGTACGTGAACGACGGTCTCGCGGGCGGCAGCAGCCCCAATGCCCGGCGGGCGAAGGACGAAGCCGACCCGGCGCTGTGGACGGCCCTCGCCACCACGGTCGAACGCACGGAGCAGGCACTCGTGCTCGCGGCGGGCGTCGCGGTGGAGGCCACGGCGCCGCGCGGTACCTTCCCGGTGCGTGAGCCGGTGAAGGTGGACGTGAACGACACGCTGCCGCTCACCATCACCGTGTTCAATCGTGGCCGTACCCCGATCTTTCTGCGCAATGCCGGCGTGGCGGGTATCGGGCTGCGCGGCACCGAGCAGGGTGACGTCACCATCGCCCCCGACAGCGCGCATGTACTGCAACGCTGGGCCGTGGCCTTTGCGAGCAACGCGCCGTGGTGGCGGGCCAAAGGGCGCAAGCAGCAGGACTGGTTCCAGCAGCCGGTCGATGCACGCGACGAGGTCGCGCAGCAGGAGAAGCTGTCCACCACGGTGCAGGCGTTTGTGCAGATCGCCGGCGAACCGGTGACCATCAAGACGCCCGTCGTGTACCGTTTCGCCGACCCGGTGAAGGGTGACCTGCAGATTCCCGTGAGCGCCGTGCCGGGCATTTCGGTGAACCTCGGCAGCAGCATGGAGTACATCCGTGCCGGGGTGCCGGTGGAGCGCACGATTCCGGTGCGCATCACCAGCGCCTATCCGCATCGCGCGAAGGTGGCAGTGCGCATCCTGCTCCCCGAGGGGCTCAAGGCCGACTCCACGGAGCGCGAACGTACGCTGGACGCCGAAGGCAGCGTGAACGTGATGTTCCGCGTGACCGGCATGCTCAAGGACGGGCGACACGAGTTGGGCGCGATGGCTTTGCACGACGGCACGATGAGCAGCAGCGGTCCTTACCTCGTGGCCTACGATCACATCACGCCCATGCGGCTTTACGGCGCCTCGGGGATGTACCTCTCGGCGGTGAACGTGAAGCTCCCGCCGCGCGCGCGCGTGGGCTACATCGAAGGGGTGGGCGACGCGGGCATCAAGGCGCTCGAGCAGCTCGATATCACGGTGGAGAAGCTCGAGCCGGCCATGCTGGGCAGTACCGACCTCTCGCGATTCACGAGTATCGTGGTGGGGCCGCGCGCGTACGAAACCAGCGAAACGCTGGTGAGGAACAACGGGCGCCTGCTCGACTACGCGAATCGCGGTGGCACGCTCGTGGTGCAGTACGGCGCGCAGAACATGAATGCGTTCCCGGGTGTCACACCGTATCCGCTGCAGTGGGCGCCGCGAGCCGCGCGCGTGACGCTGGAAGAGGCCCCGGTCACGGTGCTGCAGCCCGCCAGTCCGCTGCTCACGAGTCCCAACCGCATCGGCGCCGCCGACTGGGCCGATTGGACGCAGGAACGCGCGACGTACATGCCGAGCGTGATCGACAAGCGCTACACGCCGCTGCTGCGCATGAACGATCCGGATGAACCGGCCAACGACGGCGCACTGCTCACCGCGCCGGTGGGCAAGGGGCGGTACGTGTATGTGACGCTGGCGCTCTTCCGGCAGCTGCCGGCGGGAGTCCCGGGGGCAGCGCGGCTGCTGGCCAATCTGGTGGCGGGGCAGCCGCTGGCGGTACAGCCGAAGATGTAGGTGAGGGGAGGGGAGCCTACGCGCGGGACCCCGACCCCCCGCCCACGAAGGACAGCGCCAACCCGACCGCCAGCACGACTACTGCACCGATCACGTTGTGCCACAGGAAGCTCACCTGCGGCGCGCCGAACGACACGGCGGCCACCGCGCTCATGCCGGCGATAAGCCCCACGAATGCGCCGAGTGCGTTGCTCCGCTTGATCATCGCGAGCAGGAACACGCCGAGGATCGATCCGTAGAAGAACGAGCCGAACCGGTTCACCACCTCGATAAGCGAGCCGAGCGTGGCGGCTTTCACGGCGACCCCGCAGGCGAACACGCCCCAGAGTACGGTGGCCGCGCGCCCCGCTTTGAGATATTCGGCGTCGGTGCCCTCCGGCTTGTACCACCGGCGGTAGAAGTCCACCGTGCTCGCCGTGGCGAGGGAATTGAGTTCGGCGGCGATCGCCGACATGGCCGCGCCGATCACGGCGGCGAGGAACAGCCCGGCGAAGCCCAGAGGCAGGTGCTCCAGCACGAGACGCGGTACGATGAAGTTCACGTCGCGCGAGTTCTCGCCGGTAACCGTCGTGACGGCCGCGAGTGCTTCGGTGCGCACGCTGTCCACGCGGGCGTTCTGCTCGGCGAACGCTGCGAGCGGGCCGGCGCCCTTCACCCGCGCCGCCTCGCGCGCGGCCTGCTCACGCGCCGACAGCGCGACGGTGTAACGTGATTCGAGTTCGGCGTACTGCGCCGGGGCCTTCTCGCGCAACGCGGCATCGTGGCGCGGATTGTACAGCATCGGCGCCCGATTGAACGTGAAGAACAGGAACACCAGCACACCGATGATGAGAATCATCGCCTGCAGCGGAATCTTCCAGTACGCGCTCATCAGCAGCGACGTGCGCGCCTCCTCGACGGTCCGTGCAGCGAGATACCGCTGCACCTGGCTCTGGTCGGTGCCGAAGTAGCTCAGCATGAGGAATGTGCCGCCGATGATCCCCGACCAGAAGGTGTACGTCTCGGTGAGCGAGAAGGAGAAGTCGAACACCCGCATGCGCCCGGTACTCCCGGCGATGCGGAACGCTTCGTCGAGTGGTACGGGCAGCTTGATGGCCAGCAGCACGATGATCGCCACCAGTGAACCGAGGACCACGGCCATCTGCTTCACGTCGGCCCACGCCACCGCCTCCACGCCTCCGATGGCCGTATACAGCACCGTGGGGATGCCCATGAGCAACACGCAGTACACGAGATCCCAGCCGAACACCGCACTGAGTACCACGCTGGGCGCCGCGATGATGGTACCGGCGGACATGCCGCGCGAGAGCAGGAAGAGCAGACTGGTGAGCGAGCGTGTCTTCGCGTCGAAACGGCGCTCGAGGTACTCGTACGCCGTATACACCTTCGCGCCGTGCAGAAACGGCACGAGGGTGACGCCCAGCAGCACCATGGCCACCGGCAGACCGAAGTAGAACTGCACGAACCGCAGGCCGCTGATCGACCCCTGCCCGGTGGTGCCGATCAGCGTGATGGCCGACAGCTGCGTGGCCATCACGCTCAGCCCAACCGCCCACCAGGGAAGCCGACGGCCGGCCAGAAAGAATCCCTCGAGGCTCTTGGTGCCGCGCGTCCGTCGCAGGCTGTCGCCCACCACCACCACGAGATACACGACCACCACCACCCAGTTGATCCAATGCATGGGAGACGGCCTCAGGTGGTGTAGCGCGACTGCAGAAGCCACAGCAGGGCGAGCGTCACCACCTGGATGAGCAGCACCCGCACGAGAGTACTTTTGAAGGAAGACATGCGCGAAAGCTACAGGATGAATTGTCCCGGCGTGTCCGGTGTACTTCTCGTGATGGAGCGCGCTCCAGTCTGCGGAGTTGCTGCAGTGTCGATCCCGAAGCCCCGCTTGGGCGGCGTGCCCCGCAATGATTGAGTCTCAATGGCGCTGCAGACGTCGAAACGCGCCTCGGGCCCCAGGTCGTTTCGGTGCGGGTCGATCAGGAAATCGGCTTCTGGGGTCCCGACACCTGCTTCACGAGCTGGTAGAGGAAGTCGAGCCCATCGTAGAAGCTCTTCACGCGCAGCTTCTCGTCGCGGCCATGGGCGTTCGTTTCGCCGGCCGACGAGAAGATGCCGCTCACCCCGAACGTGGGAATGCCTACGGCGCGCAGGCGATACCCGTCGGTGGCGCCCGTGCTCATGGTGGGAATCACCGGCACGCCCTTGAACATCGTGTTGGTGAGTTCGGTGGTGGCCCTGAGCAGCGTGGGGTGAATCGGCGTGGGCGCGCCATTCGACCGGTCGGGGCGGTCGCCCGTGATCTTCACCGCCGTGTCGTTCACGATGCGCTCGAGCGTCGCCTTGACCTGCGAGCCGGTGCTGGTGGGCGCGATGCGGCAGTTCACATTGGCCTTCACGAACTGCGGCAACGCATTGGGCGCGTGTCCGCCCTCGAGCATCGTGGCCACGCACGTCGTGCGCAGCATGCTCGCGTAGCGCGGGTCGGTGCTGATGATGCGCGCGGCGGCCGTGTCGCCGGGGTTGGCGGCAACGGCGCGCATCGCCGCCGCCAGCGACGGCATCTCCACCTTTGCCGTCTGTTCGAAAAACGGCCGGGAGACTTCGTTGAGCTCCACCGGGAACGTGTACTGCTGAATCTTCAGGAGCGCCGCCGCGAGTGAATAGATCGCGTTGTCCTTGCGCGGCACGCTCGAGTGCCCGCCGGTGTTGCGCACCGTGAGCGTGAAGTCGTTGTACACCTTCTCGGCGGCCTGAATGCTGTGGAACAGCGGCTGATCGTCGGGGCCGAGTGTGCCGCCACCGCCCTCGTTGATGGCGTACTCGGCGTCGATGAGTTCCTTGCGGTTCTCGATGAGCCACGTCACGCCGTTCCCGTTGCCCCCCTCTTCGTCGGCGGTGAGGGCGAGGATGAGGTCGCGCTCCGGCACCCACCCTTCCTGCTTGTAGCGCAGCAGGTTGGCCGTGAGAATGGCGGCCATGCTCTTGTCGTCGGCCACGCCGCGGCCGAGGAAGTAGCCACTCTCCTCGCGCATCTCGAACGGGTCGTTGGCCCAGTCGCTGCGATTGGCCTGCACGACATCGAGATGAGCCAGCAGGAGGATCGGCTTGCCCTGCCCCTTGCCGCGGTAACGCACCACGAGGTTCTGCTTGGCCGGCTTGTCGGCCGGCCCCACGAGATGGATGTCGGCCGCCGGGAAGCCGGCGGCACGGAAGCGGGCGGCCACGGCCTGCGCGGCCTTGGTGACGCTCCCCACGGAGTCGGCGGTATTGATCTCCACCATCTCCTTGTAGATGGCGCGCGCGGCTTGCTGCGCAGGCGTGAGCGTGACCGGCGCGCCGGGCGCAGGACGGAGAATGGGCTGGGCGGCTGCGGGCGCCGAGACGGCCGCCGTGAGCGCAAGCGCGAGAGCGAGACGTGGAGACATGGGACGCGGGAGGAGGTGAACCCCAACGATACCTCCCGGCACGGAGATCTGCGAAGGGCGCGGGTGAATCGATGGGCCTCAGGGGCCTCAACAGGACGCGTGTCCCGGCCGTACGTTATCGTGCTCCGCGCCCCGCGGATTTCCGCCGCTCCTCCCCCCGTCCCGATCATGCCCAGATCATGACACGCTCACGTCGTGACTTCCTCAAGGCCAGCGCCACCGTCGCGGCCGGCTCCCTCGTGGTGGCCAGTCCGCTGCTCGCGGACCCCGCGCGTCTGATTACGCCCGTCTCCGACCTGCCCGCCGCCGACGACCCTGTCATCAAGGCGCTCATGCAGGTGGCGATCGACACCGCCAAGAGCGGCGGCGCGTCGTACGCCGACGTGCGCGTGGCGGCCCGCCGTCAGCAGAACGTGAACACCCGCGACCGCATCGTACAGGGGGTGAGCGATACCGACACGTACGGACTCGGCGTCCGCACGCTCGTCGATGGTGCGTGGGGCTTCGCCGCCACGAGCCGCCTCGACAAGGACAGTGTCGCCAATGCCGCCAAGGCCGCGCTCGGACAGGCGCGCGCCAATCGCGCGTCCCAGCTCAAGCCGGTCGATCTGGCGCCGACGCCCGGCAATCAGGTGGGCACCTGGAAGAGCCCCATCGAAATCGACCCGTTCACCGTGGCCATCACCGACAAGGTGGCGTACCTGCTCGCCGCCAACGAAGCGGCGCTCAAGGTGAAGGGGATCCGCAACGTCAACTCGAGCATGTTCTTCCTGCGCGAGGAGAAGTCGCTCATGACGAGCGACGGCTCCTACATCGTGCAGACCATCTATCGCACGTCGCCCAGCATGACGGTGACGGCCGTGAGCCCCGACTTCCGCGACTTCCAGTCGGTGCAGGGCAACGAGATCGCGCCCATGGGGCTAGGCTACGAGCACGTGGTGAACAGCAAGCTCGGCGAACATGCGCCGCGCTGGGCCGAACTCGCCGTGCAGAAGCTGAGTGCGAAGCCGGTGGAGCCGGGGCGCTACGACCTGCTGCTGCACCCCAGCAACCTGTGGCTCACCGTACACGAGGTCATTGCGCATCCCACCGAGCTCGATCGCGCGCTCGGCTTCGAGGCCAACTACGCCGGGACGAGCTTCATCGCGCCGCCGAAGGACGTGCTGGGCAAGCTGCGCATCGGCAGCGACCTGCTCAACATCGTGGGCGACCGCGAGCAGAAGGGTTCGCTCGGTGCCATCGGCTGGGACGACGAAGCGGTGAAGCCGGTGAAGTTCGACATCATCAAGAACGGCGTGTTCGTGGACTATCAGACCACGCGCGAGCAGGCTACCATGATGAGCGACTACTACAAGAGCATCGGCAAGCCGGTGCGCAGCTACGGCTGCTCGTACGCGCAGAGCTGGGCCGACGTGCAGTTCCAGCGCATGCCCAACGTGAGCATGGTGCCGGGGAACAACGACGATACGTGGGAAAGCATGATCGCCAAGATGGACAAGGGCATCGCCATCGTGGGCGACGGTTCGTTCTCCATCGATCAGCAGCGGTACAACGGCCAGTTCGCCGGCCAGGTGTTCTACGAAGTGAAGGGCGGCAAGATTGTCGGCCAGCTCAAGGATGTGGCCTACCAGTTCCGCACGCCGGAGTTCTGGAAGTCGCTCAAGGCCATCGGCGGCCCGCGCAGCTATCACCTCGGTGGTGCCTTCGGCGACGCCAAGGGGCAACCCGGCCAGTCCAACTCCGTCAGCCACGGCTGCGTGCCGTCGCTCTTTCAGCAGGTCAACATCATCAACACCGGGAGGACGGCATGAGCGAATTTGCTCCCCGTTCGCTCTTTGCGCCGGCCACGATCCTTTCGCGCGCCGAAGCACAGGAAATCGCGCAGCGGGCACTGAAGAACTCGCCCGCGCCCGAGACGCGCGTGACGATCAACAGCAGCGCCCGCGCCGATACGCGATTCGCGCTCAACCAGGTCACCACATCCGGCGAGAATGCCGACACGCAGGTCACCATCACCGCGTACGACGGCAATCGCGCGGCGAGCGTGAACACCAACCGTCTCGACGAAGCGTCGCTGGCGGCGGCGGCGAAGCAGGCGTACGAAATCGCCAAGCTCGTGCCCCCCAACCCCGAGCGGATGCCGGAACTGGGGGCGCAGGATTTCCCCGCGCTCAAGGAACGGCTGCTCTCGCTGCCCACGCCAGCCGAACGTGCCGCCGCGGCGAAGATCGTGACGGAGCTCGCGCGCAAGAACGAACTCATTGCGACGGGGTTCATCGAGTGCCGCGCGGGCGCGAGTGCGCAGGCCAACAGCAAAGGGCTGTTTGCCTACGACTCGAGCAGCAGCGTCACCATGACGAGCACCGTGCGCTCGCCGGACGGGACGGGTTCCGGCTGGGCGTGCAGCGACGGCAACAGCTTCGACGAGCTCGATCCCACCACGCTCGCCGCCACGGCGGTGCAGAAGGCGCGTGATTCGCGCAATCCGGTGGCCATCGAGCCCGGTCGCTACACCACCATTCTCGAACCCACGGCCACCGGCAATCTCGTGCAGCTCATCGCCGGCGCGATGCAGGCGCGCGCCGCCGACGAAGGGCGTTCGTTCTTCACGAAGCCGGGTGGTGGCAACAAGATCGGCCTCAAGGTGGTGGACGACCGGGTCACGCTGCTCTCCGACCCCGACGACAGCCCCAGCACCGGCGGCGGCTTCGACGACGACGGTATGCCGTTGCAGAAGGTCGTGTGGATCGAGAACGGCGTGGTGAAGAACCTCAACTACGACCGCTACTGGGCGCAGAAGCAGGGGGTGCAGCCCACGCGCTCCGGCGGCGGCGGATTCCGTGGCGCCGGTCGCTCGCTGCGCATGCTGGGCGGCAACTCCAGCATCGCCGATCTGGTGAAGAGCACCGAACGCGGCGTGCTCGTCACGCGCTTCTGGTACATCCGTCCGGTGGATGCGCGCACCATTCTCTACACGGGCCTCACGCGCGACGGCACGTTCCTCATCGAGAATGGCAAGGTGTCGCGGCCCATCAAGAATTTCCGCTTCAACGAAAGCCCCATCTTCTTCCTCAACAACCTGCAGGACATGGGGCCGTCGGTCCGCATCAACGCCAGCGAGAATCTCGGTGCCGGCGGTGCGGTGTTCATGCCGGCGATCAAGGTGCGCGATTTCACCTTCTCGAGTCTCTCCGACGCGGTGTGATCAATGCACGGGGCCGGCCGCTGATGTCCGGCGGTCGGCCCCACCGTCCGCCGACGGAAACCGCCATATGACAGCCGGCTGCTATCGGCCGCGCCTGATCCTGTCAGGGCTCGCGCTGTGTGCCGCCGCGTCGGGTTCCGTGGCCCGTGCGCAGACGGTACGCGGTCGCGTCGTGGACAACGCCGAGACCCCGCTGGCGGGCGTGCTCGTCATCGCGACCACCGCTGACGCGCGTGACACCGTACGCGCCGTGACCGGCCGAACCGGTCAGTTCCTGCTGCGTTGGCGGACTGACAGCGGGCAGGTGACCCTGCGCCTGCTGCGCATCGGCTTTCAGCCCCGAGTCGGCCCGCCCGTGGATCTCCGCACCGGCGAGGTGGTCGTACCGGATATCGTCTTCGACAGCCGCGCCGTGACGCTCGCCGGTATGCAGGTGCGTGGCAGCTCGAGTTGCCGGCTCGCCACCGATTCGTCGCTCGCCGTCTCCCAGCTGTGGGAGGAAGTCGACAAGGCGCTCGTGCTCGAGGCGCTCGCGGGCGAGAGTCGCGCGATCGCCGCCGAATGGCTCGAATATCAGCGCCGTTCGTCGCGCGCCACCGGCGTACGGGAAACCCGATCGCTCCGGATCGGGGCCGGGATGACCCGACGCATCTTCCGCAGTCGTCCGCCGGCAGACATCGCCCGCGACGGCTTCGTCGTGAGCGCTGCCGACACCACGCTCTACTCGGCACCGGATCCCGACGTACTCCGCTCGGCGGCCTTCCGGAACAGCCACTGCTTTGCCGTGCGCACGGTGCGGGGGCGATCCGACACGATCGGTGTGGATTTCCGTCCGGCCGCCCGTCGCCCGAACATCGTCGACATCAGCGGAACGGCGTGGCTCGCGACGAATCCGCTCCGACTGGCACGCGTCGACTTCGTCTACGAAGGGCTGCCGGCCCAGGCGGATTCGGCCGATCGCAGCGGGTTCGTGGTCTTCGATACGCTCGATGGTGCCGAGTGGATGGTGACCCGCTGGCAGGCGAAACTGCCGCGCTTCGAACGGCGGGGCCCCGTCACGGTGAATCTGCGCGGGGCAAGCCGACTCTCCGCCGGCGCGCGGGTGGAGGTCGTCGCCGTGGACGAGGCCGGCGGATTGCTCCGGCGTGCCACCGGTGATGGATCCTCGAGCCGATGGCTACCGGCCGAACGCACGGTGGTGCTGCTGCAAAGTCCCGACTCCATGCAGCTGCTGGGTGCGAGCATGTCACTCCTTGATGGCGAATTGTCCGCGCCGGCACAGGAGGGACTGGTCGACTTCGGTGTCCTGCCGTCTGGTCGTTGGGGCGTGCGACTCGCCGTGCCGCTGCTCGATTCACTCGGTGCGACACGACCGGTGCGAGACATCGAGGTGGAGGCCGGGTCACCGACCATGGTCGAGTGGACACTGCCGCGCCTGTCCACGCTGGCGGACGCCTGTGATGCTGTGGCCGACCCGACCAACAATGGCGTGCTGGTCGGTGACGTGATCACCGGTGATGCCGGTGCGCTTCGCCAACTGCGCGTGCGGCTCGAGTTCGATCGGCTCGACACGCGCCTGCTGCGCGCCGGAGTCGTACGCAAGACGCCGGACGCATTGCAGGTAATGCCCAACGAGCGCGGCCGGTGGCGCGTGTGTGGCCTCGCCCGCGGCAGCGACGTGACCGCCTCGGTTACGCGCGAGGGCACCACCATCCGACAGACGGTCCGCATCGATGCGCTCCGTCCCTTCACCAGGATTCGGCTCGAACTTCCCGCAGCGCGCGATAGTCTCCCTGCCGGCTGGCGATAGCCGTACCTCGACAGCCCGCCGCTACCGCGACGCCTCCACCAACACGCATCTCGCCTGCTGCGCCGTCTCGTCAGACGGCGTTGACGAACACGCAACCGGCTTCCTGCGCCATCACATCGGCGAAGATGCCGCTAGGCTGCATGATCACGCCCGGGACGAGCATCGACATTGCTTTGGCGCGTGCCGCGGAGGCATCGAGCTTGTCCTGTTTCTGCACCAGGCCGACCACGGACCGGAATGCGAGCCCGCATCCAAGGGCGATGGCCCCGCCCTTGATGAGCGTATCCAGCATGAGCCCGGCGGCACCGCCGGCAGGCTCCTGCCCTGGACGCGGCAGGACGGGATTGAAGCGCATTGTCTTGCCGTCATCGTCTTTGATCTTGCGATTCTTGCCGACGTTGTACGTGGTCCAGAACTCCTGATTCATCGCGAGCACGATCCCCGCGTGACGGATCACGATCACGGTGGACAGATCGGCTGGCTTCGCCTTGAGCACGTCTGCGTACTGCCGTTGCCAGATCCCGGCCCGCATGACACCTACCCCACCCTCCACTTCGGGCACATCGAACATCGCCTTGTACTTGCCGGTGATCTTCTGCGCCCACGACGTATCCCACGGCTCCGCCTGCTGTTGCAATTCATCCCAGTGCGCCGCCGCTGCAAGCAGTTCGCTGCGCGTCGTCCGACCGGCAGGCGTGGCCGAGTCCGCCAGAAGGGGCGTGGCGGCCGCGGCAAGGGCGCCGACGCCGAGTCCCGCCTGCTTGAAAAAAGTGCGACGTGCGGACGACATGCGGATCTCCAGATGACGAGGGGGGCAATGCGTTGGCGACACCATGACGGAAGCGTGAGGTGTCGTCCAATCCAGTGGCCGGGTTGTGTGTCCCAGCACATGATGCCGCTTTCGCCTGCAAATGTCACGGGCGCCGGACGTCTTCCTCCCTCATCGCGGAATCAGACAGGCGCGCGGATATATTCACACTATGATCCTGCGCCTCCTCACCCAGAATGTCGAGCCGGAGTTCCGCTATACGGGTGGCGGACTCCCCAAGGGCGGCGTCATGATCGTTGCCCTCGTGCTGCTCTACTTCCTGCCAAGCATGCTGTCCTTCGCCGGCGGCAAGCGGCGCAAATGGAAGATCGTGGCGGTGAACGTGCTCGCCGGCTGGACCATCATCGGCTGGATCATTGCAATGATCATGAATTGGGCATACGAGGCCCCGGAAGCCGACGCGGGCATCACGGAGACCCGGTAATGCCCGCGTGGGATTGCTCGCTGGCGGACAAGACGGTCAGGGCGTGAACACGCAGCTCGAGCGGGCCGGTGAGGCGGCAGTGGTGCCGGTGGGCGCGCTCATCGTTCGTAGGTCGCTGTGAGCTCGCGGAGACGCCCGGTAATGGCTGGCGTGAGTTGCGCCCACGTGAAGCGGAAACCCCAGTTGCCGGCCTGACGGCCCGGCAGGTTCATGCGCGCGTCGCTGCCGAGTCCGAGCACGTCCTGCATCGGGATCAGCACGGTGTCCGCCACCGACGCGAGCGTGGCATGAATCAGCGTCCAGTGCATCTCGGCGCCATCGGTGTCGAGATACCTCCGGGCGAGCGCCTTCTCTCGCGCCACCGCTTCGGCCGAGCGCGTGCTGTCACCCTCACCAGTGGACTGCCACCAGCCTACGGTGGTGTCGTTGTCGTGCGTCCCCGTGTACACCACGAGGTCGCGCCCGTAGCGATGCGGCATGAAGTTCGAATCTTGTCCGTCGAACGCGAACTGCAGAATGGCCATGCCCGGATAGCCGAACTGTTCTCGCAGCGATTCCACCTCGTGCGTGATGAGTCCGAGATTCTCGGCGATGATGGGCAGCGACCCCAGGGCGTCGGTGAGCGCCTGAAAGAGCGTGGCACCCGGGCCCTTCACCCAGCGGCCGTGAACTGCGGTGGGCGCATCGCCCGGCACCTCCCAGAACGCCTCGAAGCCGCGGAAATGATCGAGACGCACGAGATCGTACAGTTGCAGGCTGGCGCGCATGCGCTCGATCCACCAGCGATAGCCGTCGGCGTGCATGCGCTCCCAGTCGTAGAGCGGGTTGCCCCACAGCTGCCCCGTTTGGCTGAAGTAGTCCGGGGGGACGCCGGCCTGCACCTTGAGCGTGCCGCCGGGATGGAGCAGAAACTGCGACGGGTTTGCCCACACCTCGGCGGAATCGTGCGCCACATAAATGGGCACGTCCCCCATCAGCCTGATGCCGTGGTCTCGGCAGGCATGGCGCAGCGCATGGAATTGCGCGAAGAATACGTACTGTTCCTTGTAGGTGCGCTCGATTGCCGGTGCGAGCTGCTGGCGCCACGAGGCGAGCGAGGCAGCGTCACGTTCGCGCGCGCCGGCCTCCCACTGCGTCCACGCCACACCGCCGTGCGCCTGCTTGAGCGCCATGAACAGCGCGTATTCGGGGAGCCACGGTTGTTCATGCACGAACTGCTGCATTGCGTGATCGAACGGCAGCGTGTCGAGCCACGCTGCCAGCGCCGCCTGTTTGGCGGGAATCACTGCGCCGAAGTCCACCGTGTGTTCCGGCGGTCCCTCGGGGACCTGGTATCCCGGCACGTGAATGAGCAGCGGGTTGCCGGCGAACGCCGAGAAACACTGATACGGCGAATCGCCATAGCCGGTGGGGCCCAGCGGCAACACCTGCCAGATCTTCATGCCCGCATCGGCGAGCCACTGCACGAATCGATGGGCATCAGGCCCGAAGTCGCCGATGCCGCCGTGTCCCGGAAGCGAAGTAGGGTGAAGCAGCAGACCGGCTGCGCGAGCGAACGACATGCGGGGAAGCCTTTGGAGAGCAGGGCGAAGGATTGCTGTGGCGCCGGTGAGTTCTGCGCCGACCTGTCCGCACCTGTCGGTCATGTCGAACGTGAACATGAACGTCGGATACTTCGGAATCCAGTACGGCTTCTGGCTGCAGCAGCCTAACGAGAGCCCGATCTACCGTCGTCGCTATGCGCCCCACCGCGGCGCACTGACCTGCGGCATCGCTCCGGGGCCCCGAAGTGAAGCCGAAGGTTAAATGCTGATTCCATAAGGAGTTGGCGGCTTCGGGGACTGTCAGACCCTTCCCACATACTCCCTGCACACCTCCAAAACGGAGCCAGTGCATGGAAACGCAATTGCGGGTCGATCACCAGTTCGTCGACGCCACACAATCACCCAATGGACAGCCCGGCATCATCGTCCGGGCGCTGCTGAAGATCAGCAGCACGGCGCCACTAAACGCCAACCGACCGCCCATCGGCCTTTCGTTCGTCATCGATCGCAGCGGCTCCATGAGCGGTGATCGTATCGAAGCCGCGCGGGTGGCTGCGGCCCGCGCGATCGAGCGCCTGCACCCCGACGATGTCGTGTCGGTGGTGGCGTTCGACGACGTCATCGAGACCGTGGCCGGCCCCGACCGGCGGGCACGTCATCACAACCTCGTACACACGATGCTGCAGCTCGACACACGCGGCTCCACCAACCTCAGCGGCGGGTGGCTGCGCGGCCGTGAGCACATGCAGCATGCCCAAGGGCTCATTGGTTCGCTCCCGGGTTCGTCGCGGCGCATTCTGCTCCTCACCGACGGTCACGCCAACGTGGGGATCACCGAACCGTCCACGCTGGTGGAGCTGGCGCGCACAGCCCGCACGATGGGTATCACCACCACCACGGTGGGACTAGGCGACGGATACGACGACGCCTTGTTGCGCGCCATGTCCGATGCCGGCGGTGGCAATGCGTGGTACATCGAACGCCCCGACCAGTCCGAAGACGTGATGGCGGAGGAACTCGGCAACCTGCTCTCCGTTTGCGCGCAGGGGCTCAGGGTCACTCTGGCACTCGACGAAGCCGTCACCGTGGTCGTCACCCATTCCGACTGGCCCGCGTCGACCACTGCCACCGGCGCCTTCCAGTTCGATCTCGGCGACCTGTACGCGGCAGAACCCAAGCCGTTACTGCTCGAACTCTTCGTACCCGTCGCGCGGGTGGAGTCGCTCAATGCCGACGCCACGCCCATTGCCACCATGTCCGTGGCGGCCGACGTGATCACGGCCAGCGGTGGCGTCGAGCAGCAGGTGTCGCACGTGCCCGTCGCCTCGCCGCTGGAAGGGCCGCAACACCTGGAGCCGGAAATCGAACGAGCCGTGCTGTTGGCGCACGCCGCCAAGGCACGTGAAGCGGCGGCGCAGCTGCAGCGGGTGGGAGACGCGGAGGCGGCCAGGAATGTCATGCGCGCCGCCAGTGAGGCACTACGGGCAAGTCCTGAGTACCAGTCGCCTGCCGAGGGGCTCGCGCTGCGACGTGACGCCGAGGAGTTCGATGCCCTGGCGGAGCAGTATGCCCATGGCGCCTTCAGCGAACTGGAGGCGAAGTACCAGATGCAGCGCAGCTACAACACGCGTCGCGGCAAGCAGGGATACGACGAGAAGCTCCGTCGCAAGCGCGGCGAATGAACACGCGGTGACGCGCGCGGCGTGCCGAATCAATGACGGGCAAATGGCGCATGTCTGTCCGTGTGGATTGTTTGCAGATTGAATGAGCCAGTGAAAAGGTCACGGGGCGTCTCCCACTGGGGGCGTCCCGTGTACCTGACTCGCAACGTCTTGCGGCCGTGTGCGTGCTCGCACTCCTCGATGGTGCGACGCCAGTCCACGACCGGTAATGACGATGTGGACGCTGCGCTGGAGCTCGCCGCCGACAGGCGGTAACTTCTGCTCATGCGACTCTCTTCATTTCCCGCGGCCGTTCTGCTGTCCATGTGTACCGGCACGGCGCATGCCCAGCGCCTCTTGCCCAGCACCACCGGCTTCAGCGTGGCGGCGAACGGCACGTACGCCAACGCCAGTGCAAAATCGCAGGACATCACGAGCACGGCGCGGCGCTTCGCCCCGCGCGGCGAGTTGTCGTACGGCGTCACGCCACGGCTGAGTCTCGTGAGCGCTGTGGTGCAGCGAGGAGCGGTCATCGAGGCTCAGCACTACGACGTGCGCAGCATCGACCTCGGAGTCCGCTACCTCGGGTTTGCCGGTCGGGTCGTGCGTCCGTTTGCCGAAGGCGGACTGGCTGTGCGCACCTTCAACCTCGCGTCGCCGGTGGGCGACGTCAGCTCCACCAATGTCGGCCCATGGGGTGCGGCCGGCTACATGTGGTTCGCCGGTGGCGGCCTCGCGCTCGAGGCGGCCGCGACCTACGGCCGGGTGACCTTCAACAACTGGCGTGTGGCCGAGATACCGGCTGCGCTGGCCCCCGTGGAGCATCGCGAACTCGGCGTACGCGCCGGTGCGCGGTGGTTCTTCCGCTCGCGTTGATCGCGGCGATTTCTGGCCAATTACGCGCCGAGTGACCGCACGAACGCGGCGTCACTCGGCGCGAGCGGCATGGTGACAAGCGTGGCAGCGGAGAACCACCCCAAGGCGGTATGCTCGTGTGCCACCACCTCGCCGCTGATCTCCACCGGCAGGAACACGATCTCGTACGCGCCGCCGGGATCACGCGCCACGTACAGCGGCAGACCGACCGCGCAGACAGCGACGCCGAGCTCCTCGTGCAGCTCACGCGCAATCGCGTCACGGTCGCTCTCGCCCGGTTCGCACTTGCCGCCGGCGAACTCCCACAGCCCGCCGTGCTGCTTGTGCAGCGGGCGCTGGCACACGAGCAACGCGTCGTCGCGGCGCACCACGGCCGCGACGACACGGATGACATCGACGGACGGGGTGGTCACTTACGGCGTGATGGGCATGATGTACTTGTCGTACCAGCCAAGGTAGCGGTCGTAGCGATCCTTCACGAAGCTCGGGCGCGAGATTCCGTGGAACTGCCCCGGGTACACCACGAGCTGCGTGGGTACGCCGAGCGACTTGAGTGCCTGGTACATCTGCTCACTGCCGGCGATCGGCACGTTGAAGTCCTTCTCACCACCCATGTACAACGTGGGGGTCTTGATGCGATCGGCCTTGTAGAACGGGTAGCTCAGCTTTTCCCACAGCTTCGGGTTCTTCCACGGCGCCCCGAGTTCGTTTTCGTACTGGAAGATGTACTGGTCCGTGCCGTACATGCTCGTCTGCAGGGCGCTGCCCGCGCCACTCGTGCCGGCCTTGAAGCGCGTGGTGGTGGCGATGGTGTAATCGGTGAGGATACCGCCATAGCTCCACCCACCGATGCCGAGACGGTCAGGGTCGATGAAGCCGAGCGACAGCACGTGATCCACACCGGCCAGCAGATCCTGCACCTCCTTGTTTCCCCAGTCGGCAAAGATGGCCTTCTTCCACGCCTGACCGCGCCCGCTACTGCCGCGATAGTTCACCTGCAACACCACGTAGCCGTGCGCCGCGAACAGTTCGCGCTCGAACTGGAAGAGATGCTGATCCTGGCCGTTCGGGCCGCCGTGAATGCGCAGCAGCAGCGGATATTTCTTCGACGCGTCGAACCCTGCCGGCTTGGTGAGCAGCGCGCCCACGGTGAGCCCGTCCTTGTTCCTGAACTCGACGTCTTCGGTGCGTCCGAGCTGTAGTGAGGCGAACGTGCTGTCGTTGACATGCGTGAGCGCACGCAGGGCACTGGCGTCCCACGCGAACACTTCCCCCGACCGCTGCGCCGTGCCCGTGTTGAGCACCACGCGACCGGCCTGTGACACATCGTACGAGGTAACCACGCGGCGGCCGTCCACGAGACGGGTCATGACGCCCGTCGCCACGGCTACCTGTGCCAGATGCTGCGCCCGGTCGTCGCCCAGCAGAAAGCGCAGCGACTTGCCGTCGGAGCTCCACGCGAGCTGGTTCACATCACGATCGAGCGACGCAGCGACCAGACGCGTGGAGCCGCCCCTGCTCGGTACGATGGCGATGGTATTCTGCGTGTAGGCCGAGAGCTGCGGTTCGCTTCCCTGCAGATAGGCGATCTGTGAGCCATCAGGACTCCACACCGGGCCGGCATCGGGCCCCGTCCACGTGGTGAGCTTCACCGGCGTCGCTCCCGGTACGGCATCCACCACGAAGACATCACCATTGTTGAAGCGGTCCGGGTCACCGTCCATGCGCTCGCTCACGAACGCGAGGCGCAATCCGTCGGGCGACCAGCGCGGCGAACGATCGTCGAAGTCACCGGTGGTGAGCTGAACCGCCTTGCGTGCCCCCACGTCCACGATCCACACGTGATCACGACGCCGATCGAGATAGCCATCGCCGTCGCGCTTGAACGCGTAGCGGTCGATCACGATGGGCTTGGGGTTGCGCGTGCGCAGCGAGTCCGCCTTGCCGTCGTCGGGATCGGGATCGTGCGACACCACCGCAATGCGCCTCCCATCAGGTGACCATTCGTACTCGCTCACGCCGCCCTTGAGCTCCGTGAGGCGCACCGCCTCACCGCCGGCGCGGTCGAGGAGCCAGATCTGGCCGCCCTTCGATTCGTAGCGCCCGGAGACGAACGACAGGTAGCGATTGTCGGGGCTCCACCGCGGATTACTCTCGCCTTCCGGGGAGCCGGCCATTCTGATGGTGCGGGTGCCGTCCCAGTGCACCATCCAGATGTCGCTGTCGCTCTTGTCCTTCGCCGAGTCGGTGGTGGTGACCGTATAGGCGATCCACTGGCCATCGGGGGAGATGCGCCCGGCGCCGACATCGCGCAGGCGGTAGATGTCGCCGGAGCGGAGCGGGCGCGCCTGCGGGGCGGATTGCGGAGCAGATTGGGCGGCGGCTGGCCCGGACGGGGCGGCCAAAGCGAGGGCTCCGGCCATCGAGAGCGAAACGAGGCGACGCGTCATGGGGGGGCGGACCGGGAAGAATCCGCGCCGGAGACGATTCCGGCGCTGTCACCGCAAAGATACCGCCTGCGGGGACGTCCGGAGTCCTCCTATGGCTGCGTACGGGCCGTACCGTAGCGTAGGGTATGGCAGAAGACATCCTCTTCCGGGCGCGCGGCCTGTCCAAGGTGTACGGCTCCGGCGGCGCCGCTGTCATCGCGCTGCAGGGCGTGGATCTCGACGTGTCGGCCGGCGAGTTCGTGGTCATCCTCGGGCC
>DCZC01000083.1 GCA_002331565.1 Gemmatimonas sp. UBA2094
GCGCCGCTCGGCGTGAGCGTGGAGCGTGCCGCCGAAGCGATCATCAGCACCGCCGACGCCATCATGGCCCGTGCGTTGCGCCGCGTGAGTGTGGAGCGCGGCGTGGATCCGCGCGGGCTGCCGCTCATTGCCTTCGGTGGTGGGGGGCCGCTGCATGCGTGCGGGCTCGCTGAACGGTTGGGAATGCGTGAGGTCATCGTGCCGCCGCACGCCGGTGTATTGAGCGCGGTGGGGCTCGCGCTCGCACCGGAGCGCCGCGAGCGACTCACGAGCTGCGTGGCGACGGCTGAAAGCCTGAGTGACGAGGCGCTCGCATCGCTGCTCACGACAGCCGCGCGCGAGCTGGGACAAGGCGACGGAGCGCTGGAGCCGCGCTGGTGGCTGCGTGCGCGCTACGTGGGCCAGGGTTACGAACTCGATGTGCCGGTGCAGCCCGGCGACGCCGTGACGGCCGTGGTGGAGCGATTCGTGGAGCGCCACCGGCAGCGCGCCGGGTTCATTCTCGATCGTGCGGTGGAGTTCATCAGCGCCCGCACGACACTGAGCAGCACGCCGTGGCCGGTGCGCTTCACGCGGCCCGCGCGTGACGGCGAGCTACCCGACGGAATCGATGATGGACGCGCGATGGATCGCTCGTTGGTCGGGCCGGCCGTGGTGCGATTGCCCGACGCCACCATGCGTGTGGCACCGGGGTGGACGGCGCGGGCCCTGGCGATCGGTGGTTGGCACCTGGAGATGGCATGAGCCCGAATCGCCTCGACATCGGGCGGATTCTTTCGACGCCCGTGCCCATGCTGCTCCCCGACAACGGGCCGGTGCATGTCCTCGTCGTCGGCGAGGCACCGGGACCACGTGGCGCCGATAAGAGCGGTGTCCCGTTCTTCGGCGATGCGGCCGGCCGGCATCTCTATGCCGCGCTCCAGCGGCTTGGCGCCGTGGTGCTGCCGCCGGAACTCGACGACCTGCCGTGGGACGGCGCCGCATTCACGGCGGCCGGCTTGGCCCCCGTCGCGCACGGCGTGGCGCTCGGCAATGCCTACGACCGGTGCCCGAGCGACGATGGGCAGTCGTTCCGTGCCCCCATCCGGAGCGAACTCGAAAGCGCGCGCAACTTCACGCGGCTCAATCGCGATCTCGAGCAGCTCTCCAGGCGCGGGCTCAGGGGTATCGTGACGCTGGGGCGCGTGGCCACGCGCACGTTCGACACGCTGTTCAAGCAGCAGCCGCGCCCGGCGCTCGCCTGCCGTGCGCTGCCGCATCCATCGGCGCAGGGACTTCTCTCCATGGCCCCCGATCGCGGCAAGGGCGCAAAGATGGTCGACCTGCAGGAAGCGTGGATGGCGCGTTGCGCGTACACGGTCATCGAGGCCGGTTATCCGGCGCCGCACCAGGACGCCGTATGAGCGCGCCCATGCTCACGTTCGATGCACTCGAACTCACCGTGTTCTCGCAGGGCGTGGCCATGCTCGCCGAGGAAATGGGCGGGCTGCTCGAGCGCAGCAGCATTTCGCCGAACATCCGCGAGCGGCGTGATGCCTCGTGTGCGCTGTTCGATGCGGCGGGACGCATGGTGGCGCAGGCGGCGCACATCCCGGTGCATCTGGGAGCGATGCCGGAGTCGGTGGCCGCCGTTCGTGCTGCGGGTGCGCAGGCTGGCGACGTGTTCCTGCTCAACGATCCGTCGCACGGTGGCTCGCATCTGCCCGATCTCACCATGGTCGAGGTGATCCCGCATCCGCACGAGCCGCAGCGGGTCATCGGCTACGCGGCAGTACGCGCGCATCATGCCGACGTGGGCGGCATCAGCCCCGGGAGCATGCCATTCGGCGCCACCGAGTTGTATCAAGAGGGGATCATTGTCCCGCCCGTGCGGATCGAGGTGCAGGGCATGCCGAACCGCGACGTGCTGGCGTTGGTGCTCGCCAACGTACGTACGCCGGCGGAGCGCGAGGGGGACCTGAGTGCGCAGCGCGCGGCGTGTGCGGCGGGGCGTCGCGGTTGGCAGGCGCTGTTCCTGCGCATGGGCGAAACGATGCTGCAGTCGGCGGTGGATGCGTTGCTCGACTACACGGAGCGTCGTGTGCGGGCGCGGCTCGCGTTGCTCGACGGTGCCGCCGGTCTCGCGGCCGACGCCCTCGAGGGTGATGGGGTGAGCGATGCGCCAATTCCGGTCGTCATCGCGGCTGCGGTGCGCGGCGCCACGTTGCACCTCGACCTTACGGGGACGTCACCGGCCGTACGTGGCAACGTGAACGCGCCGCCCGCGGTGGTACGTGCCGCGGCCGTGTTCGTGCTGCGCGTGCTGTGCGACGACGATGTCCCGGTGAACGACGGCGTAGCGCGTGCGCTGCACCTCGTGATCCCCGATGACTGCGTGGCGAACGCGAAGCGGCCGAGCGCCGTGGCCGCCGGCAACGTGGAACTCTCGCAGCGCCTGACCGACGTGTGCTTCGCCGCCCTCGCGAGTGCCGCGGCCAGTGTCGGCGTGCACGATCTCGTGATTCCGGCCTGCGGCCAGGGCACGATGAACAACATCACGCTCGGTGCGCCAGGCTGGAGCTTCTACGAGACGCTCGGCGGCGGGCAGGGGGCGAGTCGTCGTGGGCCCGGCCCCGACGCGGTGCACGTGGGTATGAGCAACACGCGCAACACGCCGGTGGAGAGCCTCGAACGGGCCTATCCGTTACGCGTGGTGGAGTACGCGGTGCGTCGCGGCAGCGGTGGGGCAGGGCAGCATCATGGCGGCGACGGCGTGGTGCGCCGTTACCAGACGCTGGTGCCGTGCACGGCCACCTTGCTCACCGAGCGTCGGAAGGTCGCGCCCCCGGGTGCGCATGGCGGCCACGCCGGCGCGCCGGGGCGCAACACACTCAACGGCGAGTCGCTTCCCGCCAAAACGCGCGTGACCATGAATGCCGGTGATGTGCTCACCCTGGAAACCCCTGGTGGCGGTGGGTGGGGAGTGGTCCCGGCGTAAGCAGCTCCTTCGCGCGGTGCCCCCGATTTCCTTTGAAAAAATCAACGACTCCGCCCCGTGACGCTCGATCCGTCGCGGCACCACCATGAGCCCCCACGTCACCGTAGGATTCTGCTCCACCGGATGGCAGACGTCGGTGCGGCCGAGGACGAGGAGGCTACCGGGTTGCGTGCTCACCGCGTGCGCCGAGCGTGGACGTACCGAACGTGACCATATGCGATCACCGCTCCTGATGTATCTTGCGCGGAGCGGTCGGGAGGCGGCCAGTCAGTCCGGTCGGGCTGATCGAAAATCCCCGCCGGTACTGCTTTCCTACCCCGTACCACGGCGGCTCGAGTGGCTTCGACGAACAGTGATACCCGCCACACCCCGGCCGGACCACTTCGTCGAGAGTTCGGGGCGCAACGGGACGCCTAACCACGCAGGTCACTTGTCCGCCGTGACTGATATCACGCATTTCGTCCCCATTTCCGTCGTATGCTGAGTCACCTTCGTGAACGCATGGCCGACGCCTTGCGCCGCGCCACCGAGGTGGAGCAGTTGCTGGCCGATCCGGAAACCACCCGCGATGCCGCCCGATTGGCCGATCTCGGCCGGGAGCACCACCGGCTGGCCGAGGTCGTTGCCAAGGCGAATCGGCTCCAGAAGGCGGAACAGGAGCTGGCCGACGCCCGGGAAATGGCTACCGGCGACGACCCGGACTTCGCCGCCGAAGCGAAAACGGAGGTGGCCCGGCTGGAGGCTGAGGTGGAGCAGCTCCAGAAGTCATTACTGCCGCTGCTCATCCCGCGTGATCCGCTCGACGACCGCCCGGCCATCATGGAAATTCGCGCCGGGACGGGGGGCGACGAAGCCGCGCTGTTCGCCGGGGATCTGGTGCGCCTCTACACCCGGTTCATCGAGCGCCGGGGCTGGCGCATCGAGGCCATCTCGTGGTCCGACGGGGCCGTAGGCGGCGTGAAGGAAGCGGTGTTCAAGGTGATCGGCGACGGTGCCTTCGGCGTGCTGCGCTGGGAGAGCGGGGTGCACCGCGTGCAGCGCGTCCCGGCCACCGAATCACAGGGGCGCATTCACACGTCGGCCGCCACCGTGGCCGTGCTGCCGGAAGCCGAAGAGGTGGACGTGCGCATCGAAGACAAGGATCTCCGTATCGACGTGTTCCGCTCATCTGGCCCCGGCGGACAGAGCGTGAATACCACCGACTCGGCGGTACGCATCACGCACATTCCCACCGGCATCGTGGTGTCGCAGCAGGACCAGAAGTCGCAGCTGCAGAACAAGGCCAAGGGCATGGAGGTGCTGCGCGCGCGCCTGCTCGACTTGCGCCTTTCCGAACAGGAAGCAGAGCGTTCGCGCCTGCGCAAATCGCAGGTGAGCACCGGTGACCGCTCGGCCAAGATCCGCACTTACAACTTCCCGCAGGGCCGCGTGACCGACCACCGCGTAGCTGTCACGCTGTACGACATCGACGGCGTGATGAACGGGGACATCGGCGGCTTCCTCGACGCCATTCAGCTCGCCAACGCCGAGGAGAGCCTCGCCGGGTGACACTGCGCGACGTCGTGCATCGCGTGGTCTCGCTGATCGCCGAGGGCGCGCACCTCGAGCCGGAGGTGCGGGCGGATGCCGCCCGTGAGGGGCGCCTGCTGGTCGCCGGCGTGCTGCAGCTGTCACCGGGCGAACTGGCGCAGCGGATGGTGGTGGCCCCCGCGCTGCGGCCGGGGGAAGCCGACCGCATCGAAGGCGCGCTGCATCGGCGGCTGCGGGGTGAGCCACTCGCCTACGCCGTCGGGGAGGCCCCCTTCCGCGACCTCGTGCTGCAGGTGGACCGTCGGGTGCTCATCCCGCGTCCCGAAACCGAGATCGTGGTGGAGGAGGCGCTGCGGGTCGCGGCGGGTATGCCGGGCGGGGTGGCGGCCGATATTGGCACCGGATCGGGTGCCATCGCCCTCGCGCTCGCCACCGAAGGGCGCTTTGATCTCGTGATCGCTACCGACGTCTCGGTCGACGCGCTCACCGTGGCGCAGGAGAACGCCGAACGGTTGCAGCAGCAAGGGACAGCGATGGCCCCGCTAGAGTTCCTGCACGGGGCCGATCTGGCGCCCCTCGCCTCGCGGGGAACCGGCGGCGAACTGGCCCGTGTCATTGTTTCCAATCCCCCGTACATTGCGTACGAGGAGGCGGAGCTGCTGCCGCCAAGTGTGCGCGATTGGGAGCCCCCGCTGGCGCTGTTCGCCGCCGACGGGGGGCTCGCCCGCTATGCGGTGCTGGTGCAGGGTGCCCGCGCCTGTCTCGAGCCCGGCGGGTGGCTGGTGCTGGAACTCGATGCCAACCGGGCGGCGCCGGTCGCCGCCATGGCCACGGCTGCGGGGTACGAGGCGGTGCAGGTCAGGCAGGATCTCGCGGGGCGTGACCGGGTGCTGCTGGCCCGTACGCCACCGGAGTAACTCAATTCGCGGCCGGGAGGCCGGATTTTCATGCTCGAAGACAAGGCGAAGGATCTCGGCCGCTCGATCGGTCAGAGCGAGGAATACAAGGCCGTGAAGCGGTCCAGCGACGCCCTCAACAACGACCGCGAGGCCACGACGATCCTCCGTCAGATGGAGCAGATCCGCCAGGACGCGCAGGCAATGATCGACCGGGGTGAGGAGCCCACCGGCGACATGGAGCAGCAGCTCGATACGCTGCTGCAGCAGGTGCAGGTGAATCCGGCCTACCAGGCGGCGATCAGTGCCCAGGACAACTTCGACAAACTCATGCTGCGCGTGAACCAGTGGATCGCCGATGGTATCCGCGCCGGCGCCGCGAGCCCGATCATCCTTGGCTGAGCCGTTGGACGACGCCGCCGGGTTGGCCGATGGCGTGACGCGCCTCGCGACGGGGGGTGATCGCGGGGTGTTCGTCGTGCTCGAAGGGGGCGAGGGAGTGGGCAAGTCCACGCAGTGGGCGCGGCTGGCCGAGACGCTGCGCGCCGTCGGACACGACGTCGTCGCCGTGCGCGAACCGGGCGGCACGCCGGCGGGCGATGCCAT
>DCZC01000073.1:0-1559 GCA_002331565.1 Gemmatimonas sp. UBA2094
ATGGGTCTCGAAGCCCGCGCGCTGGTGCTCGTGACCGCCGTGTTGATGAGCGTGGGACTGGCGGTGCTGTTCAGCGCCAGCGCGCTCGTGGCGGTGGCGGCCGATCTGCCCGGCTATCACTACGTGCTGCGTCAGGCGAGCGGCGCGGCCGTCGGCATCGTGGCGTTCGCCGTGCTCGCCAAGCTCGACGCCGAGATGTGGCGACGCCTCGCATGGCCCGCGATGATCGTCAGCATCCTGCTCATGATCGCGGTGCTTTTCACCCCCACGGTGAACGGTTCCAGCCGGCACCTTTTCGGCGGGTCGCTGCAACCCTCCGAGCTGGCGAAATTCGCGATCCTGGTGTGGACGCCCATGCTGCTCGCGAAGAAGGGCGCCGCCGTCCGTCGCATCGGCAAGGGGCTCATGCCCTTTGCGATAGTCATCGGCACGCTCAGTCTGCTGGCCGTGCAGGAGCCGGACTATTCGGTGGCGATGATGTTTTGCCTGCTCACGGCCGTGCTGCTGTTCGTGGGTGGCGCGCGCATCGCCCACTTCGTGTTGTTCGGAGCGCTCGGGCTGCTGCTCGTGGGTTTTCAGCTGTCGCAGAGCAGCTACGTGCGGGAACGCATTCGCAGTTTCGTGGCGGGTGAACAGGGAGAGAGCCTGAACCGCAGTACGTCGGCCGACCAGCAGTATCAGTCGTTCGTGGCGGTCGGTTCCGGCGGGCTTATCGGGGTCGGGTTTGGGCAGGGCAATCAGCAGCGGGGATGGCTGCCACTGGCACAGAGCGACTTCATCGGCTCCATCGTTGGCGAGGAGTTCGGCTTCTTCGGCCTCGCCGGCATCACCGTGCTCTACGCGCTGTACGGCTGGCTCGGGTTCCGCATCGCGCGCAACGCGCGATCGCCATTCCTCACGCTCGTGGCGGTGGGACTCACCTTTTCCACGGTGTTCACCGCGTTCATTCATTTGGGAGTCGTGATCGGGCTGCTCCCCAATACCGGGCTTACCCTGCCATTCGTGAGCTACGGCCGTTCGAATCTGCTGCTCACGCTCGCCATGACAGGCATCCTGGTGAACATCGGCAGCGATCGCGAACGCGTGTACGGCGTGTCGGCCACCGATCCGTCGGTGGCGCCGGTCTCGTGACGCGCGTCCTCTTTGCGGGTGGCGGTACCGGTGGGCACCTGTATCCGGGGCTCGCCATCGCGCGCGCGCTCGTACGGCTCGACCCGTCGGTGCAGCCGCACTTCATCGGTGCCCGGCGCGGCATCGAAAAGGATGTCCTGCCCGGCACGGAGTTCCCGTTCACGCTGCTCGATCTGCATCCACTGTATCGGCAGCAACCGTGGAACAACTGGAAGACCATCGCGGGTGGCGTGAGGGCGTGGCGCGCCATCTCGCGGCTCGCGCAGTCGTCCACTCCGGCGGCCGTCGTCGGGACAGGCGGCTACGCGGCCGGCGTGGCGCTGGCGTGGGGCCGCGCACACGGCGTTCCCACCATGCTGCACGAACCGGACAGTCATCCCGGACTCACCACACGCACGTTTGCCGGAGGCGCACGGGCGCTGTATCTC
>DCZC01000073.1:1734-8896 GCA_002331565.1 Gemmatimonas sp. UBA2094
GGAGGCGCACGGGCGCTGTATCTCGGATTTCCCGAAGCGGCCGCGCGCCTTTCGGCCGGTGCACACACGTCGGTACAGGTATTCGGGTGTCCCATCGAGCCGCCGCCCGTGCCGCGACCGTCGCGCGACGACGCGCGCGCGAAGTGGGGGCTGTCCGCCGATGCCTTCGTCGTGCTTGTCTTCGGCGGCAGCCAGGGGGCGCGTGCCCTCAACGAGGCCACCGCTGCGTGGGTCGCGCGCGGGCTTCCCGAGGGTGTCGCCGTCATCTGGGCCACCGGCAAGCAGCAGGCGGCAGCCTATCTCGACCGCGAGGGGGAGCGGGTACGCGTGCGCCCCTATCTGTCGCCCATTGCCGATGCGTATGCCGCCGCCGACGTCGCCGTGACTCGGGCCGGCGCCATGTCCATCGCTGAGCTGTGCGCGTGGGAAATTCCCACGGTGTTGGTGCCGCTGCCCACCGCTGCACAGGATCACCAGACGCACAATGCACGTGCCACGGCCCACGCAGGGGCCGCCGTACACCTGCCACAGGCGGAACTCACGGTGGACGCGCTCGCTGCACAGGTGCGTGCGCTGCAGTACGATGCGGCGCGGATGGCGGCCATGCGGGCGGCAGCGGCGCGGCGGGCACACCCCAGTGCGGCGACGGACATCGCGCGCGATCTGCTCGCACGCATCCGCTGAGCGGGCGATACCGGCGGGCAGTACGATTGTGCTGGCGCGGCTGCCATATTTCGCGCATGGCCTCCTCCGATTCCGCCTCCACGCCCGAATCGCCGACCCGCGCGATCCTCCTCGACACTGCCGACCCGCGACCCGTGCATTTCGTGGGCATTGCCGGTGCTGGCATGAGCGCGCTGGCCGAGCTGCTGGCGCGACGTGGGGTGGGTATTCAGGGGACCGATGCGAATCCCACCGGAGCGCCGGATCTCGCGAAGTACGGCGTTGCCGTGTCGCCGCACGACGACCGGCGCGTGGCCGGCGCACGGGCGCTCGTGTATTCGTCGGCGATTCCCGCCACGCATCCGGAAATGCAGGCCGCGCGGGCCGCCGGCATTCCGGTCATACGGCGCGCCGAAGCGCTCGCCGACGCGGTGAGTGGCGGCACGCTGATCGGTGTCGCCGGTACGCACGGGAAAACCACCACCACGGTGATGACCACCGAAGCCCTTGCGAGTGCGGCGCGCAACCCGACCGGTGTCGTGGGCGGACGCGTAGGTATGTGGGGCGGCAATCTCCGTCTTGGCGGCGATACCTACGTAGTGGAGGCCGACGAATACGATCGCTCCTTTCTGGCGTTGCACCCGGACGTCGCGATCGTGCTCAACGTGGAAGCCGATCACCTCGATATTTATCGTGATCTCGACGACATCATGCGGGCGTTCGAGATGTACTTGTCGCCCGCGCGCACCGTCGTGCGCTGCGCCGACGACGTGGGGGCGATGACGCTGCGCGTCGCGTCGAGTCGTGACGTGATCGATTACTCGGCGATAGTGCCGGGTACCGCCCCGTCCGGACACGCGGCCAACGCCCGTCTCGTGGCCGATGCGCTCGTGCTCGACGCAACGGGCTCGCGATTCACTGTGCGCTTCGACGGCGTTGCGCTCGGTGACCTGCAACTCGCGGTGCCGGGCATGCACAACGTGCGCAACGCGCTCGCCGCCATCGGCGCCGGGCTCGCGCTCGGGGCATCCGTCCCCGAGATGGCGCCCGGACTCGCCGCGTTCCGCGGGGTGGAGCGACGTTTCCAGCGGCTCGGCAGCGAACGGGGCGTCGAGGTTGTAGACGACTACGCGCATCACCCCACGGAGGTGCAGGCCACCATCGCGGCGGCCCGGCACGCGTTTCCCGATCGCCGGCTCGTCCTGCTGTTTCAACCGCACCTCTATTCACGCACGCGCGACCTGCAGGCGGAATTCGCGACGGCGCTGTCGGCGGCCGATGTCCTGCTGCTGTGCGACATCTACGGCGCCCGCGAGAAGCCGGAGCCGGAGGTCACGTCGGCGCTGATCGGCGATCGCATCACCAACGGCGTGTTGCGCTGGACTGGTCCGCGTGAAGAGGCGGCGGCGGTGGCGCAGGGTATGGTACAGGAAGGCGACGTCGTGCTCACGATGGGCGCTGGCGACATCACGCGAACCGGCCCGGAACTGCTCGAACGTCTCCGCGCCACCTCGTCGTATCACTGAGACGTGGCGTCGGCGGTGCTCGAGTCCACGGTGAGCGGTACGGCCGCACCGGATACGGCAGCGCGTCCGCGGTGGTGGCGGATGTTGCGTCGCGCGCTCGTCGCCGGCGCGGTTGCGGCTACCGTGGCGACGCCCTGGTGGGGCCCGCGGGCGCTGTCCCGGCTCGAGTTCTTCCATGTGCGACGTGTCGTCTTCGAGGGAATGCGGTATACTCCGCGCGCGGAGGCCCTCGCGCTGCTCAAGGTGGACACGCTGCAGTCGGTCTGGCAGGAGCTGGCGCCACTGGGCACGCGCCTCGCAGCGCATCCGCTTGTCGCCGACGTGCAGGTGGAGCGGCAGCTCCCAGGCACCATTCTCGTGCAGGTGACCGAGCGAGAGCCGGTGGCGCTGGTGCGTCGGCAGGACGGGCGCCTCGATCCGGTCGACGCCGGCGGACGCCGGCTCCCGATCGACCCGGCCACGGTGCCCATGGACGTCCCACTCTCGGCCAGTGCCGACAGTGCCCTCATGCAGTTGCTCGACGGCCTGCGGACGGCCGAGCCGGCACTCTACGCGCGGATCGAGCGGGCCGATCGGGTGAAAGACAAGGGGATGCCGGATGAATTCCGCATCAGGCTCGGGCCGGTGACGGTCCGAACCACCTCTGAGGTGACCGTGAGCCGGTTCAAGGACATATTACCGGTGGAAGCCGACCTCGCGCGCAACCGCCTGCGCGCCGTGGAGCTCGATCTGCGCTTCCGTAACCAGGTGATCGCCAGACAGCCATGACGTCCGAATCCATTGTTGCCGCTCTCGATATAGGCACCGCCCACACCACCGCTCTCGTGGCCGTGGTGCACGGCGACGTGCCGCGCACGCCGCTGCTCAAGGTGCTCGGGGTGGGCAGCACGCGCACCATGGGGCTCCGGCGCGGCGTCGTGAGCGACATCGAAGAGGCCACCCGCAGCATCCGTGCGGCCGTCGAAGAGGCGTGTCGCCTCGCAGGCGTGCAACCCGATGGCCTCTTCGTCGGCATCGCCGGCGAACATGTGCGCGCGATGTGCTCCACCGGCGTCGTCGCCATCAACGGCGACGAGATCACGCGCCCCGATGTGGACCGCGTGAACGAGGTCGCGCGCGCGATGGCCATTCCGCAGGACCGCGAGCTGCTGCACGCCATCCCGCAGGAGTACCGGGTAGACAAGGCCGACGGCATCCGTGATCCCGTCGGCATGATCGGCACGCGGCTCGAAACGGAGATGTACCTCGTCACGATCGGCAGCTCGCCGGCGATGAATCTGCGCAAAGCCATCGAGCGGGCCGGCTACAAGACCCGCGAACTCGTGCTCGAGCCGTTGGCGAGTGCGCTGGCCGTGCTCACGGAAGAGGAGAAGGAACTCGGCGTCGTGCTCGTGGAGCTCGGGGCCGGGACCACCGATCTCGCCATCTTCCACGAAGGCAAGATCCGTCATCTCGGTACCATCCCGTACGGCGGCAACACCGTCACGAGCGATCTGGTGCAGGGGCTGGGAATCACGCAGCACGACGCCGAGCAGCTCAAGGAAGCCTACGGCTGCGCGTACGAGCCGCTGATCGATCCGGAGCAGGTGATCGCCATGCCGGCCAGCGGTTCACACGGTGAGCGGCACCTCTCGCGCGAGCTGATGACGCACATCATTCATCAGCGCATGGACGAGATCTTCGACAAGGTCGTGCGGGAAGTGCAGCAGGCCGGGTTTCAGGGCAAGCTCAACGCCGGGGTCGTGCTCACCGGCGGTGGGGCGTCGCTCGAAGGAATTACCGAACTCGCCGCCGACGTCTTCGGCCTCGGAGTGCGCACCGGCGTGCCCGGAGCCAAGCTCGATGGCCTCGTGGAAAACGTCACCGATCCGCAATTCGCCACGGTGGCGGGTCTCGCGTTGTACGCCGCGCACCGCACCGCGCTGAGCGGTACCACATCGCGCCGGTCGACGCTGAGCGGCGCCGGCGTGGACAAGCTGGCCACGCGCGTGAAGACCTGGTTGCAGGACTTCTTCTGATCGATGGCGGCACCGCACTGACTGTCTGTTGACGCGCCGCTGTCCGGCCGCGCCAGAGTGACGGAGTCACGCCCCTGTGCAACCCACACGGCCGGCCGTTCGTGAAATATCACGAACCGTCGGCCGTGTGGGTTTTGTGGAAAAAAACCGGTCGTCGTGGTGATGGCAGGGGCGCCGCCGGCGAAGCGCCAACTTCAACAAAATCCGGTGCTTGCGCGACGCGATCGAAGGTGTATTCTAGGAAAGCTTTTGTACCACTGATTCGCTCCGTCCACATTTGCACATGGTCCGGAAGCGCGGTCCGCCGATGCCGGCGGAGCTCGCCGCACCCGGCCTGCCAGGATTCGGAAGGCCACCGAACCCTGCGACCTCCACCCCGCGCCCGCCCAGCCCGTATGGAGCTTCCCCGCATGACCTTCGAGTTCGAAGAGACCGCTCCCCAGAACGCCCGCATGAAGGTGGTCGGCGTCGGCGGCGGCGGCGGCAACGCCGTGAACCGCATGATCGAGGAACACCTCGAGGGCGTGGAGTTCATCTCGGTAAACACCGACGCACAGGCCCTCATGAATTCGAAGGCCGACGTCAAGATCCAGATCGGCAAGAAGCTCACGCGCGGGCTCGGCGCCGGTGCGCGCCCCGACATCGGGCGTCAGGCCATCGAGGAAAACCGCGAAGATTGCGAGCGCGTCCTCGGCAATGCCGATCTCGTGTTCATCACCTGTGGCATGGGTGGCGGCACGGGCACCGGCGCCGCCCCGGTCGTCTGTCAGCTCGCCCGCGAGGCCGGTGCCCTCACCGTCGGTATCGTCACGCGCCCCTTCCTCTTCGAAGGCCGCAAGCGGATGCGCCAGGCCGAAGAGGGGATTGCCGAAATGCGCAAGCACGTGGACACGATGATCATCGTGCCCAACGAGCGGCTGCTGGCCGTCGTGGGCAAGGGCATCCCGTTCCACGAAGCGCTCAAGAAGGCCGACGAGGTGCTGCTGCATGCCACGCAGGGCATCTCCGTGCTCATCAGCGAGACGGGCATGGTGAACGTCGACTTCGCCGACGTGCGTACCGTCATGCAGAACGGCGGCTCCGCGCTGATGGGTACCGGTATCGGCCGCGGCGAGAACCGCGCCAGCGAGGCCGCCCAGCAGGCCATCGCGTCGCCGCTGCTCGACAACGTGTCCATCTCGGGTGCCACGGGCGTGCTGGTCAATATCACCGGCGGGGAAGATCTCACCCTCGGCGAAGTGCACCAGATCAACGACATCGTGCACGATGCGGTCGGGGACGACGCCGAGATCATCTTCGGCGCCGTGCATGAGCCCGCCATGATGGGAGAGATCCGCGTCACGGTCATCGCGACCGGTTTTGACCGGTACATGCAGAACCTCGCCACCATGCCGCAGCATGCCGCGGCTGCGATGTCTGGCGCTGGGGGTTCCGCTCGGCCGTTTCCGGGTCCAGATTCCGGTGTCCAGCCGGTGGCACCGAAGGGCCGGGCCGTGTTGCCGTTCCCGTCCGGGGCCAAGCCGCCGGTGAGACCGGCGGCGCCCACCGCGCGTCCAGCGTGGGAAGGGGCACAGCCTCGCCCGCCCCGGGTTCCACCCGCCTCCACGTCGTCAGAGCCCGACGACATGGAAATCCCGACGTTCATACGGAGACAGATGGATTGAACGCCACGCGAAAGCTGCTCGTCGCCGCCGGTTGCCTGGGCATCGGAGCGGCTGCCATCGCGCTGGGACGTCCAGTTCAGGAGCGCCCCGCGGCCAGTGTTCTGGCGGCGGGGCCTCGTGTTTCCATCGCTGCCCGTTGGCGTACCCGGGTGGATACCATCCGCCGCGGTGAGCCGCTGTCGGTTGCGCTCGAAAGGGCGGGGCTCGCTCCGCAGGAAGCCGCCGAGGCGCTCAGCGTCGCCTCCGCGCTCGATCCGCGGAAGGTCCGCGCCGGTACCACCATTACGACCAAGGTCGACCCCGATTCGGGGGCGTCCGAGGTGGTGCTGCAACTCGCCATCGACCGCGTCGTCCGATTCACCCGCGCCTTCGGCAAGCCATGGGTGGAACAGGAACAGACGCTCCAGTGGACCACCGACACCGTGGTGGTCGGCGGCGTCGTGACCTCCACGCTCACGGCCGCCATCGCCGGCGGCGCCGAGGCGTTCCCCGAACGCCAACGCACCGAGCTGGCGTACGCGCTCGCTGATATTCTCGAGTATCGCATCGACCTGAGCCGCGACCTGCAGAAGAACGACTCCGTGCGTGTCATGGTCGAACGGCGGACGGCGGAAAACGGTCTCGTACGCCCCGGCAACATCATCGCCGCCCGCATGACGGTCGACGGGAAGCCGGTCGAGACCATGCGGTTCACGCAGAGCGGGCGGGTGGCCTACTTCGACGGCGAAGGCAAGTCGATGCGGGCCGCGTTTCTGCGTGCGCCGCTCGCCTTCCGTCGCATCTCCAGCGTCTTCGGCATGCGGCGTCATCCCATTCTCGGGACCATGCGCCGTCACGCCGGCACCGACTATGCCGCCGCTTCAGGTACGCCCGTACGCGCGCTCGGCAACGGCCGGGTGATCTTCGCGGGCTGGCGCGGTGGGTACGGCAAGACCGTCGAAATCCGGCACACCAACGGCTTCGTGACGCGGTACGGGCACTTGCGCGCCTACAACGTCCGCTCGGGACAGCCGGTCAGCATTTCGCAGACCATCGGGCAGGTGGGTTCCACCGGGCTGTCCACCGCGCCGCATCTGCACTTCGAGGTACTGGTGAACGGCGTGCATCGCGATCCGCGCGTGGCGCTCAGGAACCAGAGCGGCGAGCCGTTGGCCGCGTCGCAGCGGCGCGCCTTCGAGCAGCTCAAGACCCGTCTATTCGCTCAGCTCGACCAGTCGTCGCAGCGGCTCGTGGGCCGCACGGCAGCGGCGAAGCCCAACGGCGACTGAGCAGAGCCCGCGCCCCGTTCCCG
>DCZC01000073.1:9028-9285 GCA_002331565.1 Gemmatimonas sp. UBA2094
CCGCACGGCAGCGGCGAAGCCCGACGGCGACTGAGCGGAGCCCGCGCCCCGTTCCCGGCGCGCCCCGCGCTTTCGAGCACAACGCCTCGGCACCGCGTAACCCCAGTGTGCCGATTCCTGCTGCCTGTGCGCCGTCGCTGAGCGACCTCCCGTGAGCCACTTCCCGTGATCCGCTGGATCATTGCCATCGCCGTCGGCCTGCTGGCCGCGTGGCTCGCCTACGGCCCGCGTGCGCGAGGCGCGTCCGGCGCGCCGTC
>DCZC01000182.1 GCA_002331565.1 Gemmatimonas sp. UBA2094
GCCGAGGTGGCCGGCGGCCGCTCCGTGGGCTTCGCTCCCGGCGCGCGTGGCTGGGCGGCTGAAGGTACCGCCCAGCACATCACGAGCAGCGTCATGGTCCGCACCGCGACCGCTTTCGAAAACCGTTGCGTTGGCATGGCGGCAATCTAGCGACGCGCTTCGCGCACGTCCTACGGGCAGGTGTCGTGGCGCGGGAACCAGAGTGCACGCGTCGGGGATTGACATAGGTGTTCGACGTTCGCTCCTCGTTCGCCCACCTTTTCGGTGCCTCTCCATGAGCATGCACAGCACGGACGCCTCGGCTTCGATTCCTGACGATTTCGATGGCTTCCTCCTCGACGCCATCCCGATCACCGATGGCATCTGGTCGCTTTACGGCATCGACGATGATCAGCCGGTCGATGCGTGGAGCAGCTTCCACGCGACCCGCTGTGTCGAACAGCTGGCCATCGCCCGCGCCCGTGTGAAGGCGGCCGAGTGGGCGCTCGCCGACGTACAGGCGCGCGGGATCGCGGCGTGCGTCGCCAAGGCGGCGGCCCATCTGGCGCGCACGCGCGCCGAGCTCGCCGAATGGGAAGCCAGGGGGCGTCGCCTCGAGTCCCATCGGCAGACCACCGACTGGGCCTGGAAGACGCCAGTGTTCGAAGGCTGATCCCGGCGCGTCTGTGGCTGGGGATGATCTTCGCCGAAGACGTCCTCGGCCCCTACGACACGCTCATCGGCCGCGGCCAGGAAGCGGTCAACGCACTCGTCGAACGGGTGCGTATCAGGTCGCCGCAGTATCGTGGGCGACCGGTGACGATGCGACCTGCGAAGTCTCGGAACCCGTGGCCCCTACCCAACACTGGTCACGGATCAGTGTTGGGGCGTGGGATACGAGTTACCTGATCCGCAAAATGTACGGCATCCGCGCGTACACGCCGCGCGGATCGTTGTACGTGAGCAGCACGCCCAGTTCATGGGTCAGGTCACGTGCGAGCTCTGCGGCCGGACCGGTGGCACCGAGCTCGCGCGCCACGGCGTCGATCTTCGCCGCCACGGGCTCCGGACGATTCTCCACCAGCTCCGTGAGTCGCTCCGCAGCGCTCTTCAGGCGCGGATACTCACGCACGTCGTAGTCGCCCGTCAGCTTGGCCAACGACGCCGCACTCTTGAGCGCCTCAGCGAGTCCGCCAAGTGAGTCCACCAGGCCAAGGCGCCTCGCCTGCACGCCAGACCAGACACGCCCCTCGGCGATGGCGCGCACCGAGTCGAGTGGTAATCCGCGGGCCTTCGACACACGTTCGAGGAACGCCGTGTACACCGCGTCGGTACCGCGCTGGAGCACCGCCAGCTCTGCCTCGGTGCGCGGGCGCGCGATCGAAAAGAGATCGGCGTAGCGGCCGGTTTTCACCGTATCGAAGGTGATGCCCTGCCGGTTGGCCAGCCCCTTGATGTTGGGCACCAGCGAGAACACGCCAATCGAGCCTGTGATCGTGTTCGGCTCGGCGAAGATTTTCCGGCCGGCCGTGCTGATCCAGTAGCCGCCGCTCGCCGCGAGGGAACTCATCGACACCACCACCGGCTTGCGTGCCGCGATGAGCGAGAGCTCGCGCTGAATCTGCTCAGACGCGATGGCGCTGCCGCCCGGGCTGTTCACGCGCAAGACGACCGCCTTCACCTGCTCGTCGAGGCGGATGCCGCGCAGCGCGCGTGACAGCGAGGCACCGCCGATCTGGTTGTCACCCCCTTCGCCGTCGACGATGTCCCCTTCGGCGTACACGACGGCCACCGCCTGACTGCCGCCGATGAGCCGTTCCTTCGACACGGCGAGCGGGGCGTACGCGCCCAGCGTGATCTGCGGGAGCGAGGGCGTTTCCATCGCAGCCGCGAGCTTAGCCGCGCGTGAATCCGCCGCCGGTGCGTCTCCATTGTTGTCCTTGGCCGGCGACACCCCCGCCAGCTTCTGCAGGTCGCCGAGCACCACGTCGAAGTACGCCACACGATCGACGAGCTTCGCGGCCTGTGCATCGGCCGGGAGGAGAATGCCATTCGCATCCACCGCCGTCTGCAGCGCCACCGTGTCCACCTTCCGCGACGCGGCCACACCGCGCTTCACCTCGCTCCAGAGGTCACCGAGATACGAGGCCACCTGCTGCCGGTTCTCCGGGCTCATGTCGCGCCGCGTGAACGGTTCGACGGCGGCCTTGTAGCGGCCCACGCGACTCACCTGCACACCGATGCCGTACTTCTCGAACAATCCCGAGAAGAACACTTGTTCGGACGCGAGTCCCGGGAAGAGCAGGGACCCGAACGGGTCGAGTGTCACGGTACTCGCGGCCGACGCCACGTAGTACGTGGCCACGTCGGGATTCACGAGATACGCGTGCACCGGCTTCTTCGAGGCGGCGAAGGCCGTGAGCGCACCACGCAGCTCGCGCAGCGCTGCGTAGCCCGACCGCACGCCGTCGCCCGTCACGCTGCCACGCAGCAGGATGCCGCTGATGCGATCGTCGTCAGCGGCGGCCTTGATCCCCAGCAGCGCCGATCGGAGCGGCAGCGAGGGGCGCCCGCGCGCCAGGGCCTCGTCGAGGAACGAGGTCGCCGCCGGCCGGGCGGGCTGGTCGGAAAGGGCCTCGTCGAGGTCGATGACCAGCACCGACCCCTCTCGAACCTCGGTCGGGGGCCGCGAGCCCGCCGAGGCCGCGATGCCGACAATCAGGAGCACGCCTGCCACGACGCAGATCGCAATGGTGACCAGGTTGGCCGCCAGCGCGGCAAAGAACTGCTTCATCAGAGTAGAGACTCCGCCGGGTGAATGAGGGGATGCCATCACAGTAACCCCTACGATGCGCGTATGTCCCGAGTTCCGCCCGTTTCACGCGGCCAGGATCAAGCGGTGAGAGTCCTTGCAACGGACTCCGGCAACCCAATGGAAGGACGCTGCCCCCTCGAAAAGCGTGAAAACGCATTGAACACGTCGGGACACGGAAGCCATAAACATGACGGCACCGTCGCATTTCTCTTGCCGGCGCACGGTCCGGGCCACACTTTCCAATCATCACTTACTCCGAGCCCAGATCATGCCCGCCTATCGCGCTCCGCTCGACGATATCCGCTATCTCCTCAACGACGTGCACGACATCGGCCAGCTCGCCGCGCTGCCCGGATTCGAAGACGCCACGCCGGAGATGATCGAGGAAGTCCTCAAGGGTGGCGCCACCTTCTGTGAAGAGGTGCTCTTTCCTCTCAACCAGTCGGGAGACGCCGAGGGCGTGGCGTTGGTGAATGGCGAGGTGAAGACCCCGCGCGGCTTCAAGGAGGCGTACGAGCGCTACACGGCCGACGGCTGGACGGCCATCAGCGCGGAACCGCAGTACGGCGGCACCGGGCTGCCCGAGATGGTGCGCTTCGTCATGGAGGAGATGCTCTGCTCGGCCAACCTCTCGTTCTCCATGTATCCGGGATTGTCGCACGGGGCCTATAGCGCGCTGATGAGCCACGGATCGGACGACCTCAAGGCGCGCTTCCTCCCCAAGCTCATCGACGGCACATGGGGCGGTACGATGTGCCTCACCGAAGCGCATGCCGGTACCGATCTGGGCATCATCAACACCAGGGCCATGCCGGCGGGTGACGGCGCGTACACGATCACGGGGCAGAAGATCTTCATCAGCGCCGGCGAGCACGATCTCACCGGGAACATCGTGCACCTCGTGCTGGCCAAGCTCCCCGATGCGCCGGGGGGCACCAAGGGGATCTCGCTCTTCCTCGTGCCCAAGTACCTGCCCACCGAAGAAGGCGGCATCGGTACGCGCAACGGCGTCACCTGCGGCAGCGTGGAGCACAAGATGGGCATCAAGGCCAGCGCCACCTGCGTGCTCGATTTCGACAACGCCACCGGCTGGATGGTGGGCGAGCCGCACAAGGGGATGCGCGCGATGTTCGTCATGATGAACGGGGCGCGTCTCGCGGTGGGTTTGCAGGGCCTCGGGCTCTCCGAGGTGGCCTATCAGAACGCGCTGTCGTACGCGAAAGACCGGTTGCAGGGGCGGTCGCTGACGGGGCCCAAGAACCCCGACGGCCCGGCCGATTCCATTCTCGTGCATCCCGACGTGCGGAAGGGGTTGTTGCGCATCAAGGCGCTCAACGAAGGGATGCGCGCGCTGGCCTACTGGGTGGGCATCCGCATCGATGTCGAGCATCGCCACCCCAATGCGGTGGCGCGGGAGGAAGCGTCGGATCTCGTGGCGCTCATGACGCCGGTGATCAAGGCGTTCCTCACCGATCGCGGGTTCGAGAACACCAACATCGCGCTGCAGACGCTAGGCGGGCACGGCTACATCAAGGAGTACGGCATCGAGCAGTACGTACGGGACGCGCGCATCGCGCAGATCTACGAAGGCACCAACGCCGTGCAGGCGCTCGATCTGGTGGGGCGCAAACTGTCCATGGAAGGGGGACGTCCGGTGCGCCGCTTCTTCGAACTGGTCAAGGGCGACGTCGAAGCGGCCGCGTCGGTGGACGGGCTCGAGGAGTTCGCGAAGGGGCTCGGCGCGTCGCTGTACCAGTTGCAGAAGGCCACCATGCTGCTCGCCGAGAAGGGGTTCGCGAATCCCGACGAGGTGGGGGCAGCCGCAACCGAGTATCTCAACCTGATGGGTTACGTCGCCGTGGGCTGGCAGTGGTTGCGCATGGCCACCGTGTCGCAGCAGAAGCTGGCGGCGGGAGAGGGAGACGCGCGCTTCCACGAGGCCAAGCTCAAGACGGCCCGGTTCTATTTCAGCCGCCTGCTGCCGGAAACCGCGACGCTGCTCGCGGCCATTCAGGCCGGTAGCGCCCCCATCATGGCGCTTGCCGCTGACGAGTTCTGACGCTGCCCGCCGCCCGCAGCGCGTTCAGGATGACCGCCACGTCGATCGCTTCCTGAATCAGCGCACCCGCCACCGGCGTGAGCATCCCTGCCGCGGCGAACCCCATGCCGATCAACGACAGCCCCAGTCCCACGCCGATCGACTGGCGGGCGATGTACAACGCCCGGCGGCCGATGCGCACCGCCTCGGCGATGCGCGACGGGTCGTCGATAAGCAGGACTACGTCGGCCGCTTCCGCCACCACCCCGCCGCCGTGACCCGCCAGCGCCACTCCCACCGTGGCCGCCGACAGCGACGGGGCATCGTTGGTGCCGTCGCCTACCATCAGCACGCGCCGCCCGGCTTTCTCCAACGCCATCACCCGCGTCACCTTGTCCTGCGCCGTAAGATCGCCGGCGAACTCGGTGATTCCCACCTGCGCGGCAATCGCGCTGACGTTCGCGTGCTTGTCACCCGAATACAGATACGCCTGGGTGAAACCCAGTTGGCGCAACTCGCCAAACATTGGCGCCAGCTCGTCGCGAAGGCGGTCGGCGAACTCGATGCGTGCCACCTCGCCGCCTTCTGTTCCCACGTAGGCGCGCAGGCCGTTGGCCTCGCGTTCCATATCGGCCAGTACGCCGGCACTCACCGGTGAGCGCCCGAGAAGCGCCTCCCGTACGAAATCCGGCGATCCCACCGCCACCCACTCGCCGTTCACCACACCCGTTACCCCGCGCCCGGGCGTCTCCTGCAGTTGGGTGGCCAGACCGAGCGGGGCACAGCGCTGCTCGGCCTCGGCTACGATCACCCGGGCCAGTAGATGCCCCGAGCCTTGCTCCACCGCGGCCGCCCGGGCGAGCAGGTCGAGAGGGGAAGCGGAGGTGCCCACGATCACGTCCGACACCTGCGGCTTGCCCACGGTGAGCGTGCCGGTCTTGTCGAACACCGCCGTATCGACCTTGGCGAGTCCCTCGAGCGCCCCGCCGTGGCGCACGATGATCGCCCGTCGCGCCGCGCGATTGATGCCGCCGATGATCGCCACCGGAGCGGCAAGGATGAGCGGACATGGGGTGGCCACCACCAACACGGCCAGCACCCGCGTCCAGTCGTGCGACACGAACCACGCCATGAGACAGGCCAGCAGTGTAAGGGGCGTGAACCACACGGCCCACACATCGGCGGTGCGTTGCAACGGGCTCTTCGACGCCTGCGCACTGCGTACCAGATCCACGATACGGGCGTACTGGCTCTCCTGCGACCGTCGCTCGGCGTGCATGGTGAAGGCGCCATCCAGATTGACGCTTCCCGAGAACAGCCGGGTGCCGGCTACGACCCGCACCGGTACGGGCTCACCGGTGAGTCGCGACGTGTCCACGTGCGACGTGCCGTCAGTGACCACGCCGTCGGCGGGGACGAGCTCCCCGGGGCGCACCAGCAGGGCATCACCGGGCTCGATCGCCGCTGCGTCGATGTCGCTCACCCGACCGTCTACGACGCGGTGCGCGTGACGCGGGGCATCCGCTTCCAGTGCCTGCACGGCGTTGGATGCGCGCGCCACGGCGTAGGCATCGAGCGCCTCCCCGCCGGTCTGCATGAGTACCACCACGAGTCCGGCCAATGGCTGGCCAAGCAACAGGGCCCCAACGATCGCGAGCATCGCCACCACATCGGACGCGAATTCGCCGCGGAGCATGCCACGGAAGGTGCGCCATGCCACCGGGAGGCCGGTCACGAGCAGCCCCAGCAGCCACACGCGACCGCGCCACGGATCCGTCGAAACCGCGAGCGGCACGGCTGCTCCCGCCACCAGAAAGCCTAGCGTAACGAGAGGTAGCGGGGATATCGGGAACGGCAGGGCGGATATTCGCATACACTTAATGATGACATCCGGTACATGATGGGACGAGTCGGCACGTGGCTCACCCGTCATGGCCGCCGCCACGTGGCGACGATGCCCGCGACGATTCTGCCGCCATGCGCCTCCTTGCGCGACACGGCAGGCGTGGAATTGCCGGCATTGCTTCAGGTGAATTCATTCCCAATGTATGGCAGACACGCATTCTCACGCCGCCCTCGCCGCGGTCGTCGAAATCTCGGCCGACGCGATTATCACGCTCGACGAAGAATTCCACATCGTACGGTTCAACCGCGGTGCCGAGCACATCTTCCAATGGACCGAGGCCGAGATGATCAGCCAGCCGCTCGATCGCCTGTTGCCCATGGGCGCCCGTGCGGTGCACCGCGGACACATGCGCACCTTCGCCGAGGGTCCAACGGATGCGCGCATCATTGCGCGCCGGCGACCGATTGCCGGGCTGCGCAAGAACGGCGACCAGTTTCCAGCCGAAGCCTCGATCGCGCGCGTGTCCATCGACGGCGCACGCACGTTCATGGTGACGTTGCGTGATGTGAGTGAACGGGTGAATACCGAGGAGCGGCAGAAGCTCCTCGCGACCGCCGGCGGGGTCCTCGCCGCGTCGCTCGATGTGGAGTCCACGATGGCCACCATCGCCGAGTTGCCGGTGCCGCTGCTCGGCGAATGGAGTATGCTCGAACTGCTCATGCCCGAGGGCGCCATGCGCCGCGCGGCGGCCACGCACATGGGCCCGCATTGGCACGAAGAAACGGCGGCGCTGGTGTCGCGCGTCGCCGAGCCACTCGCGCTCGAACCCGCGGCCGCGAGCGGCACCCGTGTTGCGCACGAGACGGAAGCGCAGCGCATCACGGACGTCGGCGCATGGCTCACGGCGAACTTCCATGATGCAGCGTTACGCAGCCGCGTCGAGTTGCTGGGAGCGCGTGCCATTCTGCTCGTGCCGTTGCGGGCCAGTGGCCGCGCCATCGGTGCCTTGCATCTCGTGCGCACGCGCCCCGGCGCCGTGCACTCGCTCGAGGAGCAGCAGGCGGCCGACCAGTTCGCGGGGCTTGCCGCACTGGCGCTCGAAAACGCGCGCCTGTATCAGCAGACACGCAGCGCCGTGCGTGAGCGAGACGAAATGCTCGCCATCGTCTCGCACGATCTCCGCAACCCCGTGGCCGCCATCTTGATGCTCACCGGGGCCGTACTCAAGCGCGATGCTGATACGGGAACGATGCCGGAGGGGCCGGTGCAGAT
The DNA here is from genome assembly GCA_002331565.1 of Gemmatimonas sp. UBA2094. Classification (GTDB taxonomy): domain Bacteria; phylum Gemmatimonadota; class Gemmatimonadetes; order Gemmatimonadales; family Gemmatimonadaceae; genus Gemmatimonas. The sequence goes on from DCZC01000182.1 coordinate 7,951, forward strand.
CGCGCGTGAGGAGGTGGAGGCGGTGCGCGCCGCCGCGCGCCAGGCCGACGGCCTCATTCAGGATCTACAGGACGTCACGCGCATTTCGGCGGGACGGCTGCGCGTGGAGCGGCGCCGGGTGCCGGCCCACGACATGCTCAAGGAATGCGCCGACATGTTCGAGCCGGTGATGGTGGACGCGGCGCTCCGCTTCGTGCGGAAGATCGATGGCGATCTGCCCGTACTGCTCGCCGATCGCCACCGGTTGCAGCAGGTGCTGTCCAATCTCCTCGGCAACGCGGTTCGCTTCACGCCGCATGGTGGCGAGATCGTGCTGAGTGCTACCTGTGGTGAGGAGCGGCTGCGCATCAGCGTACGGGATTCGGGTCCGGGCGTCGCCCACGACGACATCCCGCGCCTCTTCGAGCGCTACTTCCAAGCCCCTCGGCTGCTGCGTTCTGGCTCCGGCCTTGGTTTGTACATCGCCAAGGGGATCGTGGAGGCGCACGGTGGCGAGATCGGCGTGAACTCCGAAGTCGGCAAGGGCGCGGAGTTCTGGTTCACGGTGCCGGTGTAACGATCTCGCCGTACGTAGGCACAACTGAGAACCAAGAACTTCAACTACGAACTACAGACTCCCGCGGAGATCACGTGATTTCCGGGGAAGTTCGTAGTTTGTAGTGACTGTTTTCAGTTATCAGTGCAACAGCGCTACCCGAACAACTTCGTCCGCGCCACCTCGCTCAGTGCCACCACCGCCGGGTGCGCGAGCTTCCGCTCGGCGCTGACGGCGTAGAATCGCTCGCGGACATCGGGTAAGCGTCCCACCACGCGCACGTGATAGGCCCGGCGGATCTGCGCTTCCACCACGGTGGGCGCAGCGAAGAGGCCCATCCCTTCCTGACCGAAGACCTGCAGCAGCGCCACGTCCTCCGCTTCGCACACCACGTCGGGGCGCACGTCGCGCGCCAGGCACCAGGCGTCGAGCGAGCGGCGCATCGCCGTGTTCGACGTCGGCATGATGAACGGTGCGCCATCGAGCGAATCGGGGAACTTGCGACGATACCGGTTCGCCAGTTCCTCCGTGCCGAATACCGTGAGACCGCATTCGCCCAACAGATGCGTGAACAGCGTGATCGGCAAACCGGCGGACGCGGGCGTGTCGGTGAGCACCACATCGAGGGCGTGCACCGCAAGGTCGGCGAGCAGACGTTCCGTCTTGTCGATGCGGCAGGTGAGCCGCAACCCGTCGATGGCGTCGAGCGCCGGTTTGAGCAGGCGCCAGGTGGTGAGCTTGGGGAGGGAGTCGGAAATCCCCAACACCAGCCTGACGGGCGCTCTCGCATCACCGCGGGCCAACGCCTCGGTGAGTTCGCGTCCGGTGCGGAACATATCGTCGGCGTAGTGGAACACCAGGTGGCCCGTTTCCGTGAGCACCAGGTTGCGCCCGCGCTTCTCGAACAGGGCCGCGCCCAGCGCCCGCTCCAGCAGTTTGAGTTGCGTACTGATGGTGGGCTGCGTGAGATGCAGCACCTCGGTTGCGCGCGCGATACTGCCTTCGCGCGCCACGACCCAGAAGTACAGCAGGTGTTGATAATTGAGCGTGTTGAGCGAAAGCATGGGCAACAAGGAAGTAGGGCGGACGATGTTACGGGGCTGGGCGCTTGGGCGTGGTGGTGTACTTCTCGCCGCGCACCACCTGCACATCGGAGAGGTAGGCGATCACCTCGTAGTCGGCGAAATAGCTCTTCGCGACGTGCTCGACGATGCGGTCGGCCACATCGGGCGGGACGATGGTTTCGATGCGCACGTTGATGCCCGGTATCTCCGCCGCGTGCAGCGCGCGCGACCCCTGGCCGCGCCCCTCCACCACGGTGAACCCTGACGCGCCCAGCTTGCGCAGCTCCTGCGTGATGCGTGGCTCGAGCACGGGCTCGGCGATGATCGTAACCAGCTTGAATGGATAGGTCAGCATGTGTCGGATCTCAGGCCGCGAAGCGCTGGGCGAGGTTGTAGTAGATCGGGATGCCGGCGAGGATGTTGAACGGGAACGTGATCGCCAGCGCCGCCGTGAGTGAGTAGGTGGGATTCGCGTCTGGCAGTGTGAGGCGGACGGCGGGCGGCGCGGCGATGTAGCTCGCGCTCGCCGCCATCGCTCCCAGCACGGCGGCGCCGCCGGCCGACAGTCCGGCCCACGTGCCCAGCGTCACGCCGAGCGTGCCGTGCACCAACGGCATCAGCACGCCGAAGCCGAACAGGAACGGCCCCACCTTCTTGAGATCGCCGAGACGGTCGCCGGCCACCACCCCCATCTCCAGCAGGAACAGCGTGAGCGCGCCCTTGAAGCCGCTGTCGAAGAACGGCGATACGGACGTCCAGCCACTCTCGCCCATCGAGCAGCCCACGACCAGACCACCGACCAGCAGGATCATCGTGCGTCCCGTAAGCACTTCGTGCAGCACGGCCTTGAGGCTGTCGTGCGCGGCCGCCTCACCACCCGCCGCCGCAAGCGCCTTGTTGCGCTGCACCGCGCCGATGAACAGCGCGATGTGGATGCCCGGGCTTTCGAGCAGCGTGAGCAGCGTGGGCATGAACCCTTCGGCCGGTGCGCCGACGCGCTGCATGAACTGCTGCGCGGCGATGAAGGTCACCGCGCTCACCGAGCCGTAGTGGGCCGCCATGCCGGCCGAGTCGGACGCGTTGAAGCGACCGACGTAGCGCATCACGGCGAACGCGGTGATGGGCGTGATGCAGCCGAGGAGCAGGGTGACGCCGGCCGGGGCGACGATGGCCTCGAAGGTGGCGTGCGACAGCTCGACGCCACCTTTGAGGCCAAGCGCGAAGAGTAGGTAAATCGACAGCGTGCTGTAAATGTCTTTCGGCAGCGAGAACTCGCTCTTCACCAGGCGCGCGAAGATGCCGAGCGCGAAGGCGAGCGGAATGGGCGAGAGCAGATTCGCCTTGAGAATGTCGAACATGACGGCTTGGAGAGGGGGGGCGCTATCGCCGCGCGCGGCGCGTGATGTCACGGGCGTAGTCTCATCGAATGCGGGCGGACATTCAAATCGAATGTTCTTAAACAATACATTCAATAAACCTATGGATT
>DCZC01000195.1:0-228 GCA_002331565.1 Gemmatimonas sp. UBA2094
GCCGACTTAGACTCCGGGCATGGCCGGCCGTATTCGAGACGAGGACATCGCCCTCGTACGCGAGCGCGCTCGGATAGATGAGGTCGTCCGTGACTACGTCAGCCTCAAGTCCGCCGGCGGCGGTTCGCTCAAGGGCCTGTGCCCGTTCCACGAGGAGCGCTCGCCCAGTTTCCACGTCACTCCGGCGCGGGGCATGTGGTACTGCTTCGGCTGCGGCGAGGGCGGCGA
>DCZC01000195.1:490-1872 GCA_002331565.1 Gemmatimonas sp. UBA2094
CGCACAGGCGTTGAGCTTCGGTACGTCGAGGGTGGCGCAGCCATCAATCGACAGCAGGGCCAGCGCACGCGGCTGGTCGAGGCGCACAAGGCGGCTGCCGACTTCTACCGTCAACAGTTGGGCACACCCGAAGCCCAGACCGGCCGCGAGTTCCTCACCGGCCGCGGCTTCGATGCTGAGGCGTGCGCCCACTTCGGCGTGGGCTACGCCCCCAAAGGCTGGGATGCCCTCACCAACCACCTGCGCCAGAAAGCGTTCACGGACGCCGAGCTGATGGCGGGTGGCTTGGTCAGTCAAGGCAACCGAGGGGTTTACGACCGCTTCCGCGGGCGGCTCGTGTGGCCGATCCGCGACCTCAGCGGCGACGTCATCGGGTTCGGTGCCCGCAAGCTCTACGACGATGACGAGGGCCCCAAGTACCTCAACACCCCTGAGACACCCCTATATAAGAAGAGTCAGGTGCTGTACGGCATCGACCTTGCCCGCCGCGACATCGCCAAGCAGCAGCAGGCCGTCATCGTTGAGGGATACACCGACGTCATGGCCTGCCATCTCGCCGGCGTCACCACCGCGGTCGCCACGTGCGGCACGTCGTTTGGTGCCGAACACATCAAGGTGCTTCGGCGCCTCTTGATGGACGACGATCAAATGCGCGGCCACGTGATTTTCACCTTCGATGGTGATGCGGCCGGCCAAAAGGCTGCACTTCGGGCGTTCGAAGAGGACCAGCGTTTCGTGTCGCAGACATTCGTCGCGGTGGAGAAGTCAGGTATGGACCCGTGTGAACTCCGTCAGGCTCATGGCGATGCCGCGGTGCGCGAGCTTGTCGAGAACCGTTCGCCGTTGTTTGAGTTCGCCATCCGAAGCACCCTCGCCGGGTACAACCTCGAAACGGCTGAAGGTCGAGTGGGCGCCCTGCAGGAGTCAGCGCCATTAGTCGCACGAATCAAAGATCCGTCTCTTCGACCCGAGTACACGCGCATGCTCGCCGGATGGCTGGGTATCGACATGGACGAGGTTCGTCGCGCGGTCGACCGTGCCGGTCGCACCAAGCCCGCGGCGGCACGCCCGGCCACCGCGAGCACACCTGAGTCGCTGCCCACTCCGCCGCCGCGACCATCAGTCAACGCGCGACGTGACCCCGGCCTCACCGTCGAGCGCGAGGCGCTCAAGGCAGCGCTACAGCAGCCGGCCGCGGTGGCGGCGTGGTACGAGAGCGTCGAGGAATCCTCGTTCACGCACCCCACCGGTCTCGGCGTGCATGCAGCGATCGCGGCCGCCGGTGGACCGTCGATCGACGTGGTCGGGCTGGCGTGGGTGGATGCGGTGCTCGAGGCGTCGGGCGATGATGACGTGCGCGGACTCGTGCGCGAACTCTCTGT
>DCZC01000195.1:2128-2554 GCA_002331565.1 Gemmatimonas sp. UBA2094
ACCCGCCAGATCACCGAACTCAAGGGCCGCATGCAGCGCACGGACCCCGGTTCCCCGGAATACCAGTCGCTGTTCGCGGAACTGCTCGACCTCACCGAGTACCAGCGCTCCTTGGCTCAGTCGCAGGTCGACAGTGCGTAACCCTCTCGGGCGAAGGACGCCCACGCAGGTCACGCAACTGCCGATCGTGAAGGGCGAACGACTCAGCGCATGGGCAATCGCCACGCAACCCGCCATCACCATCGCCGTTACTGACCACGCCCTCTACCTCGGCACCGACGAGCGCCTTGGATGGAATGACATCGTGCGGGCGACCTGGGAGCCCCCAGTTCTCACGCTGGTTCTGGACGCTCAGGGGCGGCAGACCCGTCGGGTGACACTTCCGGAGGCGGGCGATCTCCCGGCCATCGTGCGCACCTACGTCAC
>DCZC01000195.1:2751-3087 GCA_002331565.1 Gemmatimonas sp. UBA2094
GGTTGTGAGCGAGCACGTCGAGGTGTCACCTGGCGCCGGTGCCCGGCTCGTCGCCAGACGCGCCGGCCTCAGCGGGGAGATCCGCTGGTCAGTCATCTTTGACGAGGGCCTGAACGCCCAAGATCCGGCCTTGCAGGCGGCGGCCATGGAGCGATTGGCGCTGCTGCGCGAGACGTTGGGGATCTAGCGGCGGCCGTCTGAGCCGCCGTCGCCCGCGCTGGTATCCTCGGCGGGCACTTTCCTCCTTAGCTCAATTGGCAGAGCATGCGACTGTTAATCGCAGGGTTGATGGTTCGAGTCCATCAGGAGGAGCCACACACTCCCGACGGTTTTGTC